>JAICWG010000061.1 GCA_025934915.1 Nitrospira sp.
AGATGTGGTGCCTGAATTCGGCGCAGCGCTCCAAGATGTGCCGATCAACGACCTCTGCATTGGCACCTGTGGCGAGGCGATGTATTCCGGCAAACCCATTATCTGCGCGGACATGACGAAGGACGAGCGCTGGTCAAAGATGTGGCGAGATTTGTGCCTGAGCTGCGGCATCTTCGCCGGATATTCCGAGCCTATTCTGGGCGCGGACGGCTTGCCGATCGCTTTATTTGTTCTCTGCTTCGGCGAGCCACACCAGCTTGACGCGTGGGAATTGAAACTGGCCGAGTTCGGCGCGTACGTCTCCAGCATTGCGATCGAACGCGATCGAACGGAGAAAGCGTTGCGCGAAAGCGAGGAGTGGTTGCGCCACGCCAATACCGAACTGGCTCGACGCGTGACCGAAGTCCAGAGGGCAAACGAGGAGGCGCGGGACTCGCGCCGCGCCGCCCTCAACCTGATGGAAGATGCGGTCCGAGCGCGGCAGGCGATCGAAACGCTCAACGAAGAATTGCGCGAGAGCGAAGAGCGTTTCCGCATGGCCCAGGATGGAGCTGGTGTAGGAGTGTTCGATTGGAATATCCATACCGGCGTCAACGTATGGACGCCGCAATTGGAAGCTTTGTATGGCCTGGCACCCGGCGCGTTTGCCCGCACCCAATCAGCCTGGGAGAATCTGATCCATCCCGAGGACCGCGCCCGAGCCGTCGGCGCGCTCGAACGTGCCTTCCAGACGCACAAAGCCGAGGAGACCGAATGGCGCGTCGTCTGGCCGGACGGAACCGTCCGCTGGTTGGCGGGCCGATTCCAGGTATCCAACGACGCTTCAGGCCGGCCTCTTCGGCTGGCCGGCATCAACATCGACATCACCGAACGCAAGCAGGCGGAAGAAGCGAGGGCGCATCTGGCGGCCATCGTCGCTTCGTCGGACGATGCCATCGTCAGCAAAAATTTGCAGGGGATCATCACGAGTTGGAATAAGGGCGCCGAAAAGATTTTTGGGTATGCGGCGGCGGAAATCATCGGTCGGCCGATCATGATGTTGATTCCTCCGCAGCGTGTTGACGAAGAGCCGAAGATCCTCGCGAGCATCAGACGCGGCGAAACAGTGACCCATTATGAAACCGTGCGGCGGCGTAAAGACGGGACAGACATTGACATTTCACTCACCATTTCTCCGATTCGGGACGAAACCGGAAACATCATCGGAGCCTCGAAAATTGCCCGCGACATCAGCGAGCGCAAGCGGTCAGAAGAGGCCCTGCGCCGATTGAACGACCAGTTGGAGCAGCGTGTAGCCGAACGCACGTATGAACTTGCTCAGTCGGAAGCTCATCTTCGCACCTTGGCCACGGAACTCAACCTGGCCGAGCAGCGTGAGCGCAAACGGTTGGCGATGGAGCTGCATGACCATCTGCAACAGATGCTGGTGTTGGGCAGACTCACTGTTGGTCAAGGAAAGCGCGTCGCGGTCGGTGTGCCGGCTTGTGAACAGGTGCTCAAGAAGGTCGATGATATCTTTTCCGATGCATTGACTTATAGCCGTACCCTCGTTTCCGACCTCAGCCCCACCGTCCTACGGGATCATGGCCTGGCGGCGGCGCTGCAATGGCTGGGTACCTACATGCAGAAACACAATCAGACCGTCTTCGTGACCGTGCCGGACAACGACGATCTGAAATTGCCGGAAGATCGAGTCATCTTATTGTTCCAATCCGTGCGGGAACTTCTGATTAATTCCTCCAAACATGCGGGAACGGGAGAAGCTACCGTTCGGCTGGAACAGCGCGACGACCTGCTGAGAATCGAAGTGCGCGATGAGGGGGCGGGCTTCGATCTTGCTGCTGCTGCTGCTGCTGCTGCTGGGACATCCAGCGGAGGCATCTCTTCTAAATTCGGACTCTTCAGTATTCGGGAACGCATGCGGGCGTTGGGGGGCTCGTTCCAGATCGAGTCGGCTTCAGGCCAGGGCACCAGGGCGATGCTGACACTGCCGGTGGCAGCCAGTGCTGAGATGTCCGGAAACAACTCAGCACTTCCAGGCCGCTCAGTCCTCAGCCCGCTTCGCCCGCTCGGCGAGGCGAGCACTCAGGACTCAGCACTCCAGCAGCACACGAACATCCGCGTGCTTCTGGTGGACGACCATCCCATGATGCGGCAAGGCTTGCGGAGCATCGTGACGGCGTATGACCATCTTGAAGTCGTCGGCGAGGCGAGCAATGGAGCGGAAGCGGTCGAACTGGCGCAGGGCCTCGATCCTGATGTGGTGGTGATGGACATCAATATGCCGAAGATGGATGGGATCGAAGCGACGCAGCAGATCAAAGCGAATCAGCCGACCACCGTCATCATCGGCCTGTCGGTGAATCAATCAGCCGATACGGAGAAAAAAATGAAAGCGGCGGGCGTGTCCACCTATTTGACCAAAGAGAGCGCGGTTGACGCATTGTGCCACGCCATTGAACATTCGGTGTCATCCAAACGCAAATGGAAAAAAGCTGCTCTCACAGTCGATTAACGCATACCAGATGGTTGATTTCCAAGAATTATGCTGCTTCCTCGATTCGGGTATCGTCGGTGGTCACCGAATGGGAGAACTGCTGCATAATACGATACGCCTCTCGTTCAACCGATTGATCTTTCTCTTTGTGCGCTAATCGCCGATACAATAAGAGATAGTCCTGAACCATACGTTCGACGGTAAACCGTTTCTCGAAAGCTGCTCGGCAGCGGTGGCGATCGAGATTGGGTACCCATGCTACTGTATGGACCATCTCTTCCAAGGTGTCGGAGAGATATCCCGTCGATCCGTGATCCACTATTTCTGAAATGTCTCCCCGTCGATAAGCCAGCACGGGCGTGCCGCACGCGAGAGCCTCGATCAAGACCAAACCGGGGGGTTCAGGCCGATCGACAGGGCAGATCAACGCATAGGCCTCACCGAGAAAATCGTCTTTCTCACCATCAGTGATCTCACCGACATACTCCACTAACGGATGTTCGAATAACGGCGCGATGTGTTCAAAGTAATGCTGATCCGCCGGATCAACTCTGGCCGCGATCCGAATCGGCATATCAGTGCGTTTGGCCAATTCGATAGCCTGTTCCACGTCTCTGTTGGGCGAGATCCGTCCCAAGAATGCGAGGTACCGGCCGAGATTTAGATGCATGGAATATAGATTTTGAGGCAGTCCAGGATAGATAGTGTCCTGCCAATTGGCCCCAGGAGTCGAGCATCGTTGTGCGTCCGAAACCGACACCAGTGGTAACTCGGGGAACTGCTCAAACACCGGAATCAGTTCCGGCAGGTCGAGCCGACCATATAATGTCGTCAACACCGGCGTGCGACACCGACGGGTGAGAGGAAAACCCAGGAGATCGAGGTGTGAATGGATGAGATCGAAGTCCTCGGCGTAAGTTCCGAATGCACGCTCAAGGAGAAGTGAAAACGAAGCGTCTGGGAACATCTGCGGGGTTGAACGCAAAGACGACGGGCAGATCGCACGGAGAGTCGACGATGTAACCGAATTACCGGCGGCAAACAGGGTGACGTCATGGCCAAGGCGAACGAGTTCTTCAGTTAAGTATGAAACGATACGTTCAGTGCCTCCATAGCGGTGCGGAGGAATGCTTTCCCACAACGGCGCAACTTGGGCGATCTTCATCGCAATCCTTCCCTGATGAGTTGAATGATACTCCTTCGCCCTCACACCGATCGTTCGATCGTAACGTTGGGGCGGGAACCCGGGAACCCATTGCCCGAGTCGCTCTCAAGCGTATGCGAATGGTGTGGGCAATAAAACGAGTGAGATCCCTAGTCTGAGGAGTTCAATGTCCGGACGAGAGAACGATGGAATACGCTAATCCTGTTTCCGCTCGAACCAGGGAAAGAGAACGGGAAGGACAAGCAGCGTCAATGTGGTCGATGTCAAGAGGCCGCTGATGACGACGACGGCGAGCGGACGCTGTACCTCCGATCCTACGCCTGTGGCCAAGGCGAGCGGCGTCAACGCGAGCAGCGCCACTGTGGCGGTCATCAGAACAGGCCGTAGTCTCAACATGCAGCCACGGACAACCGCCTCCTTCAACGACGAGGCGTCGTTTCTCAGCTGATCGATATACGACACCAGCACGACGCCGTTGAGCACGGCAACCCCGAACAAGTTGATGAATCCAACCGAAGCCGGCACACTGAGATATTCTCCGGTCACCCACAGTCCGACGATGCCGCCGATGAGCGCCAATGGAAGATTGAGCATGATCATCGTCGCGTATCGGAATGAGTTGAATGTGACGTACAGAAATAGAAAGATGATTCCGATTGTGATGGGAACGATGATCTTCAAGCGGGACATCGCCCGCCGCATGTTGTCGAACGACCCTCCCCATACGATTTGATAGCTGGGCGGCAGTTTGAGTTTGGCGATCTTGCTCTGCGCTTCCGTGACGATGCTTTCGATGTCGCGGCCATACGTATTGAAGCCGATGTAGATTCGCCGCTGCAATTGTTCCCGGCTGATCAAGGCGGGGCCTTCACGGAGTTCGACTCGCGCGAGGTCGCCCAATGGAACGAGAGAGCCCGTCGTAGTGCGCAGCAGAATATCGCGAATGGTCTCGACGCTATTGCGGGCCGACTCGGGATAGCGCAACGTCAAATCAAAACGTTTTTCGCCTTCGTAGACCTGTGTGGCTGACTCCATGCCGATCGCCGTCGATATGATTTCCTGGATCTGAGCGACATTGACGCCGTATCGGGCGATTTTCCCCCGGTCGATATCGATCGCCAAATAGACTTGCCCGAAGAGCTGCTCGATGCGGACATCGGCGACTCCTCGAATGTTGTTCATGATGGCGCTGATTTGCTCGCCGGTTTTGCGCAGCACATTGAGATCGTCCCCCAAGACTTTGACGGTGGCCTCCGATCGGACGCCGGATAAGAGTTCATCGACGCGCTGTTGAATGGGTTGGCTCAGCAAGAACGTGGCCCCGGGAACTTTTTCGAGACGTTTGCGCACAGCTTGATCCAATTCCGTCTTGGTCTTCGCCGTGGTCCATTCTTCCATCGGCTTGAGCGAAACGACGGGATCGCTCGCGTTCGGTTCCTGCGGATCGTTGCCGATCTCGGAGCGGCCGATCTTCGAGACTACCTTGGTGACTTCCGGAAACTCCATGACGGCCCGCTGCATATCCATTTCGATTTGTATCGACTCCTCCAGAGAGATGCTCGGGTGGCGAATGGTTTGAGGGGTGATGGCGACCTCATTGAGGATCGGGATGAATTCTCCGCCGAGAAATGGGAAGAGCGCCAGGCTGCCGATCAATAACGCGCCGGCGCCGCTGAGGAGGATCCTGGGATGCGCCATGGCCCATTCTAAAATGGGACGGTACCCCCGCTTGGCCCATCGCACCACAAAGGGATCGCTGTGTCCTCCTCCCCGTAGGAGCAACAGACAGAGCGCCGGAGACAGCGTAAACGATAACAGCAGAGAAACGAACAGCGCCATCATGATGGTGAGGGCCAGCGGGCCGAACATTTTACCTTCCATGCCCACGAGTCCCAGGATCGGCAAGAAGGTCAGCGCAATGATCAATTCCCCAAACAGGCTGGGACCGCGGACTTCCGCCACGCCTTTCAATACGATCGGGAGCCGGCGTTCGACGGACCGGCGATCGTCCTCCGAGGCTTCCGAGAGATGTCGCGAGACGTTCTCCACTTGAATGATCGCGGCGTCGGTAATCATGCCCAAGGATATGGCCAAACCGCCGAGCGACATCAAATTGGCCGTCAGATCGTAGTACCGCATGACGATGAACGTGCCGAGCGGCGCGACGATCAGCACGATCGTCACGGCCAGGGCGCTGCGAATATCGCCGAGGTACAAGTAGAGGACGATGATCACGAAGATGATGCCTTCGATCAGCGCTTTGTACACCGTGTGTAACGCGGCATTGACCAAATCCATACGGTCGTAAAACGGCACGATGCGAAGCCCGCCCGGGAGAATATGTTTGTCGTGGATTTCGTCGATTTTGTCCTTGACCGCTTGGACCACCTCCCGAGCATTGCCGCCACGCAGCATGAGCACCAGGGCGGACACGACCTCGCGAGAGCCGTTGAGTACGCTGGCGCCATGTCGCACGGCATGACCGAACTGCACTTCCGCCACGTCGCGGATGTACACCGGCGTGCCATGGACTTCCCGCAAGATGATGTTGCCGATGTCCTCCAAGGTATGGATCAGTCCGATACCGCGGATGATATACTTTTCTTCGTCTTTTTCAAGGATGTTCCCCCCGGCATTGGCGTTGTTCTTCGCGACCGCCTGGAAGACGTCATGCAACGCGAGATCGTATTTGAGGAGCAGACCGGGGTTCACGATGACCTGATATTGTTTTACATAGCCACCCATCGAGTTGACATCCACGACGTCCGGCAGTCCCTTGAGCAAGGGGCGGATGACCCAATCCACTAACGTTCGCCGTTCGGTCAATTCCTCGATGGTCGGCTGGTACCCCGGTTCGTTGTCGTGCGGTCCATCGAGATAAAATTGATACACCTCTCCCAGACCGGTGTAGTTGGGCACCAGTTGAGATGTGGCGCCGGGCGGCAACAAGCCTTGAACCTCGAGAACCCGCTCCAGGACGATCTGCCGGGCTAAATAAATATCGATATCGTCACGAAAGACGACTGTGATGATGGAAGCGCCGACTTTGGAGAAGGAACGGATGTCCGTCAGACCGGGCGCGCCACGCAACTGCAATTCGATCGGAAAGGTGACGAACCGTTCGATTTCCGCCGGCGATAGTCCCTCGGCTTTGGTGACGACTTGTATCAGAATCGTCGTGACGTCAGGAAAGGCGTCGATCGGAATCGTCTTGAATGCATACAGCCCGCCGGCGGCCATACCGGCTGAAAAAATAAGAACGAGGATCCGTTGCCGAAGGGAAAATTCGAGCAGGGAAGTCAGCATGAACTAGAGGTCTTCGCCCATCAACTCAGACTTCAGAATGAATCCGCCGTTCGTCACGACCTGTTCTCCTTCACGAAGGCCCTCGACGATCGCGACCTGGTTCCCGTTGGAGTCGCCCAATTTGACGTCGCGGGCTTCGAAGGTGTGTGAATCGAGCTGCACGAACACGTAGTATCGGTCCCGGTCGCGTTGAACCGCGTTCTCCGGCACCGCTAATACGCCGCGGGTGGGTGGAGAGTACACTCGAACGGTCGCGTACATCTCGGGCTTCAACATGTGGTCCCGATTCGACAGTTCGATGCGAAGGTTCATCGTCCGCGTGGCCACGTCCAGGACATCGCCGACGTACGTCACCTTGCCGTGGAATACCTCCTCCGGATAGGCGTTGAGGCGCACCTCGACGTTGCGATTCCCATCGGTTCGCACGGAATTGCGGATGAACGGAATGTCTTTTTCGGGAATGTTCGCCAAGACCCAGACTTCCGAGAGGTCGGCGATCGTAAACAGATGATGCGTCACCTCCACGACTTCGCCTTTGGTCAAATTGCGGAAGATGATGCGGCCATTGAACGGCGCGGTAATCGAAATATTCGAACGGACCTTTTGATCTCGATCCAGTCGATCGATCTGGTCGTCGGTCATGCCGAGGAGGCGGAGACGGTTTTGTGCTTCTTGGCGTTCGGCCCGTGCGTTCAGCATCTCTCCTTTGCGGCGCTGGAGCTCCGCCAAGGCGATGACTTTTTCTTGCACGAGCATTTTGGCGCGCTCAAACGCTTGTTCCGTTACGTACAGCCTCGCGCCGGACTTTAAGTAAGACGATTGGGCCATGCCGAGCTCGCCGCTATACAGCATGGCCAGCACCTCTCCTCCTTTTACCTCCTGTCCGAAATCGGCGTACACCTCGAGGACGCGTCCCCTGACGAGAGCAGTGATTTGGGCCGTGGCATGATGATTAGGAGCCACCGTTGCGGGAAATTCACGGTGCACGCTGAAATCGCCGCTGGTCACTGAGCGGACGGCGATCTCTCCGCTCTGTATTTCCTCGGCTGTCAGATGGACGATGCCAGCTTGCGGTTTGGCATCGGGAGCATGTGCGGCGTCCGAGTCGGCGACAGGATCGTCACTACATCCTGTGAGCAGCAACGCCAGTAACATGCGGCAAGAGAGTTGGCTCACTCGGAGCATCCCGAGCCTGTCGACCTATGCAAACTAGGCAGTCTCCTAGTTAATGATCCATTGCACGTCAGATATGGTGAACGTATGATTGTTAAAACATATGCCATGGAAGCGGGTAATGCAATAGGCGCTTCAAACACAGAGGACGGAATCGTGTTTGTACGATTGCTGGCCCCAGGTTGTTGGGCTCTGACGGCGGATCACCGTGTGTTCCACATTCACCGGAAGCAACAGCGACGAGGGCATCCCATCTTCGATTGGCATGACCCATGGTCGCCGGACAAAGGAATCGCATAGGTGCAAGGATGTGCTGCCAAGGAGGAGATCCGTGTCATTGAACCGATAAGAGTTTAAAGAAGGTGATCACGTCCGAGTCGAGGCCTCTGACATGAGTGCTGCGACGACAAACAAGCCGGTGCTGTCGTTGCGAAGCAGGGAATGGTCAAACGTCCGGAATGAAGGATTTCGTCAACTATCAACGGATGGGGAGAGGAAATGGCACGAGCGCGTTCGGACAAGAGTAAAAATAAACCATCGATCAGCAAAGAGAAAATGAGGGACGGTCAGGCGGATAAGGGGGGACCAACGAATGCCGAACCGGCGGGACAGGTCTTAAGCAGAAACTCCGCTCAACGCAATTCATTCCAACCATACGCTAACCCCAAAAAGCGGCAAGAGCAGCAGTGCATAGAGGAGCCGTCTGCTGAGTTGCGAGAATCTGAAAAGGTATCCGAGGAAACGCTTTCAATGACTTCTCCTACTCCTAATGGACTTCAGAATACCGAGGATCATTCGACGACGCATCGTCGAATCGCAGAGCAGGCGTTTATGCTGTTTCAAGAGAGCGGCTGCGAACACGGCAACGATTGGTCTCACTGGTTTGAGGCGGAACGGCAGATCAAAGAAATTCGAACGTAGTCGCAGAACATTACGTTTCTTGGCGGAAAAAGGAGGACGATAGTATGCGTAATGGAAACTATTACGATGAAGGAATTGAAGAGGCCGCTGGATGGTCCGCGTTCATGGCTGGAGCGTTGATCGGCGCCGGCGTCGCGCTGCTGTTTGCTCCTCAGCCGGGCTCAGAGCTGCGCGGCCTGTTGCGCAACTACGCCAATCGCGCGAAGGATGATCTGATTGATAGGGGGCAAGAGGCCTGGGACACAGCGGTGGAGCGAGGAAGAGACTGTTATGACAAGGGAGAAGAGGCTGTCCGAGATGCCGGACGATCCGCTAGGGGATTTGCCAAACGGGGACAGGAGGCGGTGGAAGAAGCGGTCAATGAAGCATCATGCAATCGTGGATAGCATACAATTGAATCAAGCAACCATCATAGTCCATAAGGGTATGATCCTATGAGAATGTTATCACTTGTTTTCGTGCTTCTTGTTCTCGTATTCAGTGGGGTGAGCGACCTCACGGCCGGTGAGGCCATGATCGGCAAAACCGCCTTAGATAAATTGAACGATGATTCAATCACGGCGGCCATACAAGGGAAACTGGCGGCCGATAATATTCAAGATATGAATGTGGTGGCCTTTTCGCATGTCGATGTGCAAACAGACCGAGGAACCGTGATTCTCAATGGCGTGGTGCAAACCTCGGAACAGAAAGCTCGCGCGGAACAGCTAGCTGGACAGGTAAACGGCGTCAAGCGCATCACCAACAATCTCCAGGTCCAGGCGACCAAGCAGCGGTGAGCGTATCCGGCATGATCACAGACAGCCTGATGCCGACAGGAACCAGCCTCTCCACGATGGTGGACCATGGAAAATTGAGAGTCGGAGCCGTGGACGATTTACAAACGGTACGACGGGGCGGACATCGCGTATCTGTTCCATGTACAATCCGAAAAATTTGATTGAGGACGGTTGCTGTGGAGATTTGATCGCCATTGGCGTGTGCTCTTCAGCCATCTCATGCTGAACCAGGATGTCGAGTCTGAGGTACTCTTTCTCAAGAAAGTGGTGCACCAATAGGGGACGCATCCCGCTGGACGCAGCCCCCCATGCAGTCTCATGTTCTATTGAGGATGATCCCTCTGGCTGGTGCTGATCGGGTGGTTGTCCTTGATGCCATCGACTTCTGCCTGAACCTGATTGAAAAGTTGTCCCAGCGCTGTTACATGTCGTCCCGCCGAACTTCTTGTCGCGCAATCTTCTCCAGCACTTCGGCCTGATGTTGACACGACAGGCAACGTTTTGCGAAGGGGAGGGCTCTCAGACGCCCCGCGCCTATCTTGTCGCCACAATCCTCGCACAATCCATACTCTCCATCGTCTAGTCGACGGAGTGCCGTATCCAACATCAGGCGGGTGCGGTTACGCGCCTCCAGTAACGACAATTGCTGTTCGGCGGTGCTGTCGCGTAAAGACATATCTTCAAGGTCAAGGACAGAATCATTGTGGGTCGCAGTGTAGTGCTCCCGATGCTGAGCCAAAAGCTCATGGATCTCTTGTTGAATCACTGAGCGCCATTCGAGCAACATTGCTCGAAGCTCATCCGTCGATGTGGAAGCAGGTTCAATGAGTGTCTTAGCCATGATCAATCTCCTCCATGTTGAAGTTTGAATCCGTGAAGTAATTCTGGCTTACTGTGCAAGAGTGAGACCGCCGTGTGTATCGGTTTGCATGCTCGTCAAATACATCAGTTTTTTTGAAAATGGGCAGATGATGTCTTTTTTCGTCCAGCGTTTGTGTGTGTCATAAAGATGAAAGAAGGACAAGTTGTCCTTTCGACGCGCATAATTTCTGGATGACGACTCGTTAAAATTGGATAAGATAGGCAAGATTACTAACTCCTGAATCAATAGGTTTGGACGCCATGGGCATTGTGATTGCACTTTTGCTGGATCACCCGGCAATTTCCTAAGGGACGGTGTCGTAACCATGCGTCTCACGGTGGCCACATATTAATGTACACCGTTGCATTGGATGGGATGGCCAGTATGGCCGGGAACGTATCCTTGCGGTGCTGCAGGAATTGCAGGCTGATCTCATTGCACTACAGGAAGTGGATGAGGAAGACACTCTGCAGTGGTTGGCCGTGCATTTGAGTATGACTCCGATCGCCGGACCTATCTTGCGACGCCACGGCGCATACGGGAACGGCGTACTGACGACCTGTAAGCTGAGAGAACTCCGGCTGGTCGATCTAAGTGTCCGTGGCCATGAGCCTCGCGGCGCCATCGATGTTGATGTGATGTGCGGCATGGAGCGGCTGCAGGTCATTGCGACCCATCTCGGTTTACGGCCGAGCGAGAGGCGATGGCAAGTGCGCGAACTTCTCAAACGGTTCGGCACGCGCCATTGCGTTCTCATGGGGGACATCAATGAATGGTTTTTATGGGGGCGACCTCTTCGGTGGATTGCCAAAATTTTCGGCCACACGCCCTCGCTCCGATCATTTCCTTCTCCCTGGCCTATTTTTGCCCTCGACCGTATCTGGATTCGACCTCCCGACAGCGTCATTGACATCCGAGCTCATAAGACGACCCTCTCAAGCCTGGCTTCAGACCATCTGCCTCTGAGAGCGGTCATCCAATTGTAAGTGAGGACGCTGCAAAAGCCCTCCAGCGTCGTTCTCGCATCGCTCAAGGCCTCAACGTACCGAAGCGGGAGAGCGCTGCGCCCTGGCAGCTCGGAATAGGCGGGTGAGAAAGGATTACGCCTCGACCAAGACACGGGGCGCTCACCGACTTGCGCCCGTCCGCAGACATGACGCTCATTATTCTTCGCGTCGCGGACTTTGCGGAAAAGCTTTTCCAGCATCCTCAGGAATTCTGTCACCTCAGCGCCGGAATAGATGTCGGCGCGATCGTGCGCTCCAATCGATGCTCAACGGTCTTCCAGTTGATATTGGAAAAAAAAGCCTCGATGTAGGAGACGCGTTCCGAAGGTTTGTAATCAAGAATGAAGGCATGTTCCCACACATCCATGACCAACACAGGGGCGAAGCCGGCCACGTTGCCGGTTTCATGCAGTGTAATCCAATGATTGGTGAGTCTGCCGTTGTAGGGGTTGAGATAACATACGGCCCAGCCGACCCCCCGCATTTTCCCCACTCCGATGAAATCGCCTTTCCATCCTTCATACGTGCCGAAGCTGCTTTCTGCCGCGCGTCTGAACGGGGAATGCGCACCGGGTTCAGCCGATCCGTTGGTTATGAGATTATCGAAATAGTATTCGTGCAGCACCATACCGTTGTATTCGAACCCGTATCGCCGTTTGAGCTCCGAATAGACCGGCATCTCTTCCTGATCGACCTTCCCGTCCTCCACCAGTTGATGAATTCGCGCTGTGAGATTATTCGTCTCCTTGACGTAGCCTTCGTAGAGCTTGAAATGCATGGCGAGCGTCCGGTCTGAAATGCCGTGAAGGTCGTGGAGATCATAGGGTCGTGGTTCATACTTTTGTTGCAGTGTCGCGGTGTGCATTATGTTGCTCTCCTTCATGTCAATGGTTCATGTTCAGGCAATCGCATATTGATACATATGAAGCGACTTACGTCTGAGAAGCTGAGGACTCATGCATAAGTCGTAGACGAAACCCTGGGTACGAAATCGTACATAGGCTCTTTACGAGCCATGGCATGATGCCGAAGGCTCCGATCAGGGTGGCCAGAGCGAATGGAAAGAAAATCGCTCCCCAGGAAGGACTCGTCCGGGAGAGTTCGGGCATGCCGGTGATGATCAGTCCGTTGACCAGCATCAGCAACAGCACCATGCTTCCCACTCCCCGCCAGAGAATAGTCCATCCGATCCGAAGCGATTCCCAATAGGTCGGTACCATCTGAATAATCCTTTCAATCTCAGGCTGAGCCAAGGTCAGTTGAAGGCGACAGATGCGATGGATTGGGTTTTGGAACGGGAGGCTGTGGAGGCGGAATCGGTCCGGACGGTTTGGGAGTCGGGTCGGTCGGTCCTGGACTTGGGTTCGTCGGCGGACTAGCATCGTGCGGACGAACAAGGGTAGCTGCCTCCATCGAGGCGGCTACTAAACAGGTCACGAACATGAGATTGACCGCAAAGAAGCTCCGCATGCGCCACTCCTTCAGAAAGGTCCTCGGTTCCGGCTCTCGGACCAATCATGCCGCAGGAGCCGCTATCCCACCATTTCCCGACAGAGATCCGCGCACCGACGACATTCCTCTGCGCATGGACCGCATAAAGCATGTTGCGGCGCATGGCTCTCGCACACTTCGGCACACTCGTCGCAAATCTCCGCGCAGATCCGGCACAGGGCCTCGGAGCGCTGTGAGGAACGGCTGATGAATTTGGCGGCGAGGGCACAGATGTCGGCGCAATCGCGGCACAGTCTGATACAACGTGTCATCAAATCATTATGGTCGTGATGTTCCATGCCGATCATATCGTCTGCGCACGTCTCGCAGGTTTGCGCACATGAGAAACAGGCCTGTAGGCAGTTCTGCTGCTGTTGCGATAGGGTCTTCATCTTCATAATAGTCGGCTCCTTTCCGTAAAATCGCGCCCGTACAGCCATTCATCAAATAAAATGTCAGCGTTTTTTCTTTGGTGTCTTTCTGGCGCCTACTCTGTCGCGATTGGATGCGCCTTGTTCGGTTCTGGCGGCTGGTTTCAGTCGTTTGGTTGGCGGACGTTTCGGCGCGCCGGTCTTGCCGGATGTGAGTTCACGCAATCGTTCTTGGTATTCCTCGGAAGAGGCGGGATTCAACTCCCATCGCCGCGCATCGCGATCGGCCACTTTATCGCCGAATCGCAAAGGCTCAGCGTCGTTGTACGTAATGCCCACGGCCTTCCCTAATTCGTCAACTACGTCCTGATCCGGGGTTGGAGTCGAACCGCCCACCGCCTCTTCACCGTCGTCCGTCCCGCTCCACGTCGCACCGACATCGCCTCCGGACAACGTTGCATCGGATGTCACTGCATCGGAAGAGCGAGGATCGACACGCGGAACAGATGCCAAAGTATCTTCCGGAAAAGCATCTTGCCGCCCCATATCCTCTCCTTCATAGTACCGTCGGATGAGATGATCGGCGTCTATGCGTTTCGGTTTTGACATGGTTTACCTCTCGATGTATGGCCTGCTCACAAGACTATGCGAGCAGCTATCAAGTTGAAGTTTCATTTTCAATTTTCCTCAGGCCAGGCCACGGCTGTTAACCGATGCAGGGATTCGACCGGCGCGGTGTTTGTGGAATAGATGGTGGTATAGCGTTCTTGTAGCATGGCAAAAAATTGAGGGCGTCGTTCTTGTGGGATGCCTGCAAGTGTTGCGAGCGACGTCACATATTCCCCTTCGCCTTGGGCGATGTCTCGCTGGACGTTATTGAAGCTGTAAGCAACAAATACCCGGAAGCGGTGCTTTGCCTTTTGTGGATCGTTATACATCGCTCCGGGAGTAGTGCTAGAAGTAAACTCCTTGAGCGGCTCGAGAAGTTCACTTGTAGCCTGCGTTGTCCCATTGGATAGGGCCGTTGTCGCTTCAAAAGGCGCTTTGACCAATTCTTTTGTAGCATCACATCCCGCCGTGCCAAGAACGAATAGAACAAGTAAGAGGAACAGTGAAATATTGTGTTGCGGTAATGTCATGGCCGTCTCCTTTCTGCTGGACGACTAGTTCACATATACCTCGGCTCTTACGGGTACTGTACTCGGTTGCTCCCTAGAGTTGCTGTGCAACAGATAACCGTGTCGGCATGGGCCGAAGTCTAAGGAAGTCTAAGATTGTTCTGTACCAAAGCTTTAGGGCTCGCGCACCCATTGAAGCCATCGCGGCCTGACAAATTCTTCGATCAGAATTTTGAGACAGGCGGCGACGGGTATCGCAAAAATCAGCCCGAACAGCCCCCCTACGGCTCCGCCCACGAAGACGACGATGAGAATCGTCGCGGCGCTCATGTCTGTGGAGTGGCGTTGTAGCCAGGGAGTCAGGATCCAGCTTTCGATGAATTGCCCAACCAGGTAGGCTACGCTCGGCCATAACAAGATGGCCATCCATTCGGTCTCGGTGGATTGCCCTGCCGTAACGGCATCGGCGTACTTCAGTATGACGGCTAAGGGCCATCCGATGGTGGAGAGATACGGTACCAGGGAGGCTAGACCGGTGGCCACTCCTAACAGGAACCAATAGGGAACTTCGGCCAACGCCCATCCTGTTGCGTACAATATACTGGTGACCACTGCGATGAGGAGGCGTTCGAACACGAAGCCACGCACGGCTGTATCCATTCGGCCCAAGACATGCAAGGTGTGCGGTCGATGCGCGAGAGGAATCAGGCGAACGACGGTCTGACTCATGCTTTCAAAATTCCAAGCGAAGAAGAAAAAGTAGATGGGGATCAAGATCGTATAGAGGGCGGCGTTGACGGTGATCCCGAGCAGCTGTCCCAGCAGGCCGAATGCTTGACCGGTCCCTACGAAAAGGGGCCGGAGCGTTGCCAGCGGGTCGTCGTACATCCGCCCAAGGAGGTCGCGTAGGTTGAAGGAGCTACTCAGTAGGTCCTGATAGCGTTGTGAAAGACTCCGTGCATATACCGGGATTTTTTGTATTAGTGTCTGAGCTTGCTCGATCAAGAGGGGGATGAGCCAGAATCCGAGGCCGACGAAGATGAGGGTCAAGAGCAACATGAGTATGCCGACCGTCAAGGGGCGAGGCACCGACCACTGTCTGAACGCGTAGCCGACAAACGGACTCACCAGATAGGCGAATAGAAGGGCGATAAAAACCGGTAAGAACACAGTAGGTAATTGATAAAGAAACCAGAGCAGACCGGCGAGGGCGCCGAAGATGAGCAGATCGCGGATGGGGCGAATCTCCCATAGGTGCCGGTCGACTCCTGGTTTGTCATGCATGGTTTCGTCCCGTGGTGAGGATGCCAGCGTCGGCACGTGTCTCGACGCCAGCGCAGGGAAAAGTGAACTCATCGAATCACAGAATCACGGTATATTCAAGCGAGGTTGTGGCGGGTGGCACTCGGGAACGGCCGACACTGAAGCCATCCAACAAAACGACGACAGGCAGAACGACGACAGGAAGGACGGACTCTCGGATCACATGTCACCCGCAAATGCGATGGTACTGAGCAAAGCGTTTTCCGCCTGCCGTGAATCAAGGCGGGTGTGCTGTACGACGTCGGTACACTTGATTCGATGAGACTGGCAAAGTCGGTATCGTGTGGGATGGGCTCCGGATCATTGAGATCGTTAAAGCGGATATGCCTCGTTCGTTGTCCCGGCACCACAAGCTGGTATGGCCCGACCGGTTCACGATCGCTATACAAGATGGTGATGCGCACACGGGCCTCTCGATCGGATGTGTTCAACAGACAAACTGTTTCATGGCTGGTCATTTGCGGCGAGGGACCGTGGCTGCTTGCTGGAATATAGCCTTCTGCAATGGCCCATCGTCTGCGTCCGATACTTTCCATAGCGGCACCTCCGGCTATAGCACCGTGCAAGCCTGGTGCCTAGAGTTTTCTATAACGAGCGGCTGCCTTTTGATTCGGTACCTCGACTACCTGCATCTTTTACCTGTGTTTTTTTGACTGATCTTAGAACCACGTTTCTCGGAACACTTGTCTCAGAACAGACATTTTGTCCGAGTATGACTTGGCTCAATATTCTTCTGCTTTTCATCCATGCTTTGTTCCGCATGGTCGTCAACAAAATATCTGATGGTGGATGAACGGTGGATGAGATGAAAGGATGGCTTTAGGTAGAACGACAGGAAGGGGAAATGAAGGGCACAAACGGCCTATGTTTTGCAACCTACTGTTTTGCAACGATGCGTATTCTGCGAGTCGATTACAAAAAGCAATGGGGCTACATTAAGCAATGGGGCTACATTCGGATCGGAGAAATGAATGAGAAAGAGTTGTGCCGATCTAATCTCCATCCAAGTGATACACATACCCACAGTGAGGTGGGGAATCGTCATAGTGACGCTTGCGGCGTTTGTCTGGGTGGAAACCCTGGCTCACGCCGTAGCACAGTCGGTGAGGGTGTCGCATTCCACGGATATCGGCAAACTCGTAAAAAACCTCGACGGAAAGATCCTAGGGAAGATCAAAGATCTGGTCATTAATTGGAGAACCGACGGTTACATCGAATATGCCGTGGTGGCCTCCGGAGGGTTTCTTGGATTAGGAGACGAATACTTTGCTGTCCCGTGGGAAGCGTTAACGCTGAGTGATAGCAAGGAACAGTTCGTGCTGAATATGAAGGAAGAACAGCTCAAAGACATCCTCGGGTTCGTGATGAAGGGCGATATGGGATTTGGCGATATGGGATCTGATGTGAATGTATCGGTCGCGCGGTCGCTTGATAGGCAGTAGGCCTGTTGTTGAATCATGCAGGAGACAGATAGTTGAAAGACATAAGCCCAGTGAAGGAGGCGCCGACATGGGGAGGATACGAATTATACTGTTGGCATTCGTCATCGCAGCATTGATGTCGATCTTCGCTTCACAAGGAGCATTCGTTTATGCAGACCAGTTGGTGGGGGTGACAAAGGCGACGAACCTGATCGGGAAGCGAGTGACGAATTTGGAAGGAAAGAATCTCGGCGAGATTAAGGACTTGGTCATCGATTGGCGAAGCGGAGGCTATGAGGCTATATTGAATATGCCGTCCTTTCCTTCGGCGGGTTTCTCGGTCTGGGTGACAAGTACTTCGCCATTCCCTGGGAGGTCATGGTGCTGAGCCACGACAAGGAGCAGTTCATCCTGAATGTGAAGGAAGAGCGACTGAAAAGTGCGCCTGGGTTCGACAAAGACAACTGGCCCGACATGTCGCATCCCGAATGGGCCATGGTGGTCTATCAATTCTACGATTTGCTTCCGAATGCCTCGAAGGAGGCATCCCGTTCCTCATCTGCAGAAGTATCCCAAATGATGACGGGGGAGGCCGGCGTGGATTTCAAGAACACGGTTCGCGAAGCGTTGAACCATGCCATGGAAGCGGAGTCGGCTGGAAAAGAAGGCAAGCCGGAGACCTTGGTGACCCATGCCAAAAAATCGCTCGATTCGGCCAAGTATGCGCAACGGAGCGGCTACAATGAGCGGCTCAATGAAGGAGTCTATGCATTGGGCGAAGCTATCGAACATGGAGAGAAACAACAAACCGCGGATGCGACGGAACACATGATACATGCCATTATGAATCTTTCACAGTCCGCCGGACTTCAAATTCCTGAAGATGTTGTGACCGGCCGATCCGCCGTTAATTGAACGTCCGAGGTTTCATGTGATCATTAAATGACATACAGACTGGAGGTCATCATGAAAAAGAGTAGCCAATTGTGCCGTACGATGCTCATTGCAGCGGTAGTGCTGACACCGGTTTGGGGGTTTGCTGAGGGTAGTCGTAACCAACGATCAGGTGACGCGATGTCCAACCCAGACATGAATCAGACGCAATCGTCCTTCGAGAACCAAGCGACCGATATGGCCGGTGGCCGGGAGGGGATTGTCGGGAAATATGACGTCGTGCCGGTTCCTCGAGGCAAGTTGGTCGACGAAAAGGGAGGAGCGCTGGATCAAATCGTTAAAAATAAGAATGGTGAAACCTTGGGCACCATCGAGAAGCTAATGAAGGATACCAAGACGGGAAAGATCCAATATGTAGTCATTGAGTTGGACGAGACAAAAGATCAGCTGCCTGTCCAATGGAGCCAGCTCAAACAGAAAGGGGGCCATCTGACGTTGAATGCCTCCAAGAAAAATTTGTATCCGATCGCGAGTTCCGTCTATTCCAAAGATATGTCACCGGAAGTTTCCCAATACATGGATGAGATCAACAAGGTCCGCCGACAACCGAAGAAAGAGGGTGGAGGGCCAGGTGCCCCAGGCCTTCCGTTTGACTCGGTGGGTGGCTTTGGGTCATCAGGCCCTCCGAACGGTCCGGCTCCAGGCTATGAAGATGGTCACCCAAGCAGCAAACGGTAAATGAGCTTGGCAAGGCCCCTATATGGGCACCCTCGCCATATTGCCGTATGAAGAGAGGTGTTCTATGAAAGTCAATGCTGGGTTTTGGATCGGATATACGCTCCTCTCGATCGTGGTTAGTGGATGTAACCGATATCAGGTCATTCCGGATCACCTGATGAAGCAAGTCAACGAAAAGTTGTCGTATGAGCAGGTCAAAGATTCACCGGAAACTTATCGAGGGCAGGTCGTCGTGTGGGGCGGAGAAGTGCTCAGCGCCATACGAGATGCCAAGAGCACGACAGTCGAAGTGCTTGAGATACCACTAACCAAGGATCATTTTCCGCTAAATAGCCCGGCATCATCACGAGGGCGGTTCTTAGCGATAGACAGCAGCGGGGAAATAATTGACCCCGCAATCTTTAAGGAAGGATCGAGGATTACGGTCATCGGCGAGATTCTTGATTCTCGGACAGAACCGCTGGATAAGGCGACTTATGATTTTCCGGTCGTGGCGATTCGTGACATGACCATGTGGGAGGACCGCACCAGAGCAAACTATCCGTTTGCCGGCTCTTACAGCTATTATGGCTATGGCTACTACGGATATCGAGCTCCTTCTATCTTTCGGGGAGCGCGAGTAACGGAAAGTGAATCCTGATGGTGGAACCCAGCGGGATATGGTCGGGTCCAACGCCGAAGTGACTGACCGCACTGCGTAAGGCGACGGTGCGTCAGTATTTTCTAGAAACATCAAGAGATTGCCAGCGGTGAAACATGTTCGGTGTCCCAGGCGATTCAAATGAGATATGTTGCGATAGCGACGGATTACGACAACACGCTGGCCGTCGATGGGCGGGTGGAACGCAAGACGATCGCCGCCCTTGAACGCCTCATCCAATCCGGGCGGAAAATCATTTTGGTCACCGGCCGTCTGTTGCCGGACATTCTGGACATCTTCCCAGAAATCGGGCTGTGCGAACGAGTCGTCGCAGACAACGGGGGCCTGCTTTATCGTCCCTCGACCCGCGAACAGACGATATTGGCCCCTCCGATTCCTGCGGCGTTCATCGACGAATTGCGCCGCCGGCACGTTCCGGAGCTTTCATTCGGGGACTCGATCGTCGGCACGGTTCGACCCCATGAGGTGACGCTGCTCGAGGTGATTCGCGATCTGGGTCTCGAGCTACAAGTCATTTTCAACCGGGACGCCGTCATGGTTGTCCCGTCCGGCATCAACAAAGCCAGTGGTCTTGTGGCCGCCTTGCGAGAGATGGGCTTGTCGCCGCGCAACGTCGTAGCGATCGGGGATGCGGAAAATGATCATACTTTGCTCAATCAATGTGAGTATGCGGTGGCCGTGGCCATCGC
>JAICWG010000038.1 GCA_025934915.1 Nitrospira sp.
TCGATATGAGGAAGGGGCCATTCTGACCGCATCGACCGATCCTCTGGAAACCGTTGCGTTTGACGATCTTCGGCTACTGTTGGGCAACCCGATCAAACCGGTCTTGACCACCAGTGTCGTGCTGCTTGCCTGTTTGAACCGAGCCTACGACGAAATCGCCAACCCAGCCGGCGCGGAACAGGTGATGGAAGACATCGCAGCAAACCAGAGTCTCGACCAGCTCGCGCATGAACTCGATGAACCACAAGACTTGCTGGATGCCACCGACGAGGCTCCGATCATTCGATTGGTCAACTCGGTGCTGTTTCAGGCGGTACGGCAACGGGCGAGCGACATCCATTTCGAATCGTTCGAGCGGGGCCTAGTGGTCCGATATCGTATCGACGGCGTGCTCTACCCGGTCCTCACCCCGCCCAAGCACTTGCAAGCGAGTATTATCGCGCGCTTGAAGATCATGTCCGGTCTCAACATTGCCGAGAAACGTTTGCCGCAAGACGGCCGGTTCGGCATCAGGACATCCGGAAAAGACGTCGATCTTCGTGTCTCGGTCTTGCCCACCTCCCATGGCGAGCGAGTCGTGTTGCGATTGCTGGAGAAAGAAAATCGCCTCCTGAATCTTTCGGAAATGGGCTTTCCGAAAGAACGGCTCTCCGTGATCCATCAACTGATCCAACTCGCGCATGGGATTATTCTCGTCACCGGGCCGACGGGAAGCGGCAAGACCACGACCCTCTATGCCGCCTTGAGCCATATCAATGCGCCCGACAAGAACATCATCACGGTCGAAGATCCGGTGGAATACCAATTGCTCGGCATCGGGCAAATGCAAGTGAATCCGAAGATCAATTTGTCGTTCGCCGCCGGGCTGCGCTCGATTCTCCGGCAAGACCCGGACGTCATCATGATCGGTGAGATTCGCGACCGGGAAACGGCGGAGATCGCCATTCACGCCTCTCTCACCGGACATCTGGTGTTTTCCACCCTGCATACCAATGATGCCGCCAGCGCACCCACCCGTCTGATCGATATGGGAATCGAGCCTTTTCTGGTGGCCTCGTCGGTCGTCGCCGTTCTGGCCCAACGACTGTTGCGACGGATCTGTCCGGACTGCAAACACCCCTATCGTCCGAGCGAAGAAGAACTCAGTCGCTTGGACATCCCGCCAGGTTCCGACGCCACCCTCTATCGAGGAGCCGGCTGTGCGGCCTGTTCCCAAACCGGCTATCGAGGCCGTACCGGTATTTTTGAGCTCATGGTGCTGGACGACGAGATCAGACGACTCATCGGAAGCAAAGCCGACTCCACCGCCATCAAACAAGCGGCGATCGCCAAGGGCATGGTGACGTTGAAGCAGGAAGGGGCTGAGCGAGTCATTCAAGGCCATACCACGCTGGAAGAAGTCATGCGGATCACTCAACAGGAAATCGAAGTCTAATGATGCGGCACGGATGCGCCGACCGCCTATTCCAGTCAATTCCATCTTGGACGGTTCGACACCGGTCGGCCAAACCCGATGCGTCCGGAGCCTGCTGATCATGCCGGTCTATCAATACCAGGGCTACCGGAACGACGGCGGAGCCGCGACCGGGATCATCGACGCGGAGAACGTCAAAGTCGCTCGCCTCAAACTGAGGAAAGAGGGCGTCTATCCGACCGATGTCGTCGAACAGGGCCAAGCGCCTGGTCGATCGCGAGAAAAAACTACCGGCCGCACCGAGCGATCCATCGGTCGATCGGCCACCCTCAGCTCAACCGACCTGGCCCTGATGACCAGGCAGTTTGCGACCTTGCTCGTGGCCGGGCTCCCGTTGGTCGAAGCCCTCGGCGTCTTGGTGGACCAAGCCGAGAAGAAACCCATCAAGGCCCTCCTCGCCGATATCCGGGAACAAATCCGTGGGGGCAAGGCGTTGAGTGCCGTCTTGGGGACGTACGAAAAGGACTTTTCTCCCATCTATGTGCACATGGTACGAGCTGGCGAGGCCAGCGGAGCGCTGGATCAGATCTTGTTCCGCCTCGCGGAATTCTTGGAGAAACAACTCGCTCTGAGGAATAAAGTCACCAATGCGATGCTCTACCCCATCATCATGCTCGTGATCGGGTCGGTCATCCTCTTTTTCCTCATTACCTTTGTCGTTCCCAAGATTACGCTCGTGTTCGCTCAACAGAAACAAGCATTGCCATGGCCGACGGTGGCGTTGATGTCGGTCAGCCAGTTCTTTGCCGACTACTGGATGGTGTTGGTCGGGTTCGTGCTCGGAGGCCTCTATGTGACGCGCCGCTTTATCCGGACCGGAGCCGGTCGCATGATGGCGGACCGGTTAATATTAAAGTCTCCATTGATCGGAGATGTCACGCGGATGGTGTCGATTTCCAGGCTCACCAGCACCCTGTCCACGATGTTGGCCAGCGGAGTGCAATTGCTCGATGCGATGGATGTCTCGAAGCGCGTCATGAACAATAGAGTCCTTGAAGAAACGGTCGAAACGGCACGGCAGAACATCCGCGAGGGTGAGACGATCGCCGATCCATTGAAGCGAAGCGGCGAATTTCCGGCCCTGGTTACCCATATGATCGCCGTCGGTGAAAAAAGCGGTGAGATGGAGGAGATGTTGCGCCGAGTGAGTCAAATATACGACGGTGAAGTAGAGCGGGTCATCGCCCGCTTGACCTCGCTCATGGAGCCGATCATGATCCTTGCCATGGGCGCCGTCGTCCTCTTCATCGTCGTCGCGATCCTGTTACCCATCTTCGAGATGGGGGAGATGGTCCACTAAGGAGACGATCCGAAACACGGTAGAGGAAGAGCGTGAAACGAGATAAGGGGGAACTCACGATGACTGATCCGGAAAAGCAGTGCCGGCCTACCACACACATCGGTGAAAACAATCGACTGCTTCGCTTCGTCGCCTGTCTGAGCCGGCGGACATCAGCAAACTCCGCCGGCTTTACGTTCATCGAAATCATGGTCGTCGTGGCCATCTTGGCCATTCTCGCGGCCCTGGTCGTTCCGCGTATCATGGGCAGGACAGATGATGCCAAGCGCACGGCGGCCAAAGTCCAGATCAGAAATATCGAGGGAGCGCTGCAACTCTACAAATTGGATAACGGTGTCTATCCCACCACGGAACAGGGCCTCAAGGCGCTCATTGAAAAGCCCTCTGTCGGTGTGGTCCCGAAGAAGTGGAAAATCGGAGGATACCTCCCGAAGCTTCCGGAAGATCCTTGGGGCAATCCGTACAAGTATCTCAGCCCGGTCCAAAAAGGAGAGTACAAAGTGGAGTATGAGGTCACGTCCCTCGGGACTGACGGCGAGGTCGGTGGCGAGGGCGTGAACGCCGATATCACGAATTGGAACCTCGACAAAGAATAGGACGTTAATGGTCACCGGTCATCGGTCATTGGAGAGAGCAGGCTTCACCATCCTGGAAATGCTGATCGTCCTGTTCCTCCTGACGTTGGTCGTGGTGGTCGTTTTCCCTCGTTTCAGCCTCGACGAAGACCTGAGCTCCACCGGACGGAAACTCGTCGGTGTCTTTCGAACCTTTCAAGGATTGGCGGCCACAAGACAACAGCCCCTGAAGCTCTATCTCGATTTGGACCAGGGAACCTACTGGATGATGATGGTCGAAGGCAAGGAAGAACGACTTCCGCTTGACCCCGCCTGGAAGCTGCCTCATTCGCTGCCTGAATCGATTCGATTGACGGAAGTATCCGTCGGACAAGACAAACACTTTTCCGGGCGAGTCGACATATCCTTCTTCGCCAACGGGCGGATTGAGCCGGTCACGATGTACCTGATGGATACGAAGAATAATCTCTTGGGACTGGCGATCGATTCATTGACGGGAAGGATTCGGGTCAGCGACGAACGGCTCGACCCTCCCCCGAACCGGATCATCCCCGACCGCGTCCGGCTCCTCTTGAAGCCGAACATGCAAGCAGGAGCAGGAGCGCTGCCGAGAGGATTGGTTCCAACTCAACAGTAGGTCGCGATGGGTCAAGAGAGACACCGAACCAAGTCTGATGAAAGCGGATTCACGCTGCTCGAAGTGCTGCTGGCCATCGCCTTACTGGCCATCGCGCTCCCGATTCTCCTTGGCCTCAGAAATTTCGACCTGGAGCTTCAGGAAAGAGCGTCCGAACTGACCGCCGCCACGTTGTTGGCCCAAGAGAAACTCCTAGAAACTGAGCTCGTAGGACAATATGCCATCGGGGAAAGCACTGGAGATTTTCCGAGCATCCCACTTGGAGCACAAATGACCATGCAGGCAGTCCCGAGAGCGGTCGGGTACAAATGGAAGCGCACGATCACGCCCACTCCGCTGGAGCTGATTCGGGAGATTCGGATCAAGGTCTCGTGGCTGCGGGGACAACTGGAAGAAGCGGTAGAGGTCAGCACCTATGTCTTTGCCGGACGTCTCACTTTTTAGATCTCAAGCGGGCTTTACGCTCGTCGAAGTCTTGGTGGCGGTCGCCTTGCTGGGCATGGTCGGCGCCATGGTCTTTGGGTCGCTCGTCATGACGACGAACGCCGTGGAATCCGGACGAGAACATGCGGCGAAGGAACAGGCGGTCAGAAGAATTTTGCGTCTGATGGCCGAGGAAATCTCCCTCAGCAAACGCAATACCATGTATCCATGGGTGGGAACGAATGCGACACAAGACGGGCAACCGGCCGACATCCTGGCCTTCCTCGCGATGAGTCACGAATTGAGCACAGCGGCCGCCAAGGAAAGCGATACCGTTCGCGTGGTCTACACGCGTGAACGTGATCGGCTGATTCGGTTCGTCCGCAGAAATCTCTATACGCTGACCGATACCAATGAGTCATTGGATCAGCTGGAACTGGCCGATCGTGTCCAGGCCTTCAATATCCGATATTACGACGACCAGAACCGGATCTGGATCGACGAATGGCCGGCGGTCACCAAAATCCCCAAGGCCTTGTTGATCGAAGTGACGTTTCAATACCCCGATGCCGCCCCCTGGACGGTCCGGGAATGGGTGCTGATCGGCACATCATGACCATCAAATGGCCTGAGGCATGGCGAGAGATCTTGGCTTGGACGGTCACCGGAGTCACCATCTTGGTGTTGTGCCTCATGGCCACCTTTCCGTACAGCATGCTGCAGGCGAGGATCGTTGCAGAACTCACACGAGCCACCGGCATGGAGATTCGAGTTGCCGATTGGACCATAGGGCTCCCATTAGGCCTTGAATGGCGAAACGTCACCTTGTCGCAACCGAACTGGACGCCGATTCAATTGGCAGGGCTGCAGGCCAAACTCGGAGTCATGAAAGCATTGGGCGGCACGCTCGGACTCGATGTCGTCGCAAAGCTGAATGATACCGCTTCCCCGACAGGTCTCGCCAAAGGCACTGTCACCGCCTCATCTCTTTCCTTGGCGGGTCCCGTCACGATCAAGGGACAGATTCAACAAGTGGACCTTTCCAAGGTCCTCCGCCGCTACGTCACGCACGGCATGCTCAACGGAGATTTTTCCCATCGGATCGACTCGGGTCAGACGACCGTCACCACGATGAAGGGGGAAGGCATGTGGACGGCCGAGGCGACGGATCTGGTGGTCGATCAGATCCCCCTTGGAAACGGACGAACCCTGTCGCTCACATTCAGCAAGGTCTCGGCAGGACTCGCATGCCGAGACCTCCGCTGCGACGTGACGCAGATGAAAGGCGACGGCATCGACGGTTCCTTTACGGGCGAAGGACACATCACCATCCAACAACCGATGCAACAGAGCCAATTAAACCTCACGGTGACGGTCATCCCCGGCCATGGATTTGCTTCGAAAGCCGGCACGCTTGGCCTCCCCTCACCACCTCCAGGAACGCCCATGACTGTCAAGATCATAGGAACCTTGGCACAGGCGAGGATTGCATTGTAAGGTACGGGCTGAGATTTCAGGTTGCGGGTTGTCTATTGCAGTTTCAGTTCACCTGATGCTATTCACTCGCACGTAAAACTCGAAACCAAAAGCACGAAACAACTACGGAAGCCGGATTCATGGGCATTGTAAACGAATGTGTCGGGCTGGATATCGGACAAACGGGCTTGAAGGCCGTACGTTTTCGCCGCCGCCTGAGCGGGCACGAAACGATCGATTACTTCCAACATCCCATGCCGTTTTCCCGCCCGGAAGATCTTGAGCCGGCACGGCGTGTGAAATCGCTGCGTGGATTCCTCTGGCGGAACGGACTCTATGGCACAGACCGGCTGGTGACCGCGATTCCTTGCCAGGACCTTTTCGTCAGAACCCTGTCCTTTCCCTTCAAGGATTCGACCAAGCTCGCCCAAGTCGTCCCCTTTGAGGTGGAAAATCTCGTCCCCATGCCGCTCGAAGATCTTGCGATCGGAAGCCTGGTGTTGCCGCCGGGACACACAGCGGAAGGTTCGCCCCGCGAGAGCAAGGGTTCGGAAGTCTTGGTCACGGCTGCGCCAAGAGACAAGGTCACGGAGCATCTCCGGTTTTTGGCCCAAGCTGATGTGGAGCCTTCGGCGATCAATGTCGACGCAATGGCGCTCTTCTCCGTCACCCAATTCCTTCAAGAAGAAGGAGCGGCCGTTCCGCAAGACCTGGCCATCATCGACGTCGGGGCCTCGAAGACGACGCTCTGCCTCGTGCAGGGAGGACGGCCCCTGGTCCTCCGGACGATTCTGTGGGGCGGCAACCATCTGACCCATGCCTTGGCCGTCCGGCACGCCTGTAGTTTCGCTGACGCAGAACGTCGGAAACGGACGATGGCCGTGGATCAGGTGGATGGTTTGTTGGAGCCGATCCTGAAAGAACTCCGCATCACCTTGCAGGCCCATCTTGGAAATGAGCGCAGCCGCTTGACGCACTGTTGGGTATGCGGAGGGGGGGCCAAACTGCAAGAGATCGGCGGCTATCTCTCCCGACAATTGGGACTCTATCCGGTCGGACCGCGACAGGGGTTTGGAGCGGAAACCCCTCGGGCATTTTCCATCGCGTTCGGCTTGGCGATTCACCCAAAGATCATCCGACCGCGATGGCGATTCAAGTCGACTCCCATGGAGCTCGCGCTCGATCTCAAAGACGTTGCCGACGCCGCTTCGCCGGACCGCGCCACGACTAAACAGGACCGCCGCCTGGCGATCGTCTCCGGGTTGATCATTGCCGTCCTGACGATCGTGGATTTCTCGATTCACTTCATGCTGCACGACCAGCGGGTCGCTCGGCTCAAAGCCGTGCTGCACAGCCGGTATGAGCAATTCTTCGGAGCGGGTGCCGCTCCAGGAGAAGAGCTCGATCAAGCCCAGTACCGCCTCGGAGCTCTGGACAAAGCCCTCGCGGTCGTCGATACCACGGACGGCAACGTGTTGCGCACACTCTCGACGTTCGTGAAACACCTCCCGCCTGGAACGATGATCAAGGTGCGCGAGTTGACCGTAGACGGAGCGGCCATCCTCATGGAGGGTGAGACCACCTCCTTTGACGCCGTGGAACGACTCAAGCAAACCTTCGCGTCGAGTCCACAATTGAAAGATGTCGTCGTGACGGAAACCAGGGTGGGCGCCGGCCCCAATCAAGTCGTGTTTCGAATCACCGTCAGCGTGGAGAAATCATGACGCAGAGTTTCCGAGAACGCTGGCGCCAGATGTCGCAGCGTGAACGCACCATCGTGCTGGCAGGCGGGATCGTGCTCGGACTCAGCCTCCTCTTCGTGCTGATCGTCGAGCCTCTGTTGGATCGCCTGGATCGACTCGATCGACAGGAGGTGCGAAAGCAGAAAGACCTGGCCGAATTGGCGGTGCTCGGCCAAGCGTATCTCGCCAAACGGGACCGTTTGACCTTGACCGAAAGTCGGATGCCGGGAGCCGACAGTCATTTCTCCCTCCTGACGTTTATGGAGGAAGCGGCCACCATCGCCCATGTGCGCGAACGCATCACCGGCATGCAACCTCAACAACAATCGCTGGCGCAAGGCTATGAAGAAACGGCCGTCGATCTCCGATTGGAAGGCATCCAATTGCCCGACTTATTGGCATTACTCGTGGCCATCGATCAAGCCCCTTACGACCTTCACGTTCGCCGTCTGCAGATCCGCCCGAAATTCGATAATCCCGTCAATATCGACGCAACCGTTCGGGTCTTGAGCTATGCCAAGAGCTGACGAACGAGGCGTCGCGCTGCTCTTGGCGTTGTTGGTGCTGACGATCCTCACCGCCCTTATCCTTGAGTTCGATGCGGAAGCACGCCGCGAGTACCGAGCCGCCGCCGCCTTTCGAGACGACTATAAGGCAGGCATGTTGACCCGCGCCGCTGTGCAGGCCGCGCGAGCCATACTGCTGCAGGATCTCTTGCGTGAAAAGATGACGGGGCAGAAGTACGACGGGCCGACCGATATCTGGGCCATGCCGATCAAGAATTATGCGATCGGAGACGGGTTTCTGACCGCGCAGATCCAGGATGAGACGGGGAAGTTCAACCTGAACGACCTCGCGTCGACTTCGGGAGGCGACATTGCACAGAAGAAGAAGATCCTCCGAGCCAAACGATTGTTCGAACTGCTCAGGGTCAACCCAAATCTGGTCGATGCTCTCATCGATTGGATGGATCAGGATGAAGTGCCTCAGCCGGCCGGCGCCGAGAGCCTTTACTACCAATCCTTGCGGCCGCCCTATCGGACCGCGAATAGTCCGTTACCTGGACTGGGAGATCTGCGGCTCATCAAGGGGTTCACGCCGGAGATCATCGAGCTGATCTCTCCCTATGTGACGGTCTTCCCGCAGGAAGGAGGGGCGTCGATGAACGTCAACACAGCTGATCCCATCGTCCTTCAGACGCTGGATCCGAGCGTCACCCAATCCGTCGCGCTGGAGATCGTCCAAGGACGCCCCTACAAGACGAAAGTGGAACTCGATCGAGTCGCGAGCTTTCAAGAAATCGGTCGGACACTGAGAAGCGACTACGATATCAAATCGGACTATTTCTCCGCGCGCCTTGCCGTCACCGTGAATGACACGACCAAAACCGCATGGGCCATCCTGAAGCGAGATGCCGCCAAGAACGACAGTACGGTCGAATACTTGCGTTTGCTCTAACCACACAATATGAATTTTGAGTTGCGCGTTGCTGGTTTCGTGGCGTG
Source organism: Nitrospira sp. (assembly GCA_025934915.1). Classification (GTDB taxonomy): domain Bacteria; phylum Nitrospirota; class Nitrospiria; order Nitrospirales; family Nitrospiraceae; genus Nitrospira_D. The sequence goes on from JAICWG010000038.1 coordinate 9,133, forward strand.
AGTTGTACGTCTTCGAGTTTCTGGTTGTCGGAAAACCAGAAACAGAACGCCCGCAGGATGTTCAAAAGTCATTCCAGCAAGGCCGCAGCGAGCGAAGAGGCGAACGCGTACTTTGTCTCGTACGTTGAGCCTCTGAGCGACGTGAGGACGAAGCTGGAGGGTTTTTTCAACATCCTGCGAGCGGCACCGTAATCGTCACCTCATTGCCCAGCTCGTTGTACGCCAAGCAGGGGAAAAACGATCGAGCCAAAAACATTCCTCGCCCGTTCGTGTCTTCCGACTTGCATGTCTCTTGGGATCGCGCGAGTAGGCTTCGCCACTTGAAGCCCTTGCCCTCATCGCCGATCCGGTACACCAGACTGTTTGTATCCTTGTCGTGAAGCACATGCATGGTCACCCGACGATCCTTCAGCCGAGTTTGAGCGAGTCGGTGAGCGAGCAGCTGTTCATAGTGGCCTTCCAGCAAGGCCTTTTGCTTTTCCTGATATTGGATCTCGAGATTCCCATGTTCAACAGCGTTAAAAAGCAATTCTTGTAGCGCTCCGCGAAGGTGCAACCGTCGAATCGGAGGGAGTGTCAAGGCCGTCGTCTTGATGAGCCAGGAGATCACCCCCGGGATATGGGCTGGATCGGAATCGACGGTCAGTCGGTATTCCAATCGGTAGAGTCCTGGAATATCAGCCAGATCTCCGGGCAGGAGATTCCGAGCGCGTTGCAACGCATGCGCCAGCTCTTCTTCAGTCACGGGCTTGTGCAGATAGTCGGCGGCTCCGATCCGAAGCGCTTGGACGATCATCGGTTCCGGCGCATCCTTCGCCATGACGATCACCGGACAGCGTTCATGCCTGGCCTTCAATTCTTTTAGCAGAGTCAGGCCCGTTGCGTCGGGAAGAAACAGGTCGGTGATCACAATGTCCGGTGCCGCCATGTCGATCGTGGTCAACGCGGTGATCGGGTCGGACGCCGCAACAACCGAAAACCCTCTGCCCTGCAACTGTTCGGCAATACGCGCCTGGATATCCGGACAGGGATCGATGATCAAAAGATGATCGGAAGTCGCGAGCGTACTCATGCGGCAATTCCTTTGTCGAGCACGTGACGGAGCGCGGCTAGAAGACGCTGGAGTTCCTGCTCCAATGTGGCATAGAGCTGCGCACCATGCGTCAAGTTTCCTGTTTTCGCCGACTCTTCCAATTCTTTGCAGGCTAGAAGCGCGGCCGGAGCGCAGAACTGTAAGAGAGCGCCCTTCAATCGGTGGCTCGAACGTGTCACGCCTGCCGCATTCCCGGCATCCAAGGCCGTCTGAGCATCCGCCAAGTCCTTTGGACCATGCTCCATAAACAATTCGGTCATCATCTGGAACGTCTCTCGGTCGTTATCGACACGGGCGAGAGCCTCCTCGAGACTGAAGGCGGGGTCATGGTTCAGATGATCGCTCATGAAAATCCTTCTCGGTTAGTTCGATCCCCATCAGCGCCACATCATCGGGAAAATGTTCGTGCCCCTGCCATCGAATCACCTCCGCAATGGTGCCGGAAACGACTTCCGACAGGGGGCAATCGCCGAATGCACGAACCGTCTTTTCCAGCCGATCTTGCCCCCAGAGCTCGCCGTTCGAGGCCGGCACTTCATAGAGACCGTCGCTCAACACGTACAACCGATCACCCTGCTCAATCGTAAGTTCCTCCGTGAGGTAGGTCGTCGACTGATCGAAGCCCAACGGCAAATTGGGCTTGGCCATCCAACAGACCTCGCCGGACCGGCGATGAAGAAGCGCTCCATTGTGTCCAGCCGTCGCGTAGGACAGGGTACGAGCACGGACGTCGAGTCTGGCGAAAATGATCGTAAAATAATTTCCATCTTCCGTCAGCGGAAATAGTCTATTCGCTTCCGTCAAGATCGCACCCGGATCGCTGGACCCGACATGGTGCAGCAGATTCTCTCTGCGCAAGAATGTTGAAAACGAGGCCGACCGCAACGCCGACGATACCCCGTGGCCGGACGCATCCAGCAAATACAGTCCCAGCACGTCGTCATTCCACGGCACGACGTTGAAGAGATCGCCCCCCAAACCGAGCGACGGACGATAGACATGAACCATCTGTACGCCCGGCAAAAGTGTTCCCGGCGCCGGAAGCAATGACTCCACATAGCGCGCGGCGGACTGGAGCTCCCGTTCGAGGACTTCCTGTTTCCTCCGGATTTCCTCCGTCACATCCTCAAGTCTTCGGATCAAGGTCGCCGTGCGCATGCCGGCCTGGACACGGGCCGTGATTTCATACTTACTGGCGGCCTTGCTGAGAAAGTCATCGGCTCCCCGGGCCAGGCCTTCGGCGATCTGCTGAGGCTGGTCATGACTCGTCATCATGAGGATTTGACTCGACAGCAGCGCAGGATCCTGACGAACCTGCTCGCAGAAGGACGGTCCGTCCATTTCCGGCATCATCCAATCTAAGATGGTCAGGTCGGGCCGCTCGCGTCGAAGTACTTCCAACCCTACCTTTCCATCGCCGGCTTCGATCACTCTGTAGCCGAGCCGTTTGAGTCGAGCCGCCAAGGCCATCCGTGCGGTAGGCTCATCGTCCACGACCAGGACGGTATGCACCCCACCCTCTTCGACAGTAGGGGAGGTTGTCACAGCGGCTGGAGTCGGCATAGTATGAGTCTCGATAAGAACACCTGTGAGCGCTTGAGCGTTTCGATCAACAAATGCGCCTTCTGTCCGATCGGTCGATTATCGACCTAGGCTGCACGCTGGTGTCCGGCCAGTGCATCCTGCTCATTGTCATAGACCGGGATCAACTTTTGAATGTTGGCCAGGCTCATGATTTCCCGCACGTAACTTTGCGGCTTCAACATGCTCACTTTTCCTTGGCTCAACTTAAAGTTTTGGGAGACGAGCGCCAGCAATCCGAGCCCGGAACTGTCCACAAAGCGGACTTCGGCCATATTCAAGATCAGATGCCGACAGCCTTTCTGTCGAATCGTCTCCACGGCAGTTTTGAATTGTTCACGATTCGCGTATGTGAGATCTCCCGTCATCTCAAGGACCACACCGTTCGGGACTGGCCGTTCTTTCGTATGCATCGCCATGAGTACCTCCTTCATTCAGACCAATCGAAATCGATAGGTCTCGACCGCTCATACAGCCCGAGCTTCAGCCGCCGCTTCCTCCGTCGGAAACACTGCAATCATCTTATCGATATTGGCCATCTCAAGAATCTGCTTCACGGTTCCTTGGGGACCCACGAGACTGAGCCTACGTTCTTCAGCCGTAAGCTGTTGAGAGGTCAAGGCCAGGAGACCCAAGGCTGCACTGTCTATATAGGTCGCCTCGTGAAGATTGACGATGAGATGCTTCCCACCGGACTCTCTAAAAACCGACACCGCGGAAGAGAAATCCTTACGGTTGCGGTGCGTGAAGACATCAACGATCTGTATCACGGTCGCGTCGTGCCAAGCTCGCCGTGTCATGGACATGGATCCTCCGGATTCATCAGCGGCTCACATGGGCCAGTATGGCGCTGGCGATATCGTTCAGCGGCAAAATTTTGTCCACCGCTCCCGCCTTGATCGCTTCCTTCGGCATGCCGAACACGACACAGCTCGCCTCATCTTGAGCGATCGTGAAGGCGCCGGCCTGCTTCATCGCCAACATTTCTTTGGCGCCGTCGTTTCCCATCCCTGTAAGGATCACGCCGACGGCATTGGAACCGGCATAACTGGCCACGGACGAAAACATCACATCCACTGACGGCCGGTGGCGGTTGACGGGGGGATCCTGGTTGATCTGCACCGTGTATCGCGCGCCGCTCCTGACCAGCCTCATATGAAAACTGCCGGGGGCGACCAATGCATGTCCGGGCAAGACACTGTCTCCATCCTGCGCTTCTTTGACGGCAATCCGACAGAGACGGTTCAGTCGGTCAGCCCATGTTTTCGTGAATCGTTCCGGCATGTGTTGTGTAATCAGAATGGGTGGGGTATGCGGCGGGAGCCTTTCCAATATCTCCTTCACCGCCTCCGTTCCACCGGTCGAAGAACCAATGGCGATGATCGTATCGGTGGTCTTGATCATGGCGCTTCCGGAGAGGAGAGGTGAAGGGTGAGAGGTCAGGGGTTTCCGATCATCCCTACCTCCTCCATCCTTACCCCTTACCCGAGCCACTGCAGCGGCTTTGACCTTGGCGATGAGATCTTGGGCGATCTCCTCCATCCCTTCCCGAAGGTCGATCTTCGGCTTGGCGATAAAATCTACCGCTCCGAGCTCGAGCGCGCGCAATGTCGTCTGGCAGCCGATCTCGGTCAGCGAACTCACCATCACGACCGGCATCGGATGCCCACGCATCAGCTTCTCCAAAAATGTGAGTCCGTCCATCTTGGGCATTTCCACATCGAGTGTCAGCACGTCGGGGTTCAGCGCTTTAATTTTCTCTCGCGCAATATAGGGATCCGGCGCCGAGCCGACAACTTCGATGTTCGGATCTTTGGCGAGCAAGGTGGCGAGCACCTGCCGCATGAACGCCGAATCATCGACCGTCAATACGCGTATCTTCTTCATCGATTCCTCGTTACCGGTCACCGGTAGCCCATCCACATGGATCGAGGATAAAAGCTGCTGGTCCCTTGTTCCATCAGAACAGTGTCACGTCTTCTGCCGGCGCTTGTTCCTTCGACTGAATCTTTGTCGCATATTCGTTCTCGCGTTCGGCGATCGTGTGATTCTTCACACGCTCAATCTTCTTCATCAACACTCGTCCCGACTCGGTAAAGTAATAGATTTTCCGTGGAAAGACGTCCCCGAGGTCCGTCTTACAAGCAGTCAGCCCTTCCGCTTGGAGATAGTCTAGGACCCACTCTGCATTTCTGGCACCCACATCAATGGTGCCATCGTAAATTCGTCCTGCCCCGAACAACTTGATCTCCAGGCGGCTTTTGCTCCCTCCGCGCTTGATAATTTCATTGATCAGCGACTCCATCGCATATGAGCCGTATCTGGTGGACTCGCCCCATGAGTCATTCCCCACATCTTTCGGCTTCGGCAACATAAAATGGTTCATCCCGCCGACACCGGCGACTGGATCACGAACGCAAGCCGACACGCAGGAACCCAGCACGGTATAGACGATCATGGGATCCGGACTGACAAAGAATTCTCCCGGCAGGATCGCGGCGATTTCGTGCGGAAAACGACTGTCACGCATCCGCCGAATATGGGCGAAGTGATCGGTCTGAGTCAGTGCCATCGATGTCAGGGTTCCTTCTGATAGATCGTCGGGGCCAACGATTTGAACGCGTGATCCACCCATTGGAGACTCTCGGAATGCCCGATGAAGAGATAGCCTCCCGGCTTCAGATGGCGGTGGAACTTCTTGACCAGTGTTTCCTGAGTCGGCCGGTCGAAGTAGATCATGACATTCCGACAGAAAATCAGGTCCAGAGGATTCTTGATGGGGAACTGACCGTCCATCAAGTTGAGCCGACGAAACTGAATCACAGCGGCAAGGTGCGGCTTCACCTTGAAGAGGCCTGCGCTGGTCCCCCGCCCGCGTAAGAAATGCCGCCTCAGCACCTCCGATGGCATATCACGGAAGCGGTCTTCGTCGTATGTACCGGCTGCTGCTTTGTCTAGTACTCGGGTTGAAAGATCCGAAGCGAGTATCTTGAAATCCCACTGATCCGGATTCTGCGTATGTTCGAAGAGCGTCATGGCGATCGTATAGGGCTCTTCACCAGTCGAGCAGGCGGACGACCAAATACGGATACGCTTTTCTTCCGCCAATTCGGGAAGAATCCTGTCACGGAGGAAATCGAAATGTTTCGGCTCTCGAAAGAAATCGGTCTTATTGGTCGAGATCAGATCCAGCAGACGGGTGAATTCCTCCCCATTCGGATCGCTCAGGACAAGATCGTAGTACTCTGAAAACGTCGACAACTGGAGATCGCGCAGTCGCTTGGACAGACGGGACTTCACCAACGATTGTTTTCGGTCTCCAAGCGAAATTCCGCTCTTGTCGTAGATGAGCCTACGAAACCGTTGATACTCCTCTGTCGAGATAGCGTATTCCATGGCGGTCAAAGCCTGCGACAAATAAGGCGCCGTCGGCCGATGCGACGCACCCATGCACAGAGATCTATCGGTCTGTCGGGAGCAAATCTTAAACGAAGCGGATGGAAACGAGCTGATGGAGCACGTCGGAGGGTGCCGTGCAGCACTCGGCTTTGCGCAAACCCTCGGATGGTTAGGTTGAGGCTCAGACAGAACGACGTGATGTTACGAAAGGGAACCTCCTATCGAGAACAATTTCGACTGAGCGATCCGCCGTTAAAACTCTTCGAACTCCTCAGACCCTTGGGAGGCATTCCCTCCGGCAACGACCATGGCGTTCTTTGGCGCATTCGTTTGAGGCTGTCGCGACTTTTCCGATTTCCGTTCCCGAGTGTTATACGCGCGATCGATTGTGCGCGCAGTGTGTTCCCTCACACTGACGATTGCCACGTTCTCCGCTTTCTCTGCCTCAGACATCCTCTGGATCTTGAACAACGCCATTCGGCGCAGGAGTTCCGCCGCTTGACTCCTCATCGACTGACTGGCGCTCGTGGTCTCCTCCACCAAGGCCGCATTCTGCTGTGTCGTTTCGTCCATCGCCATGATTGCCTTGTTCACCTGATCGATCCCGTTCGCCTGCTCCTGCGATGCCGCTGTGATCTCCGCAATAATGTCACCTACCCGCTTCACCGCACTCACGATTTCTTCCAGCGTCTTCCCCGACTGATTGACCAGCTCGCTGCCGTCGTTCACCCGTTGGATCGACTCGTTAATCAGCCCTTTGATCTCCTTGGCCGCCGTCGCCGAGCGCTGCGCCAGGTTCCGAACCTCCGCCGCCACCACGGCAAACCCGCGCCCATGCTCTCCCGCCCTCGCCGCTTCCACCGCCGCGTTCAAGGCCAACAGGTTTGTTTGGAACGCAATCTCGTCGATCACCGTGATGATGTCGGCAATCTTCTTGCTGCTCTTGTTGATCTCTCCCATCGCATCCACGGCCCGTTTCGTGACCGCCCCGCCCTTGTCTGCCGCGTCCCGCGCGGCCACCGCCAGTTGATTGGCCTGCTTGGCATTGTCCGCGTTCTGCTTGACCGTGCTCGTCATCTCTTCCATTGAGGCACTGGTCTCCTCCAGTGCCGAGGCCTGTTCGCTGGTCCGTTGCGACAGATCTTCGTTGCCCTTCGTGATCTCCTCGGCCCCCGTCGCCACCGCCTCCACCGACTCACGTACGGCGGCGATCGTCGTGGCTAGGTTCGTCAAGGCGCCGTTCAAGCTGGTCTTCATCTGCTCGAATTCGCCCTGATAAACCCCCGTCAGCGTCTTGGTGAGATCGTTGCCCGCCAGCGCGGTGAGCACGGCTTGGGCTTCGTTCAAGGGAGTGGCGACGGCATCAAGGAGCTGGTTGAAACTCTGGGTGAGTGCCTTGGCCGTACCCTCGAACCGATCGGTCTTGATGCGCTCCGACAGCTGGCCGGCTGCCGCAGCGACAATCAGCTTTTCCACTTCGACCTGCGCCTGCTTCTGTCCCGTGATATCATCGGCCAATTGCAGCACTTTGAACGGCCGCCCCATCTCGTCCATGACCGGGTTGTAACTGGACTGAATCCAAACCTCCTTGCCGCTCTTCGTGATGCATTTGTACTGGCCTGCCGCTCGCTCGCCGCGCCCAAGCTTCGCCCAGAAGGCGCGATACTCAGGCGATCCACTATACGACGATTCAACGAACTGACTGTGGTGCTTACCCTTGATTTCGTCCAGGCTGTAGCCCATCGTCTGCAAGAACACATTGTTGGCCGTGAGGACGTTGCCTTTCAGATCGAACTCGATGGTGGCGTAGGACGCATCGATCGCATCGACGATCCCCTTCATATTCTGACGCGCGAGCTCGTACTGCGTGATGTCGTAGCGCACACCCAAATACTTCCGAGGTTTGTCGTTCGGACCCATAATCGGCTTGATCACCGCATCGACATAATAGGGTGTGCCGTCTTTCGCGCGGTTCTTGATGATGCCCCGAAAGATCTCCCCCCGGCCGATCGTCTTCCACATGCTCTTGAAGGTCTCCTTCGGCATGTCCGGATGGCGCGTGATGCTGTGCGGACTGCCGATCAATTCTTTTTCCGAGTACTTGGAGATTTCACGGTATTTCTCGTTGATGGTGATAATATCGCCCTTGAGGTCGGCTTCCGAGACGATGCTCGTGGTGTTCATGATGTCGATGCGCGCCTGCATTTCCTCCATCATCTCCTGTTGTTTGCCCGCTGCCTGGGCCAACGCTTCGGCCATTTGATTGAACGCCTGCGCCAACTCTCCGATTTCATCCTGTGTCGTGACCGTCGAGCGATGGGACAATTGACCGCCTTGGAGTTTATGCGCCGCATCAAGCACGTTCAGCAAGTTCTTACTGATCATCTTCGAGACGAACCATACGGTGAATGCACCGATGAGAATCGCGCTGATGTTCAATATCCCCATGCCCCAATTCAGGCTCGCGCTGAGATCGTGGCCGGATCGATAGCTTTCCTCCGCTTGTTTCTTGTTTTCTTCGACCAACCAGTCGACCGCATCATAGAGCACGCCGATTTTCGCAGCCAGTTCGGTCTTCTGAACCTCTGTTGCCGCGTCCTTGCTGTAGTTCTTGCTGAGTTGCAGCACTTTCTTGCGGACCTCCATATACTCGGGTATCCCGGCCTTTAATTTTTCAAATACCTTTTGTTCCGGTTCCGAGACGATGAGCGGGACGTACTTCGCCAAGAGGTCCTCTATTTCTTTGTCGAGTTCCGCAATGCTCTTTTCCCGCGCGGCGATCGTGGCCGAATCATTCGCCAGAATGTGCCATACGACGAAGTTGCTCCTGCGCAGCATCTGCGCTCGCAGATCACTCATGACCGTAACCCCCATCAAGTTCGTCTTATAGATAAACTCCGTGTTCCCGTTCAGCCGATTCATGCCCACGACGGACAAGCCGCCGATGATGATAAGCAGGATCGTAATAACCCCGAACCCGCACAGCAGTTTCGATCGGATCTTGAAATTACTGAACTTCTCGATCATAGGACCTCCCTCAAGTACCGTCAGCCAGGCCTTCGTGGATCTTCTCGCCTGCTATGCCCCTTTCAATGCGTTCGTTCAACAGAGTCATACCGAACATGGCAGGTCTCTCCCCTGCCCACCCAAACGGTTTGAGCCGTTCGCTCGACCAGCATCCTATGCCTTAACTGACACTCTATCGGTTCAGGACGGGAAACCTTAAGCGCCGGCGGAAGACACACCTGCAGCAGAGGAGCGGACAGCCATGAGAAGGATTGCTTGGGAGATCCATCGGTTCAGCAAAGAACACCGCTGACGCGATCCTTACATGCGTAAAGATCGACCTCCCTTCGCGGGCGACGATTATGAATTCATGCATCCTCGCGGAGTAACTGTTCGATTTTATTCCGTAACAGCCCCAGGTCCTGGGATCGAGATGAGTTCTTGGTTTTCATCAGCACCTCAACCGTACTTTCAAGCGCTTCCCGATACGCATCCAGCCTCGGACATTGCATCGTGCGGCAGACATCCGTAGGCGCCTCGGCACCGCCTTGCAATTGACTCGTCAGAACGGACCGGATTCTGGAAGACAAGACGGCCATCTGCGCGAAAGTCTGGGAAAGAAACGCGTCGAGCGACCAAGCCAGTTCCCGTTCGTTGGCCCCGCTTCCCAGTCGGGGCAAATTCTCCTGTAAGTGCTCCAAGGAAGCAACCAGTTGACTCGCTTCTTCTCGAACCGCTGTGGTCATACGCAAAAGACTGGTCCTCTTCACCGCTTCGCCCACCGCGCGAAGCAAGTCCGGCCAGTCCACCGGCTTGAGGAGATAGTCCGTGAACGACAGGCGAAGCGCTTCCACGGCGGTTTGAACCGAGGGATATCCGGTCACGAGCACGATTGGAAGCGAAGGGAACCTGGTGCGGACATCCCGGAGAAATTCGAATTGCATGTTGCCCGGCATACGAATATCGGTGATGAGGGCATCATGCCGATTCGTCAGGAGCGTACTTGCTTCCTGTGAGTCTTGGGCGCAATCGCAATGATACCCCTCTTGCTCCAAAAGCCTCGCCGTCGAGCGACGGAACGTCTCTTCATCATCGGCGAGCAATACCCGTGGTGCCTCAGTGATCATAGGGTCACGACCTCCTTTATGATATCCGATTGGTTTTGCGCACAAGCCACAACCACGTGTCGCGGTAAGAGGACCGAAAACATCGATCCCTCATTCGGTTGAGTCTGAACTTCGATCTTGCCGCCCATCGCCATCACCAGGCTCTGAGAGACAGAAAGCCCCAGCCCCATGCTTTTTTGGTCCCCCCCTGTCTTTGTCGTAAAGAAGGGATCGAAGATGTGCGGGAGATGCTCTGGGGAAATGCCTGGCCCTTGGTCGGACACGGCAATCCGTATCGCATCCGGCTCGGCACGGAGGGTCAGCGCGATTGTACCTCCTTCGCTGGAACAGTCGATGGCGTTATTCAATAGATTCAGAAGGACTTGCAGCAAATCCCCTCTCGGCACGCAGAACCGGTCGAGACCAGGATCCACATCGATCACCAGCACGAGTCGACGCTGTTGCAGCCGTTTGGTGAAAAGCGCCTCAATGTCATTGATCATCGTCCGGAGTTCGACCGCTTCCCCCTGGCCGGACTCCGGTCGATAGAGTTGATACATATTCTGGATGATGGATGCGACGCGAGCAATCTCACGATCGATCATGCCGACGAATTCGGCGTGAGGGTGGATGGGGTCTACCGCCTGTTTCACAAGCGTAAAGGCATTCTTGATCCCGGCGATCGGGTTATTGATTTCATGCGCAACGCCAGCTGCTAAGCGACCCATCGCCGCCAGTTTTTCCGTCTGCGCCCGCTGCGATTCCAGCTTGGCGATCTCGGCAGTCCGCTCGGCAATCTGACGCTCCAGCTCTTCCGTATGGCGAGACCGCTCCGCCTCCAAGTGCTTGCGCTCGGTAATGTCACGGCCCGCCACTAATCGGACTTCCCTCCCACGATAGCGACAAGGTCTGACTACGACTTCACCAAAAAAGGTGGTGCCGTCCTTGCGGCGCCCCATGGCTTCGTAGGGCCCGTTCACGCCGTTCTGCATATTGGTCAGGACCAAGTCGTGGGATTCATCGGCGACGAGATCCCATAGGGATCGGCCGATGAGTTCGTCCAGTCCATACCCGAATATCCGCTCCAAACCGGCATTCACCTCGATCAAGATCCCTTGATCGTGGATGGCGATGCCGTCGAACGTCGCCTCCGTCAGCAGCTTGTATCGCAATTCGCTGTCACGTACCGCCTCCTCCACGTGTTTCCGCTCAGCGATCTCGTCCTGAAGAGATCGATTGGCCAGCGCCAACTGCATGGTCCGTTCACTGACTCGCTGCTCCAATTCATCATGTACTCGTCGCAGCTCAGCCTCCGCCAGCTTTCGCGCCGTGATGTCGATGCAGGCGCCATGGTAGCCTGCAAAGGTTCCGCCCGGGAGGAAACGAGGCGCACCGCTCTCATGCAACCAGCCGTACTGCCCATCGGCTTTTCGTAAGCGATACTCCAGCTCAAAGGGCTCACAACGATCGAACGCTTCCGAATAGATGTTCCAGCAGCGATCAACGTCATCAGGATGCACCCTCTCGACCCAACCGCCTCCCAGCTCTTGTTCCATAGTTCGGCCGGTGTATTCCAGCCAGCGGGTATTGAAATAGCTGACGTGTTTGTCGAGTCCCGACATCCAGATCAGAACCGGCGCCGTGTCGGCGAGGACCCGAAACCGTTCCTCGCTTTCCCGCAGCGCCTCTTCCACCTGCCGACGCCCGGTGATGTCGGTATTCGTCCCGATCCACTTGACGATCCGGCCTGCTTCGTCTTTCATCGGCAGGGCGCGGGTCAGATACCAGCAATAGGTGCCGGCGCCCGCCTGTCTGAGACGAAACTCAATCTCATAGGGTTTCCCTGTTTGCAAAGAAGCGGTCCATGCCGTCATACAGGCAGGCAGGTCGTCAGGATGGAGCACAGACTGCCATCCCCAATCGAGCAGTCGCTCTGCAGGAACATCGAAATACTCCAGTACCAGCCGGTTCACGTAATCTAATGTGCCGTCCGGACGGGCGGTCCAAACCTGCTGAGGAATCGCTTCGATCAATCGCGCTTCGCTTTGCCGCAGGGCCTGTTCTACCTGCTTGCGTTCGGTGATGTTTTCGACGACGGCCATGATGAGAGGCGCCGTACCATCCGATGGTTGAAATAGGTTGGCCGTCACCCGGACCCAGATGACGCGGCCGTCTTTACGGATGTACCGCTTGTCTTGAGCACTCGAAAACTCGCTGTGACGAAATAACTCGTCCCACAATATAAGATTTTCCGGTATATCTTCCGGATGCGTCACCATGGTGAAGGGCCTGCCGAGAAGCTCGGATGTGTCATACCCGAGTAGTTCAGAGTAGGCACGATTCACATGAACAAACCGTTTATCGGAATCGACAATCGACATCGCGACAGCCGCGTGCTCGAAGAGACTGCGGAATCGTTCTTCAGTTGGGACAGCCTCGGATGGAAACCTGCTGGTCCATCGGCACAGTCCCGTCAACATGAGACAAAAGGCTGCAAGGGTCGATACGTGGAGAATCGTCATGGAAGCGGGCCCTGAGACAGCAAGGTAGAACCCGTTGAAGCCAAGAAACGCGACAAGGCCTATGGTCGAAGGACCGAGAATACTTAAAAATGGAAGGCTATAACCTTGATGGGGACTGACGTTCGCTTCGGTAGTCGTCTGAGAACCGTGATTGGTCACGGGGCGGCAAGATAACGTGTCGTGCATCATCCGTCAAATCCATATGGCCCTACGCAAGCCCCTGTCACGATCAACTAATGGATAACCCGGTATAGACGAATAAAATGGAGGGAGGCTACGCCGCGCGGTCGATTTCTCCTTCGGCATCGAACCAGTCATCGAGATCATAGCCCTGTCGGTAGCCACGGGCTGCATACAACTCGTACGCTCGCGTCGCGATTTGCTGCCGACGTTCCGATGATGATCGAATCTGTTTCGAGACGGGCGGTTGGCCGGATCTTCGTTCATGTTTCGTCATAAGGAATCCCTTTCTGCGATGACATGGCCGACGGCTTCGTGGTCGGACGTGGCGCTCGGTCCGACTCCTTATGCCGCCGCCGGTAAATTCTTTGATGAATCTTTCACGTCCGAATCCAGTAACAACCGGTCGATGTCCAACAGTGACACCAGCTTGTCGCCGGACTTTCCAATCCCATTTAAGAATGCCACGTCGATCATATTCCCAAAATCCGGCGCCGACTGAATATCCTTTTTCTCGATATCGAGCACGTCCGATACTGCATCAACCACCAACCCCATCACTTTATCCTGCACCACCACCACGATGATGACGGTGAACGTCGTGTAGTCGATGGTCGGCATGCCGAACTTGATCCGTAGCTCGACGATAGGTACGATGGTTCCGCGCAGATTCAACACTCCCTTGATATGAGACGGCGTATTGGGGATCTTGGTCACGGCGGTATATCCCTTGATCTCCTGCACACGGAGAATATCGACACCATACAGCTCTTCGCCAAGACTGAATGTCAAAAACTGACCGCCGTTCATTTGCGGCGCCGCATGCCGGCGAAGATCTTTGACTTCCTTGTCCATGGCCACTCTCGACATGGAAAGCTCCTTTCCCGATTGTCTCTCCGTTTCTCGGCATCGCTGCTTGATCCGGCAAGTCAGCGCCCGTCCAGACTTCTTCGATAGATTGACGGTCAAGGATATGTCGGTCGTCCTTTAAATGGCTTTACCTCATACTCGGAATGAACAGCTCATTGAAGTGCCGCCGCTTGAAATCGCATACAGATTTCGAATCAACACGGTGGCGGTATCAGAAAGATTACTACGCCGCAACCGGACTGCCGTGACGAGCGATTTCGAGCACGCCGCGTACATCGATAATGAACCCAACCCTCCCGTCTCCAAGGATCGTGGCGCCGGCGATACCTTCGACCTTGTGAAAATTCTGCTCAATGCTCTTGATGACAACCTGCTGTTGTCCAAGAATTTCATCCACCATAACCGCCACCCGTTCCCCTTCCGTCTCCAGGATGAGAAGAATGGCCTCCTTGGGATCTGTATATTGGGGCTCGCTCGCAAAGACTTCGTACAAGCGCACGATCGGAATGTACGTGCTTCGAACATTAATGAGTTCGCCCTTGCCGACCACGGTTTTGATCACTTCGGCTTTGGGTTGGATCGACTCGAGTATGGACAGCAGCGGCACGATGTAGGTTTCCTTGCCGACTCGCACCGTCATACCGTCAATGATCGCCAATGTGAGCGGCAGCTTGAGTATGAACGTGGTGCCTTTCCCCTTGGTGGTTTTGATACTGATCGTCCCTCCCAGACTTTCGATGTTCCGCTTCACCACATCCATGCCCACACCACGACCCGAGACGTCCGTTATTTTCTCCGCGGTGGAAAATCCTGGTTTGAAGATCAACGGCCAAATTTGATCATCCGTCGGTTTATCGTTCTCGCTGATCAAACCTTGCTTATTCGCCTTCGCTAAAATCTTGTCGCGGTCCAATCCGCGCCCATCGTCTTCCACGGTGATGCAGATATTCCCGCCCTCATGGAACGCATTGAGCCGGATCGTCCCGACCTCTTGTTTATTATTGTCCAATCGCGCATCCGGATGCTCCAATCCGTGATCGGCCGAGTTCCGTACCAAGTGTGTGAGCGGATCGCCGATGGACTCGATGACCGTCTTGTCCAATTCCGTCTCTTCTCCGGACAGGATGAGTTGGATTTTCTTGCCTGTTTTGGCCGAAAGGTCGCGCACGAGCCGAGGAAACTTGGCAAATGCGGTGCCGACGGGCAGCATGCGAATACTCATGACACGTTCTTGAATTTCTCGCGTATTCCGCTCCAATTCCACCATGCGCTCCAATAACACCGGCAACTGCCGCATCTCGAACCGAGACCCCAAATCGCTCAACATCGACTGGGTGATCACCAACTCACCGACCAAGTTGATCAGCTTGTCGATCTTGGCTGTATCAACGCGAATGGAAGTGGTATCGGTTTTTTTGACCTGCGCGACAGATTCCTGCTGACGCTGTTTCTGCAGCGCCTGCTCGACCTGTTGCTGGGTGACCACCTTTTGCTCGACAAGAATTTCGCCTACCCGCTTTTGTTGTCCCAGAGCGCGATCAAGCTCGCCGGGAGAGACCAGGCCACCTTCCACGAGAATTTGCCCGAGCTGCTTGGGAGTCTCTTGTTCGCCTGAGGCGGCCGCCTTGTTCTGCGCGTATTCCTCCTTACCTGTAGCCTTCACCGGCTCAATCGATAACGTGCTGTCTTCACGAACAAATTCGAAGATGGACTCGATCACCTTCAAGTCCTTACCCGTCGTCAATTGCATGGCCCATGACAAGTAGCATGTTTCCGGATCGATGTAGTCAAGACCAGGTAGTCGAGACATATCGAGCGTGATTCCGGTCAGGACACCGATGCTTTTCAGTTCTTTGAACGTTTGAAGCGGGTCGAGCCCTCGTTGAAACAACCATTCCGGCGGAGTCCACCTGATCACGTAAGTCTGATCTCCACCACAGTTCTCGGCTGAAACAGGTTGCGCAACTTTTCCACTCACATTCACTCTCGACACCTGCGAGTCGGATGCGCTCGCCGAAGCCAACTCTCCGGCAAGTCGCTGGACTGTTTCGTCGTCGACCGCCGCGCCTGACTTGGTTGATTGGATCAACGTCTTCAAACAATCGGTTGCTTTTAAAAGGAGATCCGCGATCGATGGAGAAACCGCCTTCTGCCCATTCCGCAGTAAATCGAGCAACGTCTCCATCTTGTGGGTAAATTGCGCAACCGCATTGAAACTGAACATGCCGGCCGTACCCTTGATCGAATGGGCCGAGCGGAAAATCTTATTGAGAAGGTCCAAGTCTT
Source organism: Nitrospira sp. (assembly GCA_025934915.1). GTDB lineage: Bacteria > Nitrospirota > Nitrospiria > Nitrospirales > Nitrospiraceae > Nitrospira_D. The sequence continues at coordinate 25,176 of JAICWG010000038.1, forward strand.
CCGGATGTTGCTCCAGTTCCAACAAGCCTTCCTCCACCACCGCCAGATGTTCAGCAGCCTCCTCAAAGAAGGCTTCCTGAAATTGCGCGAATTCGTTGCTCATTGTCTTAACTCCAAGAGCAAATGGCGGACAACTGATGGCGGAAATGAAGAAACTTCGGCTATACGTGATACGCGATATGCCATATGCTCTTCGTCATGCCGGAAGCACATTCGCGATCGTTTTCAACAGGATGTCCGGGTTGAACGGTTTGACGATCCAGCCCGTTGCGCCGGCTTCTTTTCCTGCCTGTTTCTTTTCTGCAGCCGATTCGGTCGTAAGCATAAGGATCGGGGTGAACCTGAACGCGCTCAATTTCCGCAATTCTTTGATGAGCGCGATGCCGTCCATCTCCGGCATATTGAGGTCGGTGACGACAATGTCCATCTTTGGGCCGCCTGCGACTTTATTGACCGCGTCCTTTCCGTCTTGCGCCTCGACCACGGTAAAACCAGCATTTGTCAACGTAAAGGCCACCATCTGTCGCATAGTGGGTGAATCATCGACGATCAGTGCAGTCTTGCCCATGGCGACCCTCCGGCATCGGTGACAGAATGGTATCGAGATAGCATCGGACTTTCTCTCTAAAAGAGTGTGACAGAATCTGGTTCTTGCTCGACATGTCCATGGGCACCGGCTCTCCGTAATCCGGCCCTAACGCTGCCGCGTGCAAGCGACGTTCCTCCTCCATAGTGTAATGCTGCTCAACCAGTTCCAACGCGGCAATCTCTTTTTTGGCTTCTTCGTCTCCCGGCCCTTTCAACTTGTGATTCCCCGTAGCTTGCTACGGGGATCCTCTTCTCTGGTACCCTCCGGCACATGGCTGACCCGAGAGACGAGGAGGTCAGAAAAGGGGCACACTGTGCATGGCAAATCCATTACCACATTGTGTTTCCGGTGAA
>JAICWG010000020.1 GCA_025934915.1 Nitrospira sp.
AATCGCCGGAACATCTCCTCCGGCATTCCTTCCCCTCCCTGCATCTCCATGACGGTCCTCCCTTGACTGGCGAGGTATGGAATCACAGTTGGGACGGCGAGGGAATCCTGAAAATGAGGTTATGCAAGAGGTCTATTGAACATCTTCTCCATCTCGTTGGCAAAGGAATAAACGCTTGCGCACATCACACATGCAGCTGCCGCAATGGAGACCATCATCTGCTTCATTGAAAACCTTCTGGTTGGGATTGGTGGATTGACACGATCAGGGAGCGGTATCCGGTTATTCCTGCACCTTGGTTTGCTTCTGGACCTCCGGCCAATTGGCATCAGCCTTCTGAACATAGTCGGAATATCCGAGAGCCACCGAGAACGGACAGTTTCACTATAGTTGAGATACACTTTATCACGGACAACCGTAAAAGCCGCTGGATCAATCGTAGCCTTGTACCCTTTGACCATCCCCTAGGCGCAGTACCCACCATACTGCGGGGCGTACTTGGCGGAATTGAGAGCAAAGGTATCCCGATGAGCGGCTGAAATGAACTGGAAGGTTGAGCCTTCAAGATTAGAACGAAACTCCGGTGATCCCTTCACCGGCTTCATCTCTGTGAAATAGGCGACCGGATCATAACCATCGATTGCCAAGTTGTTCCGTTCAAAGTACTGACCGGCATAAGTCGAATCTACGAATAGGACCGCAGGCAGTAATATTATGATGACTCGCAGACCAGCTTGCATGTTCATAATCCTCATTGATGTCATGGCCACAAGGTTTCAGAAATGTTGTCAGTCTGGATCTCGCCATCGTCATTGGCACTGAGCACAGCCGGCAGATCAAACACTGGCTGCCGCGAGAATTTCTTGTCGAGACATTTCTCCATAGTCTCAATGTCTCGGCTACAGGATCGGACCTCCGGGTACAGCTTCAAACGAACCCACGATATGCCCCGTTCGTCGCGCGAGCCACGAAACGAATAGTCCTGGGACGACGCTTGCTGGTGGCTAGTCCGGATGATTTGCTCCAGGGGAAGCTCTGGTCTGCACAAGACTCGACACGTCCCCGAGCAAACGCCAAAAGGACCTGGCTGATATCGCCCGCCTGATCGAGGCTTATCCAGAACTGCGAGCCGCATACCCGCCGATATCCAGTCTCGTCTTGTTTAGCTCATACCCCGTCCCATGACGAACGTCTTGTTGATCATGGCGCTGGAAGGGTGCCGGTCCTTGTCATCCAAGAAGATATCTTACTGCGCATTGCCCCGGATGGTGGCGTTGTAAAGGGCCCAGGATACGATCCGAAGCGATCACGCCATGAGGCGTACTCCAGCTCACCGACCTGCACAGGACAAGAGCCGACCCCTAGTCTGTCGCTCATGAATGGAGGCTCAGGTTCAGAAAGGGAGAGACACAACTGGAGATTAGTTCCCTCGTTGACTGGTGTAGGGTTTGCCACTAAAGAAAGAGCCACACCCGCCATGTTTTAGGTCTGTCCCTTTCCTGCATGCTGCGGCGAGAAAAACTCACTGGATGTCGGACTGTGTGAAAGGCTGAGAAGAACTGATGAAGAAAAAGTACCCGCTGTTGTACCACATGTGCATCAGAATCGAGGGGATCGTGGAATCGAACCGATCACGAAGATGGCCAAAGACCAGTGAGGGGAAGAACACCAAGACCGCCCAGATAGGGCTATGGCTCCAGAGGTGAAAGACTGTAAACAATAGAGAGACCGAAATATTGGCGCCACTCAACCCGCATACCCAGGGTCGTATCCAGCCACGCTCGATGAGTTCACCCTGCAGCAATCCTCTAAACAGCAGCTCTTCCCATAGCGGGTACCAGATAACGACCGAGGCAAAGCCCAACGACCATATCTGGACCAGAGACATCGAATGAACGGGAACGGTCCACCTCATGATGGCCCACGCCAACGGAGCAGCTACAAGACAAAGAAGAAAGACCCTGCTCTCATAGAGTTTGGGGGGCCAGCAAAGTCTTAACCGATCAAGTATTCGATGAAAATCGGCTCTCGTCACAGTTGTCTCCAGAACAACAGGGCGCTCCATAAAACTCATTTGAGGAATCTGTTCAGGGTAATGTACGATCAACCTTATTCACGCGCCGCTTTATTCTCATTAATAACAAGCCAAGGACAACAAGAAACAACAATGGCAGTAGCGCATCACCTGTTCCCGATCTGTTGAGCGTACAACCGCCGCCACCACTGTCACCGCCACCACTGTCACCGCTAGGGGTGGAGGAAGGAATTGGATTTGTCGTAACCTTGTAGGTAGCAGTATAAGTCGCAGCAGCGGTTCCGGTAATATTATGCGATTGGTTGCCTCCATCAGACCAAGACACAAACTCATAGTCTGTACCCCCCAAGGCCTGGGGAGTGACGGCGCTGACTGAGTTCTCGGATCTCAGGATGACCGTCCTCGTAAAAGGTGTGGGAGAGCTGCTACTCCCTACAGTCAGCTGTAAGCCTGAAGGAGTTGAGTCAAAGTTCAGTGCGACCGTTCGTGGATAAAGGAGGATGCTCTTGGTGTCCGTCAGTCCCCCCGCATCCGTCACCGTCAGTTTGATCTCGAGGTGCGACGGGTAATCGTGATCAGGAGCCGAAAAGAATGATGTAGTGACGCCGGAGAAACTCTGAAGCGGATGAGTATGACAGTTCGAGGGGCAATGATGCAGGATAATGTCCCAGGAAAACGCGGAGGGCAGGAGCGTGCCCTCGTTGGGGTCGGTGGCGTGGCCGGTAAAGGTAATCGATTGGCCTACCTCCCATTGGGTAGCCGCAGTGGGCGTATCGATAAACGCCGTGGGTTTGCTGTTTCCCGTTGTAATGGTTACTTGATCCTTGCCGGATGCGCCTAATGAATCGGTAACGGTCAGCACCGCAGTAAATGTTCCTATGCCTCCATACGTATGGCTTGGATTAGCTTGCGTCGAGGTCCCGCCATCCCCGAAGTTCCAGCTATAGCTAATGGGATCGCCGTCCGGGTCCGAAGAGCCTGCTGAAGAGAAGCTGACAGTAAGAGGGGCCGGCCCAGACGACGGCATGGCCTGAATGACTGCGGTCGGGGCCTGGTTGCCGCTGGTGAACCGAATCCGACGAACGGTTCCGCCATCGAAGTCCACATAGAACAGGTCGCCCCCTGGCCCAATTTGCAGGTCGACGGGATTCGCCGCGCCGACCACAAAGGTGGTCCGGGTCGCCGGATCAGGCAGGCCGTTTGCTCCTGCGAACATGACCCAAATACAATTACGGGAATGGTCGGCGAAGAACAGCGCGCCCTGATACTCAGCGGGATAGGTACCCCCCTGATTGAACGCCAGTCCCGAGATTGATGAACTGCCGATGGGGCAGGTTTCTCCAGCCACCACTTTCTGGCTATGATTGTAGGTAAAGTAGGGAGCGGTGTGTCCTCCAGGTTGGGCATAAAGGGTCTCGCAGATGTTGAGGTTAAGCCCGTCGTAACCTGGCTGACGGCTGGCACCTTCGTAACAGGGCCAGCCGAAGTTTTGTACGGTGGACGTTAAGGGATTGGGAATCCGGTTAATCTCCTCCCAGTTGTTCCACCCGACGTCTCCGACCCAGAGTTCAGTGGTGCCAGGCCGAAACGTAAACCGAAAGGGGTTGCGAAACCCGTAGCCCACGATGCGGCGGGCGTTGGGGTCTGTGCTGGTGGAGAGGGGATTATCGGAAAGGCCTGCCCCCGTAGTGGGGTCCACCCGAATGATCGCGCCATTGAGGACCGTCGGCCCGCTGACCCGTCGCAGGCTCTTGGATCTGGTCGCACCCCCTTCCGCCGTGGGCGGGCTCTGCAATTCACCAATTTCTACGGGCGGATCTCCTAACGGATTCCGCGGGGTATCATTTGGCGGGCAGGGGGCAATGCAACCACCTTGGCCGTAATCGGCAACGGTAAAGCCGGCGCCCTCGCCCGCCGACGCGTAGAGCGCCCCGTCCATACCGAACATGATGGTCCCAACCGAATGGCTGGGATACTGCTGGCCCCATCCTTCGATGAGGACCGATTCCGTCCCAGTCGAGACACTTCCCGAGGACATTACCAGCCGCGACAGTCGGCTACTCACCACGCATCCGTCTGTGGTCGCTCCTGGAGGGGTCGGACACCCGTCGGACGTGGTGCCGGCCGTGCCCCAGCGGGGCACTTGGGCATTATTGGGATCCTTGTCATAGGTATAGAAGACGTAGACCGAGGGAACCGTCGGGAAATTTGGATGCAGGGCCAGCCCGAGCAGTCCCCGGTCCCAAAAGTTATGCACATTCGTCCGGAGGTCATGAAAAACCGTGGGCGTGGAGTCGGAAAGAGTGGCGAAGACCTTGATGAGCCCGCTTTTTTCCGCAACGAACACCCGCCCGTCCGGCGAAAAGCGAACTGTCGTCGGCTGCGTTAACCCCGAGAAGACAACGGACTCGGAGAATCCGGTCGGCAAGGTGGCGCCTTCGACTACAGCAAGCGTAGGACTGATGAGATACGCGAACGCTGTACAGATCCCAACCAAAATCCGAACGATGGTCTCAACCTTGCTCATTCTGCCTCCTAGTGAAAACATCGGGGTAACCTTGTACAGTTCGATGGCCTTTCATCGAACCGGGACCACACAGACTCTCTAGCGAGCCACCAGTCGTCTCCCCTCCCGCTCTAACGCACAGGAAGGTGGTGCGGCATCTGAATCGACACAGCGGCATTGAAGCATACGCTGCCACGACTTCCGACCGATTTACGCTGCGCGTCGCATCCAGGTACAGTGTGCAGAAAGGGTGGCAACCCCCTCCAAAGCAGGGGTTGAGGGCAGCATAGGATTGTTAGGGGTTGTCGATAATGAAGCTCCCCGCAGCAAGCTGCGGGGTATCACAGAACTCAATTCCGAAGACTTCTCGGAAGGAGAGGCCAACCCCGTAGCGAGCTACGGGGAATGTCAAGTTCAATGATTCGCAACAGCAAGATTGGACCAGTTTTACGATGACGATCATCCTATGCCAGAAGTGGATCAGCATTGATCAACCACTCGAAGATTCAAGCGAGCTTGCCCATGCCTGCTTAGCACTGAATATCATGTAATGAAAGGGTGAGATATCCTCTATGGGCGACAGACCTTGAGGAGCGATAAAGATCCTACATTTGCGCATGGGCTTAATGGGTGGATAAAATACAGCCATCGGCAAGCCGCCAGTTATTGACGGAAGGGTGACTTGATCCGTCCACACACAAGTGGCTACATGCGTGTGGTCGAACCGCGCATAATTCGAGCCGATGGAAGTATCCTAGAGGATCTCAATAGTCGGAGCGGCACGATCAGACCTCTGGGATCACTATTGAGATTCAAGACCCTTGGGGGATTAAACATTCGTACTCACGACAGGACATCGGTGTTGCAAAGTGGTCCCGCAGGAATCGCTACGATCACCGTACTATTCTTAGTAGTGTTCTTTACTCTCCAAGAGGCCTCAGGCACCGATGGAGCAAGTTTGCCGGCACGATTTCGTGGAGATTATGAGAACCTGAGAGCACGCTTTACCAATGTGATGGAGAAAGTTGAGGAGACGCGAATCGGGCGAGGCGTTGTGGATGCTCAAGAACTTTCGGAAATAGCGAGAGCAGCAAAGAGTCTTTCGTTTGAGGTGAAGATGTTTGTAAGTGCCAAGGATGCTGAGTTACATCAGTCAGGGGCTGCCCGTTTATTTCATGATGGTGACACAAGGATGTCAGAGCGATCGGCACTTCTGGGGATCTTCTATGCCTGCCAAGCTATTGAAACGACACTGTTGGTGGAATCGGAATATCAAGAGAGTCCTTATCATAATTATAAGCCAGAATTTGTTCAGCACATACAAGAAAAATACAAAGAAGAGTGGAAATTGGCCGACCAGGTCGTCACGAAGTCGGGATTTGGTAACTAGACCTGCCTCCGACCCGCCAATTGATCTCCGTTAAGGTTAGCCAACCACAGCCATTGGCGAAGATAGGCATGCCAAGAACGTCCACCATGCGGTGGTCTGTCGGCTCATCCAATTGATGGTTGTGTTGAGCGGTCTCAGTCCAGCAGAGCGGCTAGCGCCGTGTAGTTGATTGAGAGTTTGACTCGATCAAGCCAGGCCTTGCGCACCGCATGTTCAGGGCGCTGCAGAACATCTTCCTCGTTCTGCGTTGACACCGATACGGCAATCACTTGGATCTTCCCCGGCTGATTCCGGCTGGGAAAAGTCGAATCCATTTTGTAGGCGATCGCCTGTTCTGCCGGGCCAGGTTTTAGGGTGGTCAATTCATACGCGCCCTGCAATGTTTCTCCCTCCAGTGCGGCACGTTCCATATGATCCTTGCGAATTTGGTCGGCGTCTTGCAGCAAGTCCCTGGCTTGAGCGCGCAACTGAAGCGTTACCATTTCATTATTGCTCGCCGCCGCCTCTCTCTCCAGTCTGCGGCTTTGTTCCCGTATTTCGCCCACTCTCCCCTGGTCATCCACGCTGAGTTTTTGCAGCTCTTCGACTTGAGCCTCCATCGCCTTACGGGCGGAACCATCGGTATCAGTCCACACCGCGGGCATCGCGAGTTGTTGAGCCGTAAACGACGCTCGATAAGCACGGTACTCGTTCAGCAGCCTCGTGAGCTGTGCATCTCGTGCTGCATCCTTGGCTTGAGCCGCTTCAATGTCTGCAGTCAATCGCCTCATGTTCTCCACATACTGGTCGACGCCGGCGGGATCGGTCTTTCTCCGCAATGCCGCAGTCCGGCCGATCATGTCTCGATTGGGAGCTTTGCGTGAAGTCTTGGTATTACGCCAATCAGCCAATGTCCTTTCACGGGCCGTCCCCACACGATCGAGCCGATCCCCGAGGGTTTGAGATATCCACGGCAGACGCCCATTCTTCGAGATGACAACCCACCCGTTGTATTCGGGATAACCATCCATCGTGCCGGTCAGCTTCGGAATTTCGTCCTGGCCCATGAACATATCCTTCGAGACATGGTTGAAAACAATGCTGACCCTACCGATCGATCCTGCCACGAGGTCCGCTTCGGGGATAATGCCACATTCTCCTTTCCAGATCCCGATGCCTACCGACGTCTGCTCTGGGTAGGCTCGCACGATCAATTTCGAGTCCATTGGCCCATAACGGTTAGCAGCCATCGTGGCCCGCATGCGAACAGGAACCGGCGGATTCAAGAACTCCTGAGACTGTTTGATAATGGCTTCGACAGCGCTCATGGCCTTGAGGTGACGCGCCCATCGTTTATCGGTTACGGGCCCCTCGTTCTGACGCGACACCCAACACTGCACCTGCGCGTGGACAAGAGTTGTCTGGCTGAAGATCGTTAGCGCGATCGCGAAGAGAGTGGCACATGATGTAAGGAGGATGGAGAATGAAATGGGCATGAAGTCCTAAATCGTATCGTCGAGAAACCGCAGTTCGATCAACCGGGCCTACTGATACCCCCGTTTCTTCATGCGGGCTTCCAGTGTGGTGGGCAATATTGGCTTCCTCCCGCGAGAATTCGGCGAAGGATTGCCCCAGTCTCCGTCGTCTCGTCAACGGCAAGGTGCTGGGGAGGCGCGGAGTCACGTTCAGAGGGCGGCATCATCTTTACCCACCGATGGAGTGACCGGGGGAGGAATCACGGAAACAGAGTCTAACACCGAAGAGGAAAATGTGGCAACGCGAGCGTTTGCCATCAGGGCATGGGTCTGCGCTCCCACGACGGAGAACTACAGCAGCGTTTCCTGGCGTGGTGGGTTAGACCTGGGCAACTAGATACTCGCGCTCTCCTGAATACGGTGACGCTTTTTGATGGCAATCACTGCTTGCTTGGCTTCGACTTCGTCAAGACCTGCGCCGAATCGATAAGTTTTTGCACCATAATCAAAGGCGATCACTCCACCGCCGACTCCCCATAATTGGAGACTGGACGAGAACTCCAACGGATTGAACCCGACTGGTCCGACGCGAAAATCTCGCATCTGGAAGAAATCGTACTCCTTATCAAAACCAAATCCTCTGATGTCACGCCGAGTTGTGAACGTCTGTCCTTGCACGGTGGCAATCTCTTTTCCCAGCACCTGCCACAACCACGCATAGATAGCCAACACCCCACTAACCGTCCAGACTCCAAACCAGGCCACCATGAAAAATTCTCCCTCCGGCGGGGCATCGCCGTTCAAAAACTGAATGGCGACCATGACTTCAGCCGCTGTCCAACCGCAGATCCAAAATCCCAGAAGGCAAATCACGAACCAACTGCGTCTACCAGGAATGATGATGCGCAGCTCTCCCGAAGTATCCGTGATGGTGATTCGAGAGGCGGATGATTGTATCTTTGCCATCAGGTTTTCACTCTGAAGTGGCGGCATTATTACATGAATGCCTGGTGAGTCTCTCAAAATATGGCGGCGGGATAAATACGTATCTCTTCAAGCTCCGCAACGCTGTCACCTCAATTGTGACTGTCACCTCCCATGATCATAGCCGATTCGCCTATCATTTCCGATACAAGGAAAGACGCAGCTACCGACTCACCAACCGGTCTTGGATTGTCTCAAAGCGGACAAGCTCGATAGCGCGCCGACGGGATCTGAATTTGCCCGCACATGTGAAGATATCCGTTCAGCGGGCGGGAATGCCGGGACCGATTTTTTCGAGAATGACTTGTTTAACCTGCTTCGCGAAGCGCTTTGAGACCTCTAGGTTCCGTAAGGCATGACCGGACTCCGACACGTTGTACGTGGCCGGTGGGACCTGTGAGGTGATGGTTGCTTCAAAGACCACTGCCAGCGTCTTACCGGGCTTTCCCGTCTTTCGATCAATCCCGTAGGCTTCCTTCAGCGAGACTTTCGGCAACACTTCGACATCGGCGCTCGCCGCCACATGCGGCTTTAACAAACCGGATCGACTCGGATTATCCTCGATGAGCCTGATGACGGGATCTGCCTCGAATGCACTGCGAATCTGTTCCGCCACTGCCCCTTTTGATCGCTCTGCCTTCTCCATTTGTGCATCCAGCACCGGTGGGGCAAGGCTGACATAAATAGGATCCGACGGCTGCCGTTTCGACGTCCGGCTTAGTTGTTCAAGTTGGTCGGCCCGCTTCGCGCTGATCTGTTCTGCGATCTCTTGCGCGGCAGCCTGCCGCTGAGCCATCGGATCGTCGGCATCGTGGATGGTGGTTTTGCCGTTCTGGCTGGTTTCATGCACGGGTGTCTTGGCGCCATGTTCATCAACGTGATAAACCTTCTTCTCATCGTTCACATTGGCCGTATAGAAACCTCCGGAACAGGCTGCAATCGTGACAAAGGCAGCGGCAAAACAGACAGAAATCATCATCTGGACAAAGTGACGGGCTTGGGCGGCCATGAGGTGTACTCCTTTTCCTCTCTCTGTGCGGTGAAACCAGCGCATGAAAGTCTTATGCAATGAACTAAGTGTAGCAGCACAAAAACCGCCACCTACGCCATTGGATTATCATCATCAAACGAACTCAAGAAAACACCGGGCTTGCCGATTCTTAGAGAAACAGTGCTCAAGCGGGTTTAGAGGAATTCTTTGACACTCTTCCTCTTGACACGTAGCTTGTAGTCGAACGTATTCTTCCTTCACCATTTATTGCATTGAACAATTTTCAGGAGGTGAGATGTGGAACTGTTTCTATTAGCCTTGATCACGATGATGGTAGCCGGCTGTGTAGCCAACCACTGCGGACGCGTCATTCCGGCGGTTAAGCCTATCCGCTTTCGTAAGTAGCTGTGCCTCCTGAATGAAGCTCCCCGCAGCAAGCTGCGGGGTATCACAGAACTCAATTCCGAAGACTTCTCGGAAGGAGAGGCCAACCCCGTAGCGAGCTACGGGGAATGTCAAGTTCAAACCCATGACTCGAAAACGCGTTATCATCGTTGGGGGCGGGTTTGGAGGCATAACGGCGGCGCGCTTCCTGCGCGATGCCGAGGTCATCCTGATCGACCGCACGAATCACCACGTCTTTCAACCCTTGCTCTACCAAGTGGCAACCGCTGCCTTGTCCCCGAGCGACATTGCCTGGCCGTTACGCACACTCTTCCGCTCACAGTCCAATGTCCGCGTGGTGATGGATGACGTGGTGGCGATCGATCGAACCGCTCGGGTGGTCCAACTTCGGGACAGCGCTCCCATTTCATTTGATGCCTTGATTGTCGCCCCAGGCTCACGTCACGCTTATTTTGGGCACGATGAGTGGGAGCCGCTGGCTCCAGGACTCAAGACCATGGCGGATGCCGTTCATTTGCGAGAGCGGATGTTACTCGCATTTGAGGTGGCGGAACGGCAACGGGCCGAGACGGGCACGCAGAATCGTCTCACCTTCGTCATCGTTGGAGGAGGTCCCACGGGAGTCGAGTTAGCTGGCTCGCTTCTCGAAATCGGGAGAAAGGCCATGGGACCGGATTATCCTCACTTGCGCTTGGAGGATCTCTCGATCATCCTCGTCGAGGCTGGCCCGCGTATTCTTCCAGGATTCGATGCCAAGCTGTCGGCAAAAGCGCTGACGGCGCTCGAACGTATGGGTGTGACCGTCAAACTTAATAATCCGGTAACTGTAGTCCGTCCCGATGGGGTCATGGTCGGTAACGAATGGGTGCCGTCTATCAATGTAATCTGGGCGGCGGGTAACAAGGCGTCGCCCCTGCTCAATACCCTGGCAGTTCCTCAGGATTCGTGCGGCCGGGTCAAGGTTCAGCCGGATCTGACGATCCTCAATGATCCCTGGATCTTCATCATCGGTGATGCCGCTCATTGTCTTGGCCGCGATGGCAAACCCTTACCGGGAATCGCTCCAGTCGCCATGCGAGAAGGACAGTATGTTGCGGAGCTGATTAATCAAGACCTCGGTCCAGACCATCGTTCAACGTTTACCTATACGGACCGTGGCATGTTAGCGACGATTGGCCGCGCACAAGCTGTCGCACAGATCGGCCCGATCCACGCATCCGGCCCCCTGGCATGGGCACTCTGGTGTATCGTCCACATTTTCTTCCTCATCGGTCTCAGGAACCGGATACGAGTGATGTCGGAATGGACGTGGTACTACCTCACCTTCAAACCGGGTGCAAGATTGCTATTTGAACAACCTTCCGATCAGCACCATATGCCGACCAAAGATCATGTATGCGATACCGCCATCGAGAATCGCCCGTCCTCGCGTCGTGCGGCGTAATATCAGAGATCGTTAGACCAGCTCACTCTACAGCTATTCATTCTCCGATTATTTGTTGGAAGTGCCTCCCGTAGCCCTTCAGTAGCGTTGGCGCCGATCCTTGACCAATACGGTTAGATTGTGGCTCTCTTAGGTCTTCCCTATCATGGGCAGGCACGATAAAGTGCAAAGCATGGCCGGAGGCTGCGATCTTGTCGGCGTAAGATCCGACAGGCGGCTTTACGATTCCCATTCATCGCTCGATCACACGCATAGAGTCGGGAAAACACGAAGTGACCTATACTCGAAGTCCGGCACCGCCATAGGCTGTGGGGATGTTACACCGCGAGTCGTCGCGACAGGAAGATAGACATTCACCCAACAAGCCGACAAGATCATGCATTCGTAAGGCACAATTGAATGGCTGGCAAGCAGGTCGTCATTATTGGCGGTGGGTTCGGAGGTTTAACGGTTGCGCGATCTCTACGCCATGCCGACGTCACCCTCATCGACCGCACGAACCACCACGTCTTTCAACCCCTGCTTTACCAAGTAGCCACCACCGCGTTGTCGCCTGGTGATATTGCCTGGCCTCTACGCACGCTCTTTCGTTCGCACCGTAACGTCTGCATCATGATGGATGACGTTGTGGCGGTCGATCGGGCGGCTCGGGTGGTCGGCCTGCGGAACAGTTCGCCGATTGCCTTCGATATCTTGATTGTCGCTCCGGGCTCGCGCCATGCCTATTTCGGACATGACGAATGGGAGTCGTCTGCGCCAGGACTCAAAACGATGACCGATGCCGTTCAGCTCCGAGAGAAGATGTTGCTCGCGTTTGAGTACGCCGAACGACGGAGAACCTCGACCGGCGTCCAGACTCAGCTGATATTTGTCATTGTCGGAGGAGGGCCGACCGGGGTTGAATTAGCTGGTGCGCTGGCCGAGCTCGGCAGAAAAGCCATGGGACCAGACTTTCCTCACTTACGCCTTGATGACCTCTCGATCATTCTGGTGGAGGCTGGTCCTCGAGTTCTGCCAGGATTTGACGTCAAGCTGTCAGTAAAAGCGCTGAGAGCCCTACAGCGCATGGGGGTTATCGTCAAGCTGAACAGCCCGGTGAGTGCCGTCCATGCAGATGGCGTGAGGATTGGACAGGAATGGATTGCCTCGACAAATGTCATTTGGGCGGCAGGGAATCGAGCATCTTCCTTCCTGAGTAGTCTCTCGGTTCCACAAGATTCATTTGGCCGGATCAAAGTCCGGCCGGATCTGACGATTCCTGACGATCCATGGATCTTCGTCATCGGTGACGCAGCACATTGCATAGGACACGGTGAGAAGCCGTTGCCGGGAGTAGCGCCTGTCGCAATGCAACAGGGACGGTATGTTGCCGATATCATCGATCGGGACGTCGTTCCAGACCAACGGCCACTATTTGCCTACGCAGACCGTGGCATGCTGGCCACAATTGGTCGAGCACAGGCCGTGGCTCAGTTCGGCTCAATCCATGCTTCAGGACTCTTTGCCTGGCTGCTCTGGTGCGTCGTCCATATTTTCTTTTTGATCGGTTTCCGGAACCGATTCCGAGTCATGTCGGAATGGGTTTGGTACTACCTTACATTTAAACCGGGAGCGAGGTTGATTTTTGAGCGGCCTTCGACCGCTCGCAATATACCGTCAACAGATCATGGTCATGAATGAGTCGTTAAAGACCGCATACCGAATAAGACGAAATGCAACCAGGCTCAACCTTAAACTTCAAGGCCTTCGTATAATTTAATCTATAACATTACCTACTATCCATAAGTAACTATGGATAAATAGTAATATATTGTGATGAATCATGCCGATATCCAACGATACGAGAATCATGGTGATGCCTCTTTAGTTCGGTCCTTCCACCTGCCAGGATAGTAGCATTAACTCCTATCCCTGTATTACCGTCTCCTCACCGTTCAAGCTTTCCACGAGAGGAGAGAGCATGCCTCCAGGACTTCTATCAAAAATCGGGATCGACTGTATGCTTTTCAAAGGCGGCGACGGCTTGAGGGGCGATGGTTGTGTGTATGAACTATCGTCCTCCCATCCTGTCATCGTAAATCCTGAAAAGCTACGCTCTGGCGATTATGTCAAGCTCCGTTTATGGTTCCCCGATGAAAACGCCTACAGCGTGATCGAATTAGCGGAGGTGCAGTGGGTCAAGAATGAGTGGATCAAGATCGAACTTCTTCTTGTTTCACCTAAGGACCAAGCGAGGCTCAGACAGTTCGTGGCTTCAGAAGGAAACCACTTGCCGGCATCACCCAGGATAGGCGAACAAATCATGATTCGAGCCTGACAACAATTGCTAAGTTCAACAGCCGTCAGACTGGGAAAACTACGACCTTGTCATCAACGAAAGCATTTGATGGAATAATACGAGGGTGAAGGTAGTTGCTTGTGGATGCCCACCCGCAAGCAGTAAGAGATTTCTTCTCCCTCCAGAAGAAATCTACCTTCACCCATAATTTTGCCTTCTCTATGCTGGGGACCATGATGCAGCTGGGTTAATGCGAACCATGGATGACTCTGCACCAGCTCTGAACCGAAATCGATCATTGCTCTTTGGTTCAGCGTGGCCATACATTTACGGTATTTCCGCCGCACCAAATGTCGCCATATTCTGACACCAGGCCGATCACAACATCGCTAATGGATTGGGGGTGGATAATGGAAAAGCAACTCAACCGGCTAGGACCTATCCATCAGAACCTTCAGGGAAAAGCGTGCCCCTTCCGTAGAGGAAAGACATACCAACTTGTCCTTCGAGCTTCCGGGACTTTTGATGACTCGAGCCTATTTGTTCGTTGCCGCCAATGCGGCCATCCGCGAAGTCTGGATAAGGATTTCAAGCGCGTCCTGTGGATCTGACTTCGACAGCTTGGGCTTGGCCAACGAGAACGGAGGTCACTGTATGCCGCTTCGTCAACTTCAAATTTATAGAGCGCAGATGACAAAAGCGGAAGGCCCTTCGCATGCTGCCCCTCAGCGGAATCGTACGACCAAGCCACGTCGAACTTCGCTATGCGATTCCATTTCTGAATATTGAAGGCCAATCTAACGCATTTCAGGAAAAACCTGTAACGGCCATCCGACCATCGAGACTCCTGCAAAAATTCTTCGAGCTGATGACCTGTCCCACGCAGGATGATGGATCACTCGGGCAATATTTACCGAGCAACAATCGGCCCAGACTTCGTAAAAGTGTCCTCACGAGCATCCGTTTGACATCTGTGTTTGTCCAGGTGATGCGGCGACTTGTTCATGCACCTGTCCGCGGCACAAACGCCAGGCCTCATCGAAAAACCGATTTGGAGATAGAGTGTAGTATTTAGCCGAAGCATCACTCCTCTCTTGTGCGCTTTCTATAGGCTGAGGTATTATACGCCTTTATCGGTGATTCCCGCTCTGGCGACACTTTCCGTCGTGGATGCGGCGTGATCCCATTAATTATGAAGTGGAGAGGTGGCCGAGTGGCCGAAGGCAACGGTTTGCTAAACCGTCGTAGGGACAAAATCTCTACCGAGGGTTCAAATCCCTCCCTCTCCGCCACCTCACAACCTCAGATTTTGGATCGGAAAGCCTATCGTATTCTTACGAATCACATTTGCCCATAGCCCATCACAAGAAAGGACCTCTACTCTATGAGAATTCGTCTATCATTATGTTTTGCCGTAGGGTTTCTCCATCTCACGACCCCGCTATTGGCTGCCTCAACAGATCCGGTAAATGATGATCAGAAAACCTTGTATGCTCTTGGGTTGGCCATCAGCCAATCGTTGGGAACATTTTCCTTAAGTGAGACCGAACTCGATATGGTCAAACATGGCATCACCGACGGTGTACTGAAGCGCCCTCAAAAAGTCGATCTCCAAACATTTGGGCCTAAGATTCAACAACTGCAACAGTCTCGATTGGCTGTCTCTGCTGAAAGTGAGAAGAAGGCAGGCGCCGCGTTTACGGCAAAAGCGGCTTCAGAAAAGGGAGCGACAAAGACGGAGTCAGGGATCGTTATCTCCACCATCAAGCCTGGCACAGGAGCCACGCCAAAGGCAACGGATACAGTCAAGGTCCATTACCATGGCACCTTGACCGATGGGACGGTATTCGATAGTTCCATCAAGCGAGGGGAGCCGGCGACATTTCCGTTGAACAAGGTCATTAAGTGTTGGACAGAGGGAGTTCAACAGATCAAAGTCGGAGGAAAGAGCAAACTGGTGTGCCCATCCAATCTGGCCTATGGCGACGGTGGGTCACCGCCGACCATTAAGCCGGGAGCGACCTTAGTCTTCGAAGTTGAGTTACTCGAGATCGTCACCAACTGACCGCTTCGCGTTGCCGCCTCTGCAAAGAGGCGGCAACTATTCAATCCCTTGATGGCTGCCGACCCCCCGAACGTCTACCCTTCCAATGAATCTGGATGAATCTGATAGTAGAACTATTGTGAACGAGAGGACCTTAACGAATCGCGAAGACACCGCACCTCCTTCGCCCCTACGTTGGCTGATTCTTGGGCTTCTCTTTACCATCAGCATCGTCACCTACATCGATCGCGTCAATATTTCGGTCACCGCGCGCCAGATGATGCCGGCGCTGGGTCTTACCGAGCAGGAGATGGGATTTGTCTTCTCCGCGTTCGTCATCGGATATGCATTATTCCAGATTCCTGGCGGCTGGCTGGGCGATCGCTGGGGCATCCGCGTCGTCCTCACGATCGCACTGATCTGGTGGTCCTGTTTTACTGCCTGGACGGCCATTGCCGCTACTTCTTTCCTGGCCGTGCCGCTCGGAATCGTCGGTGCACTGGCCTTCGTCAGATTTCTTCTCGGTGTCGGAGAGGCAGCAGCATTGCCGACTTTTAACCGCACCATGACCGACTGGCTTCCCGCTCATGAACGCGGACTTGGCATCGGCATCGCTATCGGCGGGATCGGGATCGGCGCAGCGATCACACCGCCGGTAACGGCTTGGATGATGGTCAACTACGGTTGGCAATCAGCCTTTTATTTTTCAAGTGGGATAGGATTCGCCCTCGCAGTCATCTGGTGGTTCTTAGCCGCCGATCGTCCATCGCATCACCGATGGCACATTCATGACGAAGCAGCCCCGTCCACAGCTCCAGCTGTTTCAACAAGTCCTTCGATCTCGTGGGCTATCCTACGAAAAACACCGAGCGTGTGGTGGCTGATGCTGAGTTATGGATGCTTGGGCTATGTCGCGTATGTGTATATGTCCTGGTTTTATCTCTACCTTGTGAATGAGCGCGGTTTCAATGTCTTACGTGGTGGATTGTTTGCTGCCGCCCCGTTCCTTGCCATCCTTGTATCCTGTCCTCTTGGCGGATGGGTCACTGATCGATTGGCGATCCGATGCGGAGTGACGAAAGGCCGCCAGATCGTGGGCATGACAGGTATGGGGCTGGCAGCAGGCTCCATCGCCCTGGGTGCCGCTGTAGAGTCTCCTTATCTCGCCATTGCCAGCTTGTCATTGGGTGCCGGATGGCTCTATTTCACAGTCGGCGCCTATTGATCCTCGACGAGCGATCTATCACCGACCCACGCCGGCAGCCTCTCAGGTCTCATGAATATGGGCGCCAATCTCGGCGGGGCTATTTCTCCGACACTCACGCCATGGCTCGCTCAACGGTGGGGCTGGGGTGCTTCTCTCGGCCTCGCTGCCTTCATTTCCTTCCTCGGCGGAATCATGTGGTTGCGCATCCGGCCGGAGGACGGACTCGCAAAAGACGGTGCTGAGTGCTGAGACGCGAGTGCTGAGCAGTACTCGCAGGACTCAGCACTGTTGGCAAGACCTTGCCACTCCGATCATCGCCTTGCTACATTCATGACGATGGCACTTGAGTTTCGAAAGAAAGATCCCCGCGTCACGATCTCCACGAGATTCGGTGAGATCAAGATTCGATTCTACTCCGACACGGCGCCTCGTCATGTGGAGAACCTTATCAATCTCGTCAAGATGGGGTTCTATGACGGCACCACGTTCCATCGGGTGGTGCCTGGGTTCATCATTCAGGGCGGCGATCCATTGAGCAAGACTCCCGAGCGCGCACTCCACGGCACAGGCGGACCAGGATACTTTCTTTCGCCCGAGCCAAGCGACCGTCCACACAAGCGCGGCGCAGTATCCATGGCAAAAATGCCCCGTGAGAGCAATAGCACACGTGACTTCAATGACAACGGCTCACAATTTTTTATCTGCGTGGGAGAGAACGGTGGTTTAGATCGGCGCTATTCCGTGTTTGGAGAAGTCTTTCGTGGGATCGAGGTTGTCGACAAGATTGTCGGTGTTCCGCGCGACGAGCGAGACAACCCCCTCGATCCGATCAGGATCATGATGACCGTGAAGGAGTAGATGACCGGTCGTCGGTGCGGCATTCCTATGGATGGAGCGGCCAATCATTTGACGGGTGCCATCCTCTCGGCAGCAGATCCCGAATCCATCCGGTCAGCAGGAAGGATCATCAAAACAGGTGGACTCGTCGCGTTTCCAACCGAAACGGTCTATGGACTCGGTTGCGATGCGATGAATGCTGAAGCAGCAGCGAAGGTCTTCGAAGCCAAGCAGCGTCCTCAGTTCGATCCACTCATCGTCCACATCGCTGATCCACAGCAGTTGGATGGTGTAATCGGATCCCTGCCCGTTCTGGGTCAGCGGCTCATGGACGCCTTTTGGCCAGGTCCGTTGACTTTGGTGTTACCCAAACAACGGGCAATCCCGGATCTCGTCACTGCCGGACTTTCAACGGTAGCGGTCAGAATGCCTAACCATCCGGTGGCACAGGCGCTTATTCGAGAGGCAGGCACCCCGATCGCCGGACCCAGCGCCAATCCATTTGGTTATGTGAGCCCGACGACTGCGCAACATGTTGTTGATGGGCTTGGGAGCAAAGCGGATCTCATACTCGACGGAGGAGCATGTCCGGTTGGAGTCGAATCGACGATTGTTTCACTGGCAGGGCTACAGCCAGAATTATTGCGTCCAGGCAGCATCACCATCGAACAACTCAGCACCGTCATCGGCTCTATTCGACGATCGTCGCCTGTGAATGAAACGCCGATCTCGCCCGGTCAATTGGCACGCCACTACGCAACGCGGACGCATCTAACGATCTTAGCTTCAGTTGGAGCAAGGCCTATCCTGAAAGATGGCGAACGCGCAGGCTTGCTGATCCTCTCGCACGCAAGAGATACCGACGATCGCTTTGTAGCTATTGAAGTTCTATCTGCTACTGGTGATCTGAGGGAAGCTGCACGCCACCTGTTTGCAACGTTGCGGAGGCTGGACTCCCTCAGTCTGGACAGGATCTATGTGGAGCCTTGCAAGGAAGAAGGGCTTGGGCTTGCAATTATGGACCGACTGCGCCGCTGTGCAGCGCCACGGCAATGATTCTGCCTCATGCTCTTGCATTCTCTTGGTGCTTTTGAGGATCCGATAACACGTGAAAATCCGTTCACCCGATACCGCCTTATTCCCCTCACCCGCCGCCCAGTACGACATGGAACGTCAAATCAACATCAACGCGGCGCACTTTGACCGACACCTCTTGTCCAGGGCTTGTACGTTCGATGAGGAAATTCTTCAGCTGGGCTCCATCAAGAATCTCCGTCTCCTCAATGGCCAGCAAGATATCGTGTTTCTGAATCCCTGCCGATTTTGCGGGATCCGCAACTTCCTTCACCGCGACGCGCAACTTCGTGCCATCTTTTACCGAAGTCATGTGGACCCCAAGCCTTGAAAAGGCCAGAGGCCTCCCTGAAAGAGCTGCGTTGATGATGCGCTCTGCAAGAATTCCCGGAATGACAAAGGTCATGCGACTGCAATGGGCCTGGGTCTCCTCTTTATCGACTTGGATCACGGCATGCACAATGCCGACAATGTCTCCTTGCGCGTTGAACAGCCCGCCTCCTGAATTTCCACTGCAGGCCGAAAGATCGGCCTGGATGAGACGGGTATCCACTGTTTGCAGGAAGGTATTGGTATTTCCAATCCTCCCAAAGGCCATGGTCGGACCCCAGCCAAGCGGATAGCCGACGGTGAAGACCTCCAGCCCAGGTAGTACCTCGTTTGTGGCAAATGACGTCCCAGCCTGAAATTTAGAGCGATACTGTTCGACAACTCGATACACGACGACATCCATGAACGCACTGTCGCTCACGAGATCGGCAGGAAGTTCATGGAGATCATTCGTGAGCACGCGAATCTGTTTCTGAACGACGGTGCCTGTCGAGAGCTGGTGTTTCTCTGCGGCATGTCTCGCGGTAATCACATAGCCGTCTCGTAAATGAAATCCGGTTCCTCGGACGATAACTTTCCCTGGCTTCTCCGGCATTCGCTGATCTTGTGTCTCTGCTAGGATTCCCACGGTCGCCTGTCTCGCTCGAAGAATCGCGTCCTGACTGAGCTCCATCGTTTCGGCATTGAGCGGGAAGGGAAGCATCATCGTGACGATCCACACACAGAATGCGGAAAGACGCGGGTAGTGAGCTGCGACTAGGTGATGCGTACTCATTCCATACTTTCTTTCCGTAGCCATGGCAGGTCAGGACCACATACTATAATCGGATCACGTTATTTCTGAAAGGGCACCGAATGACCCAGAACGGTCTAATCGTCAATTCGAACTCTTGTAAGGCACAGACGCCCGGTTTATAGTGCAACGCAATTTGGACCCGCCATGAATCTCTCGGACAAGACGTTATGCCGCCTTGTTGTGCATCGATCTGTAATCATGTTTACCCTCCTGGTCATCATGGAAAGCCCCTCCATCGTAGAGGCTGGCTCCAAACCCTCACCGGAACTGGCCCGCCATTTAACAGAGATCGCGAGGCTGGCCAGACCGTCGCCTGTGATCACCATCCCGGCCGGCACGTTTTTG
This sequence comes from Nitrospira sp., assembly GCA_025934915.1. Lineage (GTDB taxonomy): Bacteria > Nitrospirota > Nitrospiria > Nitrospirales > Nitrospiraceae > Nitrospira_D. Next base: position 20,121 of record JAICWG010000020.1, read on the forward strand.
CTCGGAAGCAACAGAGTCGATAACGACCCCTATGGAAGCTCGACCCAATTTGACGATACGGAACTGCCTCAACATCGAGTTTGGTTGAATGCCTATGAGATGGATCGAGATGAAGTGAGCCTTGGAGAATACGTGGCCTTTCTGCAAAAACAGAAGCTTCATCCCTCGGACGAGCTGCAGAAACTCCTCTGGCACGTCATCACTGTCCATTTTGTTTCCGACCAGACCCTATCCCGCTGGCCTGCGCTCTATGTCACATGGGCAGAGGCGAACAATCTATGTGTGGCAAAGCACGCCAGACTACCGACCGAGGCCGAATGGGAGAAAGCGGCGCGAGGGTCTGAAGGCATTCCCTACCCATGGGGTGAAACGATTCCCAGCTCCACACTCGCGATGTTTGGGCAGCACCATGTTCATGAGATCCCCATTCTCGCAGCAGTCGATTCCTATGAGGAAGGCAAAAGTCCCTATGGCCTGCATCATATGGCTGGCAACATTGCCGAATGGGTACAGGATTGGTTCGGGTTCGACTACTATGCGTATATGCCGGAGCGCAGCCCGCCGGGCCCAACCGCTGGACGCTACAAGAGTGTTCGGGGTGGCTCTTGGAAAAGCAGACGCGTCATGCTTCGAACGGCGACCCGAGGCGGCGCCTCTCCGGACCAACGTGCCGCGACGATCGGCTTCCGTTGCGCGCGATCATTGAGCTCCAATACCCCGTAGTTTTCAGGAACCATCTCGACGGTCGAGAGGATTACGGAGTCGACGGACTCCTTGTTGACCGGGTCGTCGGTCCACTGGTGGCGCAACGAAATCCCGTGGACTCGTTTCGAACCGTTGGATCGCTCTCCACACGAGTAAAAATGCGGACCGTCGGCGCCTCATTTTGCCAGCCCGCGCCCCTGATCACTTTCTTTGTGCCTGTGTCTGGACCTTTCGGATTCTTTTTCGGGCTCTTCTCATAGTATCTGGCATCGTACCAGTCATTGACCCATTCCCAAACATTGCCGGCCATGTCATACAGGCCAAAGGGGCTCTTGCCCGTCTCATAACTTCCGACGGGCATGAGCGTCTTTTCCCCGATCCACTGTTGATTGTAATTGAGATGTTTGGAGGTCGGCTCGACATTCCCCCAAGGGAATCGCCTATCAGACGTCCCTTTGGCCGCTTTCTCCCATTCGGCTTCAGTGGGGAGTCGTTTGTCGGCCCATCTGCAATAGGCCTCTGCATCAAACCAATCAACATTGATAACAGGTCGATCGATCAACACCTCGGTGATACTCTCTCCTTGCCAGAGGTTTCTTGTCGGATTTCTTGGGTTTTGTGGAACTCGATGCCCTGTGGCCTTCACGAATTCCAGATAACGACCGTTTGTCACTTCAAATTTGTCGATCATAAATGTGTCGACGAACACATCATGACGTGGATATTCATCGCGTCCCCCGTCACGGGCTCCAGCCGGCACACCCATCGGGAACAAGCCGGCCGGGACCACAATCATTGGCGCGCCGTCTTTGCTCGTCGGCGGCTCGGTCAGATCATGAGCCGGTTGCTCATTTGCGGACAGAACGGACACATCGAACCCGAAGCATGACAGTGTCAACACGGCAAGAATTCGAACGACCATGGATACAACTCCTTCCACAAAATCAGAATCGCGCACATCGAATCAAGCGATGGGAAGCGACCGCGGTCCGACCATATCGATGAATGGGGTGACACAACGACCTATCTCAACCCTATTCTTTCGGTAGAACAAGTTTCAACAGCGCTCCTCCGGCCGTTGCCCGAACGGCATCATCCTCATCGTGCAGACTCTGTTTGAGACGCGGGATCGCATCCGCACCGTCGATCTTTGCCAGTGACTTGATCGCCGCAATCCTCACTCGAGGCACCGTATCCTGAACCAGCAGCATCAAGGCTGATCGCGCCAGTTCGCGATTTGATTCTCTCGCATGCCCTAAGACTCGTGCCACGGCAGCGCGAACGGCAGGCTCTTTCGTGTTGCTGAGAGTCTGGACCGGGCTGGCCACGATCTCATACCGTTCACCCTGTTCCAGTAACGCACCGATGACGAACGCTCTGACCGGGAGATCACGATCATCAAGAGCCCCACGCAATGGTGTACGGACGTCGAATCCATGCAGCTGCCCGAGGCTGACGGCTGCGGCGATCCGCACGGGAGGGAGCGGGTCCCTCAGCAGTCGTGTCAGTGCGGTGACCGCTTCGGCAGTGGGCACATGGGCGAACCCTGCGGCGGCAGCGCCGCGCACCGACGGCTGTTTGTGTTCGCTCGACTCGAGGAGAATCGACACAATTCCTGACGACTGCCGATCGACCAAGGCGCGAATCGCCGAGGTCCGCTCATCTGGATTCGGCGCTTTCGCGTACTGCAAGAGTAATTCGCATCCCTTGGATCGTTTCAGATTACAGAGCACCGCGGCGGCTGCAACTCGTACCCGCACCTCAGGATCTTTCAGCGCCGGTTCGATGAGCGGGATGACCGAAGTATCATCAGATTTTGCAAACCCCTTGAGTACCGCTTCCTTCACCAACGCCGCCTGATCTTCAAGGGCCTTCCGGAATCGAACCGAGCGGCGTCCCTCGTCAAGTTTTGCAAGCCCTTCAGCCGCCAAAGCTCGGACAAGACCTGATCCATCGCTGAGCCCATCTTCCAAATATGGAATCGACTCGGAGCTGTGCCATTCTTTGAGGGCGGTATAGGCCGCACCACGCATTTGCTCACGCATGTCCTTCGTCAAGACGAGGACAAATCCAAGTGAGATCTCACGAATGATCGATGGATCCTCATGTTTCAACACCTGCATGAGCTCGTCATAGTTGGTAAGGGCATCCTTTGGATTACCCAGTCTCAGAAGTATGCGAATTTTGAGTCGACGAGCGTCCGGTGCGCCCGACATCTGAGGATCGAGCTTGTCCAGTTCCTCAAGTGCCTTCTGATAATCCTTCTTGTCATAGAATGCCTGGCTCTGCTGAATGTGCGATGTCGTTCCTCCAAATGCAGACCCAATCACAGAAATACACCAGGCAAGGACAAACAAGAAGATCCCATGTTGTCGCCTATTCAGCGGATTCATCCTTTCCTCTTCGCGGCGCCGGCCGGTTGAACTCATGCGTTTGTGATAGGTTTTGTCTGTTATCCGTTTGACGAGCGTGCCGGAAAGTTCAGGTTCAATGCAAAGAGTGTTGCGGGTAGAGCGTGGCCAAGAGGATGAGCTTTTCCACCCTCCTACCCCAGGTGCACCAAGACGCGCCTATTTCCCGTGGCGCACACAACAGAAGGGTCTCATCAGGGGATGGGTGGAGCGAGCACGGCGGGGTTGTTCGCCATGCCAGGATCCGCCTGGCATGACTGTCACTGTTGATGTTCGACCAGCGGTTGGATGTCAATCGCATACCCTAGAGACTCCGGGCCGAACCGGGGATTGTCCATGACCTTATACGCAGTTCGATTTCCCTTGGGAGCGGGCAGCGAAAGTTGCTCACGAAGCGTTCCATCCGATTGCACCACAACCGTCCTTGTCGTTCCTGGTCCTGTCTGCGGGTGCCATACCACCAACTGATAGGTACCGGGGGGAATGTCGGCGATCGAGAACCTCCCCTCGGCATCTGTCAGGGCATAATAAGGATTGTTCACGGCCATAGCCCAGCTTTCCATATAGGCGTGGAAACCACATTGCATATAGAACGTACGTCGCCCCTTGTTCAAATAAATCGGTCCGACCAGCGAGGCTCCTGGCGCATGGTTGTGTGTCGCGTGGATATCTCCTCGCCGATGCTGGTAATTCATGACCAAAGGGCTATTGAATAACACTCGCGCACCCGCTTCCGGCGACGTCTCATAGCCTTGGATGTCGTGCATAACGGGATCCATGTTGATGACTTCGACTGCATGTCCGTTACGAACAATAGTCATGAACGGCTGAAACATGCAATCACGGGCTTCGATCAAAGGAACAGAGACCTCAAACGGCTTTCCGGCTTCCACCCCTTCTAGGAGCACAATGGCATTTCTCAATCCTCTTTGATGACCGACGACAAAGTCATGCAGCAAGCGCCACCCGCTGCCATTGGAGATACGGCCGCAATAGGCAGGATCCGGAAAGGTAATCAGATTGAACCCCTTCGGCTCCGGCACCGGTCCATCGAGAATCACTGTCCCCTCGATAGTCCCACCATGTTGTACGTCTACTACGTCATAGGCCTTTGCCGGCGTGAGTGGCGAAAGGACCAATGCCGAAGCAAGGACGGCACTGAGACTGAAAATACAAGGGACAACTTTCGACATCGGCAATGCTCTCATTCGAACGAACGGTATTATGGTGTCTGTAGTTGGAGAGTCGGACGAATCTCCAGCGATTTTCCCAGCGCCTCCAACCCGTAATGCGGATTCTCCGCGATTTCGTGGACACTTCGGTGCCCTTTGGGAGATTCGAACGTGAAATCTACTTGATGCGTCTTCTTCGCTGAAACCGATACGTTTTTTTCGAGCACCGTCCCTACTCCGGGATGCCACGCCATCAAACTATATTCGCCAGCAGGCACATCGGACAGCGAAAACTGCCCATCCTTGTCGGTCACCATGTAATAGGGATTATCCACAGCGAACCCCCAGCTTTCCATGTAGGCATGAAATCCACACTGCATGACGAAAAACCGACGGTTCTTCGTCATCTTGACGACTTCGATCATCGGTTGACCGGCCAGATGCTCGTGACTCTCGGACCCGACATCACGCACGTGCAAGGGATTCATCGGAAGCGGTGTGTTGAATAACACACGTGGACCGAGTTCCGACGTTTCATACGCCTGAATATCATGAAACACCGGATCCATGTTGACGACGCGAACCTCGGCTCGGTCTTTCACCACACTGACAAAAGGCAAGAACCGGCAGTCGCGAGCCTCAATGGTGGGCGGCACGAATTTAAACGGTTTTCCTTTCTCCGCGTTGATCAGCAACACAACCGTGTCTTTGAGGCCTCGATCTGCCGAAAGGCTGAACTCGTCCAAAATCCTCCATCCGGTCCCGGTGGAAATTCTCCCGCAGTAGACAGGATCTGGAAAGGTGACGAGGTTGAACCCTTTGGGGATCGGCTTTCCTTCCGTCATCCTCACTTTTCCCGTAATTGTTCCGCCATCCTTCACTTCAATTTCTTGATAAGACCAGGCCGTTGAAGCACAGGCCAAGACGAGCAGGGCTGAAACCACCATTGCTTTCATTGCATGTTCACCTTCGATTAAGATTGGTTTCTCCCATGGTACCAGATGCCTGTCATAAAGAAAAAGGGGGAGCGCAGGCCTCCCCCTCTTCGAAGTTGTGATTGCCTCTCAGTGAGGCAATCAAGTTACCGTGTTGCTACCGGAACGACATGCGTCGATTCGTCAATGGACGCATTCTTCACTCCTGTCCCGGGACCTGAGAGCGGCAATAGCCGCTGATCTTCAGCCGGCAATACCCGCAGATAACCCCACTGTCCCGACTGCGAGTAGGGCAACCGTTGATTGCTCCAAACATAATCCCCCGGCATGCGGAACGGCCCCCCGGCGGTCGGGAGGAACGCGTCCAGCGTCTCCGATCCGGAGAACTCCACCACGCTGATCATATCGGCTCCGCGCATGAACGGCTCAATCGGCCATTCATGACGTTCGACACTGAACATGCCGTTCTGTTCATTGCTCGCGCCAAACACGTGAATGCGAACGGGATCACCGGCATGCGCCTCAATAATCGGCGTCACCGGATCTTCCGGCTTGTCCACGACGCAGGGTTGGAACACCTTGCCGAGGCTGCACCCCTTCTCTTCACGGAATTTATACGGCTCCGCTCGATAGTTGACGGCTGTCAAGCCCGCCGTGTTTTGTACATAGGGCATGAAACTCGTCCCGATGATATTGTCCTCATCCTGGAAGAACAGAGCTGCATCGCGATAATTCACGCGATGCTCATAACCCTGAATCGTTCGATCGACGATGACATCGGCTACCCAGCTGTTCTTCGTCGAAATATCCGCGCCGGTTTTCGGGTCACGGTACTGGGCGCCCTTCGGGCCGATCACCACGGCTCCATAGAGCCCGTTCCGCGGATTGGTCACCACATTGCCCCAGTCCCACACCAATGAGGCGGTCTCTCCCAGGAACGGGTCCGCGTAGTACGTGTAGGTGCGGCTTTCTCCCGGCGCGATGGTCTGATCACCGGGATTGTTGCCGATGTTCGCACCGAGCGAATCCTTGGGGTCGAACGCCAAGCCGATGGCAGAGAACGAGGCTCGGCTTTCCTTCATCCGGTTGGTCAGCTTCACCTTGAGGCAATCTCCGATATTGGCCCGCAGGGTCAAGGGCATCGGCTGGACACCCCCGGCAACCTTCGTGGCATCTTCTTCCAACGCGTAAATCTTGGCGTTCGGATTGACCATCTGGATCGTCCGTTCGAAGTCGACCTCGATGGTGTCAGGCGCCTTGGGGTTCAGCTTCATCGAAGGATAATCCAACGCTACAACGTTGAAGCTTTTCACCGGAGCGTCCGCCGGACAGATCGCCAGCGGCTTCGGGATCTCATTTCGACGGCTGTATCCGGCGGGGAGCTTTTGCAGGTCTGGCGCCTCCTTGTCCAATACCCGCATGATGCCCCAGGCACCCTCCGAGAACTTCGATACGCGGCCGTTGAAGTGGATATAGTCTCCCGGTTGCAGCCGTGGTCCACCCGCTTGCGGCACCACCAGATCGTACCGTTCGGCAATGCCGATATGGATCGAGTTCTTCCGGTTCGCGTCGCCCGCATAACGTTCGGTCAAATAGGTATGGCCTGAAACTGTCCATACCATCGTCTCGTTCGCCATGGTCTGGAGCAACCGGAACACCACCGTATCGCCTAGATACGCTCGTACCATCGGCGTATAGGGGTCGCCGTGCACTGCGCTGCTGAACAACTTTGACGAATCAGGATTCAAGGCCAAGCGACTCGAGATGGGCTCGGCCTTGAAATTCAATCCGCCACCCGTCGTATGCGTTCCGCCATTGAGGAAGGACATCGGCGCCATGGGAATTTTTTCCGGCATCGGGAAGGACACCGTTTTCCCGGCTTCCAATGCCACTTCGATCGGTTGCCCAGGCGGATTACCAGCCGTGACGATGTTCACCGTATGAGGCACGGTGTCATTGAGTTGCACCATCAACTCTCGGAAGCTGCCGTTCACTCCGTACCCAATCGGCTCCGCCGTTCGGATATCGGCAAGCGGTCCGCTCCGGATCTCCTTGCCGGTCTTAGGATCATGATAGGTCGAACCGACCGGCTCGGTGATGAGGGTACCGAAGCCTCCGTGAGGCCACGTGACACGCCCCAGCGCATGGTCGTGCCAAAAGACCGTCCCCACGTCGGAATCCGCCCAGAATCGCTGCCGGACGAACTCCACCGTCACGATATCGTTGGCCGGATGAGCATTTTTCAGTGGACGATACAGCGTGATCTGATTGCCTCGGATCGATTTGACCCGACCGATTTCGTTGCCTTCGACGTTGTCCGCTCCGATCAGGAGTTCCACGTTCGGATGGTATTGGGCGGCGTTCTTGACCGTAATGACCCGGTCGCCCTTCTTCGCCGCCTTGGTGAAAGTGGTGTTCATCGGCACAGGCAGGCCCTTTTTCACCTTCTTCTCCAGCATCGTGAACGGTCGCACCGATTGCTCATAGGAAAAGCCGGTGATCACGCCGTCGGATGATTGATTATCGAACTGTAGGAAGTGCCAGTGCGTATTGATCTTCGATGCCTGGAAGTTGATATGGTCATCGTCCAACCACTCGCTGGTCAACATCCAGTCGATACAATCATAAATATTGGCGCGCACCACCAGCGGATATTTAATGTCGCTCTTGCGGACCCGCGCTTCTTCCTCGTGTAGCACGTAGATCAGCCCGTCCTTGTCCACGATGGCCGGCGTATCGCCCTGCTTGTCGGACAACGTCATCGGTGTCTGAATGAAATGGACGTTGTATTTCTTGGAGCCCGCGTTCTCGGGACAGATGCTCCAGCGTCCATTCTCTCCCGGCTTCGCTGGATAGGAACTGGGCAACCCGTCGTCGTCGAGGTGAATCATATCCAGCCACGGAGCAGGATTGTGATTCAGGGAAAAAGGCACACGACGTCCGAAATGCGGTTTCAAATGTGGCCAGGCGACCTTGCCGGTAGCGCTTTCAAAGAGAATCGGCAGCCGGTTGCCGGGAGTCGTTGATTTGTACCGTGGATTGTCCACGGTGTTTTCGCGTTCGGTCATCGCGCGATCACCCTGCCAAGCCCAATCCAACACGCTTGCATCGTATGATCGGGTCTGGACACGTTCATCCTTCTGATGCCCAGGCTGTCCCTGCGGCGGCAGCATCATATTGACCCAATCCTTCACATTGACGACGGCAGGTGACGCCTTCCAGTTTGTCTTCCCGTCCTTGACGATGGTGAACATTTTTCCGAACCAGTCCACAGTGCGGCCGATGAGCTGATCCGATGTAATACCGGTTTGAATACGGCCAGCCCGGTCCGGCAGTTCGCGCAGATCCGGCATCACGTCGTTGTGATCCCCTCCCTGCTGTAGGGTGTTGTATACCCGCCAATAACCCCACATCCCCGCAATGTAATGGTGAGCGACGTGGCAATGGAACAGGAAGTCCCCAGCCAACTGCTGGCAGAGGCCGGATCCACATTCGGTTTCCAGGTCCATGGTCTCGGACGGTCCGATGACTTCCACGTCCACGCGGTCGGACTTCATCCGAATCACGGGATATTTGACCGGCCCGTTCTTGGCCGCATGCCACAAAGGCATTTCATCGATCGCGCGCGGACTCCGCGGCCAGCGAATCGATCCACCGTGCGGATGGTGGGAGTGAAACACCTCCGACCCTCCGTGCACGAGGCGAAACTTTGCCGGATCGCCCAAATAGCTCCGTGGAATGGTCGTCGCCGGATCGCCGAACGTATAGGCGCTGTAGGCCATGGATTCGTCTTCGAACCCGAAGTACTCGTGCTGCGTTTGCATATTGTCGACGCCGAAAGGCTCGCTCCGGTAATTCAATGCGCGGGCCACCGGCCGGTAGACGTCGGTCAAGGGGTCACGCTGGGGAAGAAAATCGCCTTTCTTGTTCAGCGGCCGGAATGCTTCGTCCCCGACTTCATGATAGATCAACACGAATTCCCGGAAGTCAGGTCCTGCACCGTTCTTGATGATGGCCTGCCATCCGCTGGCCATCGACGTCGGTTCGCCGGTTCCCAGCGGGTCGAGATATTGGGACCCTTTGGGTTCGATGACGAATGTGCCGAACAGTCCCATGACCGTCAGTTCGCGATCGTTGCTGTACGAGTGGAACTGCCGACCGCCCTCTTGCTGAGTCGGCGGAATGTACCATTCCAACTCTACGGCTTTCCCTTTAGCCGCAATGCTGTCCGGATTTGTCGTCGTCGCTGGTTTGCCCGTGGAGGCGACGATCATGCTGGAGCCGTGAATGTTGAGGCTGACCTCCTCGCCGCCCTCCAGTTGATTGCGCAGCGTCATCTTGACACAATCGCCCTGATTGCCTCGGATGACCAGCGGCTGAATCCACTGGCTTTGCAATCCGTTCTTGACGGCTCCAGGATCATAACCTTCTTTTTCGCGGGCTTCCCGATTGGCCGTTTCCTCTGCCCGCACCTTTTCGAGGTTCTCGGTCAGGACGTACATGTAACCGGGGTAGAAGTCGAGCCACATATTGAGCGAAATCTCGACGTTGATTGTCGAAATGTCGTACGTCCGGACCGGCGCGGATGCAGGACAGCGCCCGCCCGACATCGACACCGGTTCCGCTCCGGAATTCGACATCAGCAGCACATCCTGGTTCCCGGCGCCATACTGGTGCATCATGTTCAGATCGTTGTAGTACCCGCCGGTGCGTTGCGCGGTCGCGTCATGCTCCATTTGTTGCATGATACGCTGGTGTTGCCGCTCGACCATGCCGGTACGTTCCGGTTGGCCTTCCATTGTATCTTCAATGATCGTCTGCCCCTTCAGCTGTTCGGCCCAACCCGGCACCTGATGGTTCATCGCCACATGCGATGGAGTCTCAGCGAGCAAGGCCGACGGCGCAATAGACAGCGCGAGGGCTGCGAGTCCGCTCAAGACCCGGGTGAATGTGTAATAACGGTGAGACATGAACCGACCCTCCTTCATAACATGAAAAATGTAAGTGAGCAGCGAGGGCTACTCAGCCGGCCTCCTAAACAATATGAAAAGTGGGAAGACAAAATAGTTTCGGTAACAGCCAACCGACCTGACCGAAAGATGTGATGTTCACGTTCGCTATTTGTAGATAGTAAAGATCGAAAGATACTCAACTTCGCATGGGCTGTCAATACGTTCACGGACGGCTGTCCCTTTTATATTTTTATATTTCCATATTGCTATTGTCTACCCGGTGACTTTCGGTTTACCGTCGTCAACAAATCCATGTCCAGCATCACGGGACTATCTATTTTTTTTGGGTCGAGCTTAATCGGCATCCGGTCCACCATCACCTTAGTTAAGGGGACAGCGACGATGATGGGCGCCTTCTCCACCGAGTTAGAGTAGAGCGCGATGCGCAGATTCTTGGGCCGTTCGGTGGGAGAAATCTGAGATGCCGTCTTCCTGTCCATAAATCCAACCAACAATCCGCTGCCGTCGGCGAGCTTATGGATTTCATAGGCATTAGACGTTGAGGCCACCCGCTCCAATACGAGATCGGGGTTTTGTGTGACTAAGACCATTCCCAGAGGCTGTGACGCAATGAAGCCGAAACTCCCTACCGGCGCTTCAGAAAACCGGATGGCTCCAGTGGAGAGTTCGGCGACACCGTTCTTGACACGCATGTGCCGCCTCAATTCGGCTTCGCTCCCGGCCGTTTCAATCACAACCGCTCTGGGTGCGGCTTTCTGAACAGGGAAGGTCTCTGTCATTCCTCCCGGCGCAGCAAGGAGAGGTTTTGCGAGAACGCACAAGAACGTCAAAACGAGCAGCGACCAGGCAAGAGGAAGTGGGACAAGGAGAATCCGGCTCATGCGTAACACGATATTTCTTCGGAGAAGTGACGCTCCTCGCCGGCCTTGGCTGAAGGATTCTAGGAGACCAACCGAGCAAAAGCAAACAGGAAAAAGACGCACCACGTCACGTGCCGAGAGCTGATTGCACCGATATTTCGAACTCAGCGGAATCGGTTGAATCGTTCGCCGATATGTAATGTAATGGGACCCCATCAAGCAATCAGGCCTTGACCGGTCGTATAGGCCTCGGCAAATCGGTCGAGACCGTTAGTACCTCCGTTCACCAAACGACGAGCGGTCTTGAGATCACCTTCCAACAGCGCTTCCTGAATCGACTGCTGCTTGTCCTTCAGGAATGCAGCCAACAGTTTGGCGGCGGCATCTGGATCGCTCGCCAGGTCCGGGTTGCTCAGCAATCGATCGCCGAGACCAATCGCCGCCCCATATTTGCCATAGTTCAAGCGACCCGTGAGCTGGATATACCCTCGTCCGCGATATTGTTCGCCGTCCGGAGGGCCCTGGCTGCCCAAGTCCTTGCGATAATCATAGAAGTCGAACGGATGACCATTGGGCGAGGTGTTATAGCGTGATCGACCTTCCGCGATCGGCTCGAAGCTTTCCGTCTCGGCCCGGATGGTCGAGAGCGCAACGAGCACCATAGGTTTGTCTGTCAGCTCACGGTCTACGAGGGAATGGAGAACAGGCGGCAGATTCGCCTTGATGTTGCCGATTTGCGTATGGGGAAACATTTCCGACACCACGGTGACAGTGACGCCCGGAACCGCGCTCACCACAACCGCCGGCTCCGCCAGTCCCAACGCCGCAAGCGTGCGTGGACCGGCAACGCCATCGGAAAGAAGCCCTTCGCTTTTCTGGAAGGCGAGCACCGCCGCTTCCGTTCCACGCCCGAACTGGCCATCGATGTTGCCCGGATCGAACCCCCGCTCCTTGAGGGTCTGTTGAAGTTTCAGGACATCGGGACCGCTCGAACCGACCTGCAACGTTGTCATGGCATAGCCTCCTCCACCGTGAAACGGTCAGAGATTGCGGCATCCGGCACATTGGCTACCGGCGTTGGGGTCACGTCAATGCGTCAATGCAAAACATGACCCTCATTGCCCTCCTGCGCGCGATCATACGGACAGCGTCCATCGAGATCAAGAGTCTGTACGGAGTCATGACATATGAGACGGATGATAAGGGAAGAACTTCGTAATACCCGTCCGAAGAAACGCGGCCCGACTCCTCAAATCATTGCTCACCGGCATGCACAGAACAAGACTTGCCCCCATTGCTGTTGCCGCGAAGTTGGATGGTTGGACAAGCAGTTGGAGGTGTTCAAGTGAACACCGTCACAGTGCGATGCGTAAAAGAACGCTGACGGCCCCCTCTGTCGTTGCGACAGAGCCCGCGTCGCGTGCGCACGATCCCCTGTCAATTCTGCCTCAGGCATATACTCCCTCCGCTCGATCGACCCGACCCTCGCAATTGGTTTTCCTCTTGCGTGACGCCAACCGCTCCGAGAGAGTCCTTCTTTTCCCAATGGACTCTCCTCTTCCGGTCCCCGGCATAACCTCTTGACTCTAGAAAAGGAGCCTGTCCTCTTTTCCCCATTCGAGGTAGGATCCTCCATTGTAACTCGCATGATTCGTTCTACTTTTCATCTGTTGGCCTCGACTCCAGTATCTCAATCGCAGTCTGCACGGCCTGTCGAACATCAGGATGAGCGTCATTTAGTAGTGGACGTAGATGTGGAATGGCCTCCACCGCCCCTAACTGGCCGAGTTCATCTGCCGCATTCTCTCGTACAATAAAATGCGGATTTCTCAACGCTTCAATGAGTAGGGGTAGCGCCTTTTCAGAATGCAGGTGTGCCATAAACCGCAGGACGCTACCGTGCACATATGGAGATGAATGTTGACGCAACCCTAAGATCTGATCGACAGCAGCTTTGTCGCCTTGCCTCCTCAGGCTGTCAACTGCTTCAGCAACGATCAACGGCGATTCATGCTGGAGGTATGAAATAAACTTGTCCCGAAGTATAGGATCATCCAGTCTGGGCTCAGTGAGGGCAAATAGAATGGCTCGCAATCTTGCTTCATCCGCTTTGTCCATTTGTTCCTTCAAGAAGGCAACACCTTTCTCGCCACGTTGTCTGATCAGGCTTGCTACCTCCGCATAGTATACAAATCCATCCTCCTTCCTTTCAGGAGGAGGCGTTCGACTGAGTCAGAATCTTGACGGCTGTTAGACACAAATCAGGTGGTGGCGGGGGAGGTGGTTCAGCAGTTGTTGGCTCCGCTCGCGCTTGCGTCTTGGTTCGAGATCGGCCACGCGACATAAGGTAGCCTGTACCGATGGCGGTGGCGGCTACTACTGTAACTACTAAACCGACGACCCATCCAGGAGGGCCTGAGGCTGTTTCGAGCTCGGCCCCGCCCGCAGCTTCGGCTCCAAGTAGTCCCTGACCAAAAGCTGTAAGGGCCTCTCCGGCACCTTGACGGCTTACTACAGTCTCTGAGTTCACTTGCACGATCGAGCTGCGTGCGCCAGAGATCACCGCCGCTGCAACACGATCAGCCTCAACTTCTGTGGCATCCAGTGGATGGCTGACTCGAAGCGGCATTGTTGCTAGAGCCTCAGATCGTTTTTCCCGAACCTCTACACCGGCTGATCCTTGTATCGAAGACACAAATTGCAGTTCAGCTTGCTCTAACCTCTTTGGAGAGAACGCCGCCAACACGCGCAGCTTAAGTTCCTCATCGTTACTATTGGCAACTGCACGAAGTCGTTCCAGTCCGCTGACCAATGCCTCTAGATGCCGCCGATTCTGTTGCTGCGACCCCTGTTTATAGGACCAGTTTCCAAATCCTCAGTTGCCAAATCCCTTGACTCCGTGGAGGCGAGTCGTTGGCTGGCTCGCAAATGCAATCGCTCGATGCTCGCAATCAGTGCAGGGAGCGTTGCCGTTGCGTTAGAGCGCCTTCGTTGTGCTCCGGTTTCTGGGGTTGGCACATCGGCTACTACTTGATAAGCGATCTCCCCGATGTGGCTACTTTTCCCTTGCTGCACCACGTAGGTCAGCTCATGCGCCAACAACCTCCCCCCTTGTGGAGTCATCGGCGTATACTGTTCTGCTCCGAACACCACATCTCGTCCTACTGTGTATGCTAGGGCATTTACCGCTTGCGCTGATTCCGCCGCCTTTGCATCCGTATGCACGCGCACCTGACTGAAGTCGTGCCCGAATCTCGATTCGAAGAAGGTGCGTGTGGTTGGCTCAAGGGATTGACCCGGCGAGGTTAGGACTTCACGAACAATTGGCGGCGCTTCTGCTACCCCTGTTGCACCACTAGAAGCCCGTCGTTGAACCAATGGCTGAGTTCGATTTCCGTGCTGTCTCCTACTCAAATCCATAGGTGACAACTGCAACACTTGTCCAGCCACACGATCGGCTTCTTGCTCATGGACATCGCCAGGCTCACTAATGGCTAGTTTGGCTTGCAGTGGTCTGCCGTTCATCTGCTTTTTCTGACACTCAGTACACTCCTCTCCGCCCATCGTGTGCGTTCCGCAGGCACATTGGCGCTGGAGAACGCCGACCACAGAAGCCTTGTTCGGCGACCAGGACACCACTGTTGATGTGGTGAGGTTCGTGGAAGGCGTTGCGCGTTGCATCGTCATAGGATCGTTACTCATCCTCCAACGCCCGGAGCGTCCAGAAGTCGTCCGCGAGGTTGTCATTCGAGATATAGTCATAGGGCATCGTGAAATACCCCTCGATGCCCCAGTCCGCACCCCAGGAATTCCGCACGAGCATGCGCTCGGTTTGTTCGTCATACCCCACAGCCAATACGGCATGACCGCCGACCTGTTTTTCGCTCGGTTTGGGTAGATTCAATTGGCCTGCCTTGGCGACTTGAGGAGACTCGAATGATTCATAGACCGAAAACCCAAACACAAACGGGTATCCTTCCGCGAGACATTGCTTCATCTGTTGCAAGCCGATGACCCGGTGATAGGAGGTAATCTGATGATCTCGAGCCTGTTTGTAACAGGCCGACGACGGTTTCTTGGTGAATCTCGCAATTCTGTATGGCCAGAGTTTCTCGGTGCAGACATCCAATTTGACGAGCGATTTGACGCCGTCGCGGATCATCGCCCCGGCGTCTTCGCCGATCGTGCACTCCATCGCCCGCTCGTTGTAGTAGATGAACAATCGACTCAGGTTCGTGAGGTGATGTCCGGCTTTCTTTTCCAGAAACTCCAGGTTGCCTACCAGCGCATTCCCCGTGCAACTGCCGAGTTGGCCCTGGTTTTCCACGGGCGAGCAACGTTCGCGAAGATCCACCTTTGAGGGCAATGTCGTCGGCGGCGCAGCGATGGCGGCATAGAGTTTGTCGCGCTGATCGGGCCGGTCAGGAACCCAACCATACCACACGTTCACCTTGGATGTCGGCATCGTATCTCCCCTGTTTAGAGTATTCGTCAAAACATCGCGTCTTGCTTTTGTTTGCTTGAGCCGCCTGCGCAACAGAGGCTTTATTCATGGCCGATGTCTCCATAGACCGACTGCGCAATCTGTTGCCCGAGTTCGGTCGGGCGGCTCATACGGGTAAGCTGCATGTCACTTGCAGACAGACGTGGCACGGCAACTCCTTGGGCAAGGTCCGCTCAGCCTGGTGCACTGTTCCACGTGAGCGTCAATATTCACGCTTTCATCCCAAGCGCGTGGAGAGAATAAATCAGAGATTCCCTAAGAGTATTGGCTCGACCGTTTCATCTTTCGGCTTCCGCCTACGACGGCTTAGCAATCGCAGCAAACGTTTTCTGACAACTTTGTGCGCTACTCACCCTCCCACTCCCATCAACCGTGATGACCGCAAGTGGAGCGTAATGATGTTCGATACCATCCGGCGGCTTGGCGATCCGAATCACATTGCCCTGGCTATCTTTCTCCGTTGGCCACTCGACGTCCCCGGTGGCAGTGCGTGCGGGAATGAGCCAGTAGTCGCCCGTGCGGTATTGGCTGGGCTGGTTGTCGGACGGCTGGAATTGAATTTGTATGCCGTCCTCCAAATCGAGCCAAGTGTCACCTGTAGTCTCTTGAATCAAAGCGGCTCCGTCATTGGCCGGTTGCAATCCGCCTTCGGCCGGGTCGCCTGCCCTGTGATCCCACCGCCTGACGAGTGGGTGCTTGGTGAGACCTTGGTTGGCATTTTTAACGACATTCGGATCTGCGGTACCGTTCAGGGTCACCGTCAGCATGGTCGGATCCAGGGACTGAACCTGTAGAAGAGTCGCGGCGCGGTCCTGGAGCAGAGAATCGTCATCCTGGACCTCGACCCATTCATCCTTCTTTAAGCCGAAGCGATCGTCACGGCCGAGGTTTTCCACGACCACCGTCGTCGTACCGCTGCCGGTGGAAAGACTCACGATGGGAAAGACAACGCAGCCGTTTTCACGGGACCACTTGAACGTCGCGGCGGTCCCGGCATTAGCAGGGTTGCCATCTTTATCCGTGGTACCGTCCCAAGCGTTGCCGCCTCGATGAATCTCAACTCTGTAGAGTTGATTCTCTGCGCCACGATACCGGGACTCAGGGGAAATGATGCAGGGATCATCGGCTGGGGTAACGTTCTGCCTGGCCTTCGCCTTCAACCGGCCCCTGTTGTCAGGCTGGAATTTACCGGCTAGTTCAACTGGTGTACAACACGGTAGCGTCTCGTTCAATGTAAAACCTACGCATGGTTTTGTAACCCTTACCTGCCACACGACTTTTGCCCGCGATGCCGTATCTGGTCCGCCCAGCGCGACTTCGCGGATCGAGTCGTCTTCCACATAGGTGATATGGCGTTCCCAGACGTCGAGGTAGACTTGGTAGGACGTAGATTGATTGAGCTGTTCAGTGTCGGGCACGGGATAGTCGGGCTGAGTTAGATAGGTGATGACGCGGCGCAACTTTGGGTTGGTGGTGTTGCTGAGTCCGGTTAGATTGCCCTGAAGAGTCAATGTGAGCTTCGTCTGTTGAGGATTCGTGATCTGGACCACCGTGGGACTGAAGGCGGGCGAGACGTTAGGCAATTGGACGTCATCAAAGACTTCCACGTATTGGTTGTTCTGGAAGGGAATGCCGTCGAGCGTCCAGTGGTCAACCTGTACGTCGGCGCTTAAATTGTTGTTCTTGACCGAAACCTTGCTGATGGCAATCGGCGTGGAGTCGGCTTCGCAGAGGATGCCGTCAACGTAATAGCGTCCCAGACCAATCCGAAAGTCATTCAGGACAGGCAGGGTAAACGGCACTGGGCCGATGAAAAAACCAGCCACACCCGAATTACTGTCCATCGGACCGCCGTGTGGGCCGATGAGGTCAGCCGCCAGGGTCCGCAAGTAGTGCAACAGGATGGAGGTCTGTTCGTTCCAGTCCGCATCGAGTTGCACCCGGCCTTGCTGCATGAACACGCGCCGGAAATGTTTCAGTGGATCGAAGGTGTCTCGACTAAAGTCTCCTCGAAATTCGCCTTGCATGCTCTCCTCCTAGCCGGCGTAGATGATACCGGCGTCCATACCGGCGGGCGTATACTCGTCGAGCCGGGCGCGCAAGTTGGCGGCCCTCTGCGGTTGATAGAGATCGTGGAACACCCCCATCTCCGACTCGTCATCGGCGCCGCGCTTGATTTCGTCGGCACAGCTATTCG
>JAICWG010000220.1 GCA_025934915.1 Nitrospira sp.
CACGCCTTCTTCGAGGAGCTCGTTGAGTGCTTCGTCGAAGGCATAGTAGATCTGGACGGCGGGCGTGAAGGGGATCGTGCCTCGCCCCTCGTTGTCGATGTAATGGGTCAGATGGAGATACCAGGAGCGCTTCGGGTACGAGCGCATTTTCTCGACGAACCCCTTCCGCACCAGCACGAACGAGACGCCTGGGAACCCTTGAATACACTTTCCCGCCGTCCCCGCCACCATATAAATGTGCGACCGCGCAATGTCGATCGTCTCGCCCGCCAGAGCGCTGACGGCATCGAGCACAAACACCCGATTCTGACTATCGACGATCTCGGCGATCTCGTGGACAGGATTGAGGAGTCCGGTGGTGGTCTCATGGTGCACCATGCCGACGGCATGCACTTCCTGATGCTGTCGCAAGGCAAGAAGCAATTTTTCAGGATCGGGCCGAACCGTCCATTCATACTTCAACTCGTTCACTCCCAGGCGATGGAGGCCCACGATTTGAGACATCCGTTCACCATAGACGCCGTTGTTGAGGATAAGCATACGGCGGCCATGAGGGAGCGACGACATCAAGGCGGCTTCGACGGCAGCCGTCCCTGATCCGGTCATCACGACGGCGACGTATTCTGATTCAGCTCCGGGGACAAAGGCCTTGAGCAGTTTGACTTGGATGCGGTAAAGCAGATCGGAGAATTCATCTTCTCGATGGCAGATATCGGGTTTCAGCAATGCCTGCCGTACCCGCTCGGAAACGTTCACCGGCCCAGGATTCAGGAGAACCACTCTTCTCTCCTTCCTCTTCTCAGGGGGCGTGATGGGTTTCCCTTTATTGCGCGCATTGACCGAGCACATTCCAATGATGCACGGTCAGCGAGCACAAGGGACGCTCATCATGCGCCCTATCCCTCAATCGCTTTCATGAACCGATGGGTGATGTCCGGCGGATCGTGCAAGACACGCCCGGCATCTTCCACAAATTCATTCACCTTGATAAGCAACATGCTGGGTCCATCCTTCTTCAGCATGTCTTTGAACTCGTAGACGAGATCGTCTCGATCAAGTACCCGTTCCACATTCACGTAGCCCGCCGACTTCGCCACTTTCTCCAGCGGCACCACGTTGGAGATCGTGGGCTGGTTCCCGGTCGTTCCGTACACTTCGTTATCGAATACGACGTGGATAAAGTTTTTCGGTTTCAACGCACCGACCGTCGCGAGAGTGCCCATTCCCATTAATACATTCCCGTCGCCATCGAAGATAATCACCTGTTTATTCGGCTTTGCGAGTGCGACACCGAGTGCAATTGCCGGAGCATTCCCCATGGAGCCGATCATGTAGAAATGGGTGGGCCGATCCGCGATCTTGTGAGCCTCGCGCGAGGGAAACCCGTTGCAGATAATGACGGGTTGATCGGTCAACAGCTCCAACAAGGCCGCCATGGCCTGCGCTCGGCTGATCAATGTGCCTTGCTCGGGCCTCATCTCACCACCTCGTCACACGTCACGCGCCAACCGTGAATCGCTGACGCTGATGGCCACCCACGCCGTTCGGTTGACGACCGACCATTGATGCGCGACATGTACACGTTCACGGATGCAATCCCTTCACGACGCCCTTGGTGATGAGCAACGCGACAGGAATCTGTTTCTGCATGAACGTCTGAGCCACCCATCTGAAATCTTCGACGGCCGTTTTTTCAGTTAGGGTACGATGAGGAATTTTGACGGTATCGAGCAATTGCGGCATCACCTCTCCCATCACCAAATGTTCGGGAGCATCTTTTCCTCCTTGCCCCCTCCATGAGACAATCAACATGCACGGTTGTTTATAAATCATATTCAGAGAAATGAGTGCATTGAGTGAGGTGCCGAGTCCTGAATTCTGCATTAATACGGCGGGTATTTTTCCCGCCATATACGCGCCCGCAGCCATACCGACCGCTTCATCCTCCCGAACCGCTGGGGTGTAGAGTCGACGGTTCATGAGTTCCGCAATGATCCCGCCCAGGATCGAATCCGGCACGCCGGTGAAAAAATTGACCCCCATATCCTGCATGGCTTGAACGAACCAGTCGCTTTCAATCACTGGGGCTCCCCTTGAAATAGTGATACCCGTCCGCCGAAAGCCGGCGCATTATAAGATACGCCCTGCGGGGTTCTCAAGAAAGATCCGCGGTTGAGTTGACTTCCCTCACATGTTAGCGTTAGTGCCAATACGACTGTTGTCCGATCCGCTTACCGAGATGAAAGATTCCATCCAGCCAGCACCCCATACTTGGGCGCTGATCCCGATGCTCGCGATCTTGATCAGTGCCAACTCAATATGGGCTGTTCCCATGACAAATGACCCAAAGGGATTTCACGATATTCCTTGGGGAACTCCCTTATCTTCGCGCCAGGACCTCGAACTGATACAGGCAGATCTGCATATCGCCGAGTATCTCCGCAAGACAGAGTCATCAGCATTTGCGGGAACCCAAATGACCAGCCTCCTCTATGTCTCGGTGGACGACCAATTCGCGCGTGTCATCATTCGGTATCAAGGGGACCACGTCCATCGGCAGGTGCTGGGCTTCTTGGAAAGCCGCTTCGGTCGGCTGGAACGGGTTCCCGGACAAATGGCGCGGGGACTCACCCAGCAATATAACTGGCGCGGGCCCGACACCGAAATCAATCTGACATATCAGGCCGGGACAGAGCGTGGCTACATTTTCATCGATAGTCGTACGCTCGCACCACGGTTCAACGACGACATCACCGGATCTCCATAAATGGCTCGATGAAGGTGTTGCTCTGTCCCAAACCGGACAAAAGTTTCCATGTAATCCCAAAATGACAATGTCCGCTTTGACCAAAATAGAAGTGTCCTCTTCGTTGGTAGACTACTGGCCCTTACTAGGAGGCCGGGATGGTCAGAGAGGACAAGGTGACGATGAGCGCAAAGGAGTTGCGGCGGGTGCATGTGATCCGTCAGGCGATGGAGAAGACGATCACTCAGGTGAAAGCGGGGAGGCTGTTGGGGCTCACGGCGCGTCAGGTGCGGCGGCTCATTCAGCGGGTCGAGCAGGAGGGAGGGTGCCCAGGGGTTGGTGCATCGGGGGCGCGGGCAGCCGTCGAACCGACGGATTCCCGAGAAGAGGAAAACGAAGGTCTTGAAGCTGGACGAGGAGCGCTATGGCGATTTTGGGCCGACGTTGGCGGCGGAGAAACTGGCCGAGCACCACGGGATCACGCTCAGCGACGAGACCCTGCGGCTGGGGTTGCGGGCGCGCGGGATCGAGCATTTCAGGCGCCGCAAGCGGCCGCATCGCGCGTGGCGAGCGCGGAAGACCCATGTCAGCGAGCTGGTCCAGCTCGATGGGTCGCATCATGACTGGCTGGAGGGTCGCGACCCGACGTGTGTTGATGGCGTACATCGACGATGCCAGCAGTCGCGTCTTTGCGCGGTTCTATGACCATGAAGGGACGATTCCGGCGATGGAGAGTTTCCAGCGCTATGTGCGGCGGTATGGGCTGCCGCTGGCGCTCTATGCGGACAAGCATACGACGTACCGCTCGCCCGCTGAACCGACGGTAGCGGAGCACCTGGTCGGGACGGAGCCGCAGAGTCAGTTTGGGCGAGCACTGCGGGAGCTGGGGGTCGAGCTGATCGCGGCCCATTCCCTCCAGGCCAAAGGGCGGGGGGAGCGGCTCTTTCGGACATGTCAAGATCCGCTGATCAAGGAACTGCGGCTAGCGGGCGTCACGACCCTGGAGGAAGCGAATCGATTTCTGGAGGGGTGTCTGCCCCGCTACAACCGGCAGTTTGTCGTCTCTCCGGTGCAGACAGCCGACCTGCATCGGCCACCGCCAACGGTTCGGGAGTTGGAGAAAAGCGTGTGCCTCAAGACCACCCGGTGCCTGCGGAAGGACTTCACCATTGCGCATGCGGGACGGCTCTATCAGATTCACGACACCGTTCGAGCGACCTACGTGCAGGTGGAAGCGCGGTTGGAGGGGACGCTCCGGCTGACCCATCAGGGCTGGCGACTCGCCTAGCACGTCATTGCGGCACGGCCCCAGCAGCAGCGGGGAGAGGGCACACCAGTTCCTTCGTCCCGGCGCCCGGTGAGGCCGCGACTGGATCATCCATGGCGCAAGCGGTGGCGGCAGGAACGAGGACCACACCCGGCGGTGACCGGAACATAAACCGGACATTTCTAAATTGGGTTGACACGGACAAAAGTTTCCATTGACAACCGCTGCACGCTTTTGCATCATGTTGCCCCCATGACCAACGCTACAAAGCTCCGAGCCGCATTGAAAAGACCTGGTGCCTTGAAAATAGTCGGGGCTCACGATGCACTCAGCGCCCGTCTCATCGAACGCGCCGGTTTCGACGGCGTCTGGGCGAGCGGCTTCGCCATTTCAGCCTCTCTGAAATGCATCCCCGATGCCAGTTTTATCACCTCAAGCGAGCAGCTCGACGTCGAACGGAACATCGTTGAGGCCGTGAGTATTCCCGTGATCGCTGATTGCGACACCGGATATGGCAACGCACTGAATGTCATGCGGACCGTCACCGACCGTGAGCGGGCCGGCGTGGCGGCTATTTGCATTGAAGACAACGTCTATCCAAAGCGCTGCAGTTTCTACGCCGGCGTTCGACGGGAATTGATTCCCATTGAAGAACACTGCGGCAAGATTCGAGCGGCGAAAGCGGCTCAGGTTTTCCCGGAATTCATGGTTATCGCCAGAACCGAGGCCCTCATTGCCGGTTGGGGACAGGAAGAAGCGCTGAAGCGAGCTGAAGCCTATGCAGACGCGGGCGCCGACGCAATCCTCATCCATTCGAAATCGAAAAAGTTTGACGAGCTGAAGGCCGTGTACAAATTGTGGTCAAGGCGCGTCCCGCTGGTCGTAGTTCCAACAATTTTCGACCAGACCACCGCAGCGGAAATGGAAGAAGCCGGCGCAAAAATCATCATTTATGCCAACCAACCGGTACGGGCGGCCATTCGCGCGATGACGGACACGCTGGATCTCATCAAGAAGGACACGCGCCCCGGAGCTGCGAACGACCGAATCGTCACGCTACCGGAAGTGTATGATATTGTCGGTGTCCCGCAAATGGAGCAAGACGAGAAACAGTTCTTGCCGGTGGGAAGCGAGCGAATCACAGCGATTATCGCCGCCGCCGGATTTGAAAAACAGCTCCTGCCGTTGATCGAGGATAAGCCGAAGTGTCTGCTCGACATTAAGGGGAAAACAATCCTCGATCGCCAGATCAGCGCCCTTAACGAATGCGACATCAAAGAAATTGCTTTGGTTCGTGGGTATAAAAAAGAAGCGATCTCGCTTCCTAATATCCGCTACTACGACAACGATCGTTACGAGGAAACCGGCGAGCTCGTGTCGCTCTTCTGCGCCGAAAATGAGTTAAGAGGGCGGACCATCGTTTTATACGGCGATATCATCTTTGATACCGCGGTTCTTGAAAAGTTGCTCAAAAGTCCCGCCGATATTGCTCTGGTTGTGGACCTGGCTTGGCTTGATCAGGAACAACGGAATGCGCAGCCAACTCATCTCAATCCGGATCTTGTCTCACTCGCCGCCCCTCCAGGCAAAAGCTATTTGTCCCGATTTGTGATGCCGGAAGGTGAGCACCAGGTGGTCAAGATCGGGCAACAACTTCCAGGTGAACTGGCGCATGGTGAATTCATCGGCATGGCCATGTTCTCAGAAAAAGGTACCCAGGCCCTTCGCGAGTGCTACCACATGACCCAGAAACAACTTCAGTCCTCCCCGTTCCATGAGTCAGCAAGCCTTGCCAAGGCATCTTTCACCGATATGCTGCAAGAACTGATTGACCAGGGCTATCGCATCCATGCCGTACCGATCTTTAAGGGATGGACGGAAGTCGATTCTTTCGAAGAGTACCAAAAAGCCTGGGCAAAAATTCGACAGTGATTTCCTTCATCGCACGGTAGCTGGTCTCCCTCACCCCCTCGATTATTTCTAAAGAGGCGGCGCATCATGTCGCTCCTCATGACCAAGATGCATTGCCGAATTGATTGGGAAAATATTCTAAACGAAGCTATGATGGCGAAACTGACGATGAGTGGCCGAAAATCCTATGTGCCTTTAGATAACCGTTATGCCGAACGTGTAGCCGTCACGTGTCGCGTGCGCTATGTCGGTGAAGTTTCGACGCAGCCTCACCAAGGCGAAGGCCTCACAAAAAACATATCCGTTTCTGGTTGCCACGTCATCAGTGACCGCCCGGTGACATGTGGAACATTATTGACTCTTACTATTACGCTTCCCGATGGATTACCCCAACTTTTATTGAAATCGGCGCATGTTGTATGGGTGTCGGGTTGTCAGTTTTCTGTCCGATTCATGGACCTGAACCGAGACCATCGAAAGCGGCTGCAATCCTTCATTTGGAAAAGCATCTCTCACCATACCGTGAGTGACCAACGAACTCGATTCCGTCTTATGTAGCCCAACCCCTGCCCTTCCTATACTTACTGCCGCGAGTTTTTTCATGAACGAGCTTAACTACTCGTCAACTGCTAAGTCCTCGCATACCGCGTTCAGAACCAGTCTCCCCTCAAGCAGCAACATGACGAATTGATTTATTGTCAACTGCTTTGCCCCTCTTCTGGATTGAGCGTTACCCCCCATCTAGTGGGAAGGCAAGGTTGACACTCAGCGCTAGCCTTCATCCATACGAAGTCCCCAAATACAGGAAACATTTTTACAGACTATGCCGCGGGAGGCAAGAATCATATGAACTGGACGAAATTCCAATCCAAATCAACAAA
>JAICWG010000004.1 GCA_025934915.1 Nitrospira sp.
GACGGCGGCGGGCATGAACGGCTACAAACGACCGGGACGCGATTAATTCAGCAACAAAGGAGCATCCTTCCTTGATCCTTCTCTTGCTGTTTTCATTGATGAGTGTGCCGGCGACCGCATTGGCGGAACCGGTGATCGACTCGAGTGTCCTGCAGGCTCAGTCGACTCGCACCGCTCCCCTGACCATTGAAGAGGTGCTGGCCAGGATTGAGTTGACCCATCCGCTGCTCCGGGCAACCGGACTGGAGCGGGCGCAGGCTCGGGCGAAAGTCCTAAAAGCGTTGGGTGCGTGGGAGCCGAAGTTTCAGAACGAGCTCGAATTCGACCGGTATGAATCGTATAATCTGACGAATGTTCAAGGTGCGCCGAATAAATTGAGTATTGGCTATGTCGATACCTATCTCAAGGTCGGGCACCCCTGGGGGTGGGAGATCTTCGGCGGTATCCGTGACGGCTTTGGGGATAGAGCTTCTATCATTGGTAGTGGCAACACCCAAAATCCGACTCATACCCCACTGAGTCCCGCGGTGGCGATCCCTCAGGACTTCCAACTGTTCTATCCGCAGCAATCGGGCATCGTCGGCGGAAAGTTTGATCTCCTGCGGGGATTCATGGTCAACGAAGCGTTTGCCGGATTGCAACAGGCGGAGATCGCCGGGCCGCAAGCCGAGGTGAAGGTGGCCCAGAAACGGCAAGATCTCTATCTTGCCGGGGCCATTCAATACTGGGATTGGCAGGTCGCCGTCAAACAAGCCGATGTGGTGAAGCGTGCGCTGGCCGTCGCGGAAGAGCGCTATCGCATGGTTGAGGGGAGAGCCAAAGCCGGCGCGGTCGCTCCGATCGACGTGGTCGAAGCCCGAGAAGAAGTTCAGCGCCGTCGAGAGGCTGCCATTGCCGCGCAACGGAAGGTGGAGTATGAGCAATATAAGCTGGCGCTCTTTCTCTGGGAAAACGGCGAGCCGGTGACGCCGAGACCGGAATGGGCCCCAGAATTCCAGGGGGAAACACCGTTGCCGAGCGAAGCGGATGTGGCGGCATTCAAGGTGGAAGCGACGGAGGATCGGCCGGAAGTGCGCGATCTCTACATTGAAGCCAAATTGAACCTTGTCGAACTGAAACTGGCGAAGAATAATCTGCTTCCAAAGCTCACGATTGAGGGGGGGCCGCAAACGGGCGCGATCTATGTTTTCGGAGGGTTCGCTTACAAAGTGGGAGTTTTCTTCAGTATGCCGTTGTTCAATCGGGATGCCCGAGGGAAGGTCCTCCACGCGGAAGCTGAGCAGGGGCGATTGGCCTATAAGCAAGCCTACACGGAGCGACAGGTCGCGATCGATGTTGATAACTGGCTCTCAGCGATTGTGCGGGCCCGAGACCGAGTGAAGGTCTCGACAGAGGCTGTGCGTTTGGCCAAGACCTTAGAAGAGGGCGAACGAGCCCGGTTTAATATGGGAGCGACGAGTGTGCTGTTCGTTAACCTGCGCGAGCGCGCTGTCGTCGAAGCGGCCTATGAGCTTTACCGCGCCCAGGCGGACTATGCGGTGTCCCGAGGAGGGATGCTGTGGGCGAGGGGGGCATTGTCAAAGCCGCTGGCCGATACCGTGTTGGCGAAGTACGGAGAGCCCTTGACTTCGGCCGGATCATCCGGACGCAAAATGCCGGGACGTGATTAGGTGGAAGTAGAGTTGGTAGTAGAGGATAGTTCATTCGATGGGTTGGCAATAGACTCTTGAACGTGATCTAGTTCGCAAGGGGCGGATGATTCACATTCTGACTTATTACTGGGGGTGGTCATGAAAGAACCTCAGGGCGAAAGTTCTCAGGGCCTGTTCGAAGCGCTGATGAAGCAGCTTTCTGTGGCTATGCGGGCTGAGAAAAAAATCATGAGTCTGATTTTTTCTTATGCCCTGGCCGTTGGGTTCTTTTCTCTTATCATCCCGTTGACCGTGCAGGAGTTGGTCAGCACCTTTTCCTATGCGGTTCAACCGGTCATGATTTGGACTCTGACCGGCATCATGCTGGCGGTTCTGTTGTTTGTCGGCCTGTTCAAGACATTCCATTTCTATGCGGTAGACGTCGTGCAACGGCGACTCTTTGCGAGAGTCGCGGTCGCGATGGTTGAACAGCTTCCTCGGAATCGATTTAAAGGAGTACAGTCCGAGCTTGCGAATTACTTCATCGAAACGGTCTTTATGCAACGGGCTTTGTCCACGCTGCTCATTGACCTGGTGAACGTCGTGGTAGGTGGGGCGGTTGGTATGATCGTGCTGATCGTCTACCATCCCTATTTTCTCATGTACAACCTACTGCTCATGGCCGGGTTCGGGATCACGTTTTTCGTGCTCTCTCGTGGTGCAATGAAGACGACCCTCGCCATGTCTCACGCAAAGTACGACGTCTTCAATTGGATTCAAGAGATTTCGCGGAATGCGTTACAGTTGAAGGCCACCGACAGCCGCCCGTTTCTCATCCAGAAGACGAACGATCTCGTCAATCGGTATGTTGAAACTCGGAAAGCCCGGTTTGCCGTTCTCGTTCGGCAATATATCGGTTCAGTGGGGGGACAAGCAATTGCGCAATCAGGAGCTCTTGCTCTCTCAGCCTGGCTCATGGCATCAGGGCAGATGACCCTTGGACAGTTGGTCGCTGTACAGGCGGTCGTCGGCGCACTCGTCATCAATTTCGATTCCCTCATCAAAAACATGGGATATGTGTACTATTTCTTCACGTCTCTGAAGCACCTCGATGAGGTCTTTAGGCAGGATCAAGATTACGTCTCAGTCGAATCAACCGTGGCACTGCCCAAGCATTTGACTCAAGGGGTCCGTGTCACTTGTAAAGGTGTGAGCTTGATTCACGGCGGAGCGTCCGTGTTCGATGGCTTCAACCTGGATGTGGCGCCGGGCGAGAAACTCGGTATCTACGCGCGAACAACGGGAGCCAAAACAGCCTTGGCCAGAGTGTTAGGCGGGCTCGAAAATCCGACCAATGGTGTCGTTCAGTACAATGGCGTGGATCTTCGATATATCGAGCCCAATGCCATCAACCAATGCCGCAGTGTCATGATCGACTCGCAGTTGTCGTTAATCAAGGGAACGATCGAAGAAAACATCGTCATGGGACGTTCCTATGTCACCTATGATGACCTCAATTGGGCCCTCCGATTCACCGAACTTGAAGAAGATGTCGAGGGCTTGGCACGGGGTGTTAAGTCCGATGTCTCTTCCTTGGGAGAATCTCTTTCCCCGACTCACATTGTGCAGATTCTTCTGGCCCGAGCGATTTTAGGGCGTCCACAAGTCCTCATATTTGACGGATTGATCCACTCGCTCGAGCCATCGTTGCGCGAGCGTGTGCTGCGTCAGTTGTGCTCAAAAGATGAAGCATGGTCTGTGATCTTCGTGTCGACAGATCCCAATCTTACGGATCATGCTGATCGTCGTATTATGCTGCATCATGCTCATGCGTAAACGGTTGGAATGGCAAATCAACACCGGTAACTTAATGGAGGCTCCATGGCTAGCCTAGGTCGCGGTGTCGAAGGCAGCGGGGAACGTGCGCTGGTCAAGCGAGGGGTAGGCTTGGAAGCGATCACCATCGAACAGGGACCCACATTGGCAAAGTTGCCATGCTGGGAAGCGGTGCAGATCCCTGGCGGAATGTTCACGGCGTCTCGTGCGATATTGACAATCCTCCTACTTTTTCTGATCATCCTTGAGTTCGTTCCCTGGACACAGACCATCTCTGTGAATGGGAAGGTTTCTGCGTATACTCCTTACGACCGGCCGCAGAAGATCGAGTCCCGGATTACGGGGCGTGTCAAGGCTTGGCATATTTTTGAAGGGGTCAAGGTCAAAAAAGGGGACCTCGTCGGCGAGCTCGAGGACTATGACCCGACCTTCATGGCGCCTGAGATTCTCCCTCTCTTCGAACAGCGTAAGGTCGCTCTAGAACAAACACGCCAGGCAGCACTCGCTAGAGCGGATCAACTAAATAAGCGGATTGGGGAGATGAAAAAGCTGGTCCAGGCCGCCGTGCCCTCAGCTGAAGCCAGAGTGGTGGAAGCTGACAATAAGGTGCGGGAGGCACAACAGAAGGTCGAACAACTTAAGATCGATGTGCACACAGCGCAACTCAATGTCGACCGGCATCGGCAACTTGTTAGGGACGGACTGGTTTCACAACGGGAGCTCGAGCTAACGATTCAGACGGAAATCGGCACAAAAGCAGGTTTGCAGGCAGCACAGGCCAGTTTGTTGGCTGCCGAGCAGGCTCGCTCAGCCTTGAGCTTCGGACGTGATCAAATCACCGCGGATGTGCAGCAACGGCTTATGGATGCAATAGCATCGCGCGATGCCGCTGTGGCCGAATCCGCCAAGGCAACGGAGCAGTTGGCGGATATCTCGTACCGGCAACAGGGTGTCCAACAACGGATCGAGGCGGCGCGCCTCATCGCTCCGATGGACGGAACCGTCGTCAAGATGGCGAAGGTCGGTATCAATGAGACGGTTAAACAGGGAGACAATCTGGTCACTATTTCTCCACTCTCCTCGGATCCAGCCATCGAAATGGTGGCCGAAGGGTTGGATGCTCCGCTGTTGAAACCTGGGCGGAAGGTTCGGATCTTGTTTTTCGGAGTGCCGGCTATCCCATTGCCTGCCTGGCCTTCGTTGATGGCAGGCACTCGTGGCGGTGTCATCAAGGTGGTTGACCAGATAGACGATGGAAAAGGGAATTATCGGTTCTGGGTCGTTCCTGATCCGGATGATCCTCAACCATGGCCTGAACAGGCTCAGGTGAGACAGGGCACAAAGGTATTGGGTTGGGTGATCATGAACCGTGTCCCTCTTTGGTACGAACTGTGGCGGCGCTTTAACTTCTTCCCACCGGATTATATTGAGCGGTCCCCAAGTGTGTTTGAGATGTTCGCACCCAAGGTAGCGGCACCGGGCGGTAAATAGTCGATCGTGCGGCACAATCGATGCTGCACATAGTTCTTCTTGAAGATGGCTCAGGGAATCTCTCTGGGCCATCTTCGCAATCACTGATAGCTGCAAGCGTTATCCTTGTCAATTTTTCAGTGCAACTTCATTTCTCCAACGCACAGCGATTGTAGCTGCCCGTATTGCAGCCGGTTCTTTGCAAACCTGCGAATTGTTACTGCGGGTCTTATCCAACTGGGGTGAGCAAAACGAAGGCCATAGAGTGAGTAAATTGCTGGTGGGGCAATTGCCACGACTCCAATCTCCTTGACCACATCAAATGAACTCGCTAAGGTGCTGTATTTATTCTAGGAGTCGATCGAAAGAGAGGTGAAAAGATGGGTAGAATACAGCAGGTCGCGAGCCGGTCTCGAAAAAGCGCAAGCCGAGAGATCAAGAGCCGTAAGCCGTTTGTCGGGATTTTGGGGGGTAGTACATCAGATTTCCCTATTTTGGAAAAATCCGGAGCGATCTTGGACGAGCTGGGTATTCCTTATGAACTACTTGTCGTTTCTGCTCATCGGACGCCGGACCGCCTCTTCGAGTACGCTACAAATGCTCCTGATCGAGGGGTCAAAGTCATCATTGCGGGAGCTGGAGGAGCGGCTCACCTTCCCGGTATGGTGGCTGCCAAGACCCATCTTCCGGTGATCGGTGTCCCGATTCCGACAGAAAACCTTCGCGGGCTCGATTCCTTATTATCAATCGTCCAGATGCCAAAGGGCATTCCAGTTGCAACAGTGGCGATCGGCGGTGCCGAGAATGCCGGTCTCCTCGCCGGCCAAATTCTCGCAGGAAGCCATCCGGAAATTGCTGAGCGCATTAAGAGCTACCGAGCGGCTCAAACGGAGAGCGTTCTCAATTCTCCCGAGGCCAAGGGCGCGAGATGAGTCGGCAGCTGTGACCGAGCGAATCCTTGAGCCAGGCTCCACTCTGGGAGTATTGGGTGGTGGGCAATTGGGGGCTATGTTCGCCGAGACCGCTCACCGCATGGGTTACCGGGTAGCTGTCTGGGATCCAGACGCCGACGCGCCCGCTCATCGGACTGCCACCCACTCATTTACTGCGCCATTCACGGATCTTGGTGTACGCAACCAATTCGCAAATGTTGCCGATGCCGTTACTCTGGAATGGGAAAATGTGCCTGCAGAGCTCTGCGAATGGCTGGAAGGACATTGCCCTATGCGACCTTCCGGAGCTGTTCTCCGGATCCTCCAGGATCGGATCGAACAGAAACAATACTTGTCGTCACGGGACCTCTCTGTTCCCTCTTTTGCGGTTGTCGAATCGGCACCTCAACTGATCTCAGCAGTCGACCGTCTCGGCCTTCCCGCTGTTTGTAAGACAGCGAAAAGCGGGTACGATGGGAAAGGTCAGTGGCTACTCCGAGACACTTCGGATATGAGAGAAGTTGAACAAATATTGAAAGCTATCAAGCCCGGTCATCGGTGGATTCTTGAACAATTCATAGAATATGTCCGAGAGCTTTCGATTCTCGTCGTGCGAAGCGAGAGTGGAGCGTACTGTGTATATCCGGCGGTTGAAAATCGGCACGAGCTGGGCATCTTACGAGAAAGCCGCGTGCCTGCTTCCATCCCGCTTGGTGTCGCCGAGAAAGCGACCGAACTTTCAATACAAGCGGTAGCTGCGTTACAGGGCGTCGGCGTTTTCTGCGTAGAATTCTTTCAGGCTAAAGATGGTCCCCTCCTTATTAACGAGATTGCACCTCGTCCTCACAACTCCGGTCACTATACACTGGATGTCTGTACCGTATCCCAATTCGAGCAGCAGGTACGAGTAACCTGCGGGCTCCCGTTGGGAGAAGCAAGGCTCCTGAGCCCCGCGATTATGGTGAATCTCATTGGTGAGGAAGTAAGATCCGTGACATCCGGCGAAGGGGCCTACGCGCTCCATGCAACCGCAGGAACGGTGCTTCATCTGTATGGCAAGCGTGTGATTCGTTCCGGTAGAAAGATGGGACATGTGACATTTACCGCTCCCGAAGCTCTGACAGCAGAAGAGTTAGCTCACCGGTTCATCAAGCGCATCAGAAGGCCCGCCTAAGTTCGCTCAATACGCCCCGTATACATGGTGAAAAGGCTCTTCGGCAGCAAGCACGCCGTCTCGGTTCTCAGAGGTACATCATCATGAAGACCACGTCGACCGGCCTGGCGAAAAAAATCGCACGTCTTTCCGTTTGAAGAGACCGATCAGTATCATGCCCGCGATGAATCCGCCGATATGAGCGAAAAAGGCAACACCGCCTCCAGTGGCTCCCACGCTCATGCCGCCACTGATCAGCTGTGTGATAAACCACATGCCGAGGACGATGCCCGCCGCCACTCGGATAATTCCGATCACCGGCAACAAGACCAGCACGTGAGCGTGTGGAAATAGCAGTAGATAAGCACCGAGCACAGCCGAGATGGCCCCGCTTGCCCCAACCATCGGGACTTGGGAGGAAGGGTCGGTCAAGGCATGGCTCAGAGCGGCAAGGATACCGGATAGAATATAGAAGACGACGAATTTCGCGTGACCCATCGCATCTTCTATGTTATTGCCGAAAATCCAGAGGTAGAGCATGTTCCCGAGTAGATGCATCCAGCTTCCGTGAAGAAACATGCTGGTCATCAGGGTAAGGAACGCTGGAATCGCAACGGATTCCTCAGGAAGCGAAGCTTGGCCGAAAACAACGGCAGGGATGGCACCATATTGAAATGCGAACCGCTCGGCTGCCTCCCGAGGAAGATTCACTTGGTGGAGAAACGCAGCGATACAGAAGCCGATGAGGATCATCGTGACGATGGGAGTCTGTTGAGTGGGATTATCGTCGTGGAGCGGAATCACGGTAGTCCGACATTATGGAGTTCGGCGGCGATCGCCGACCGCACGAGGCAGTCTGGGATCGGCTGGCAGTGTTCTGTCGATCTCGAGTGGAACGGAAAATCCAGCAGCATGAGTATGGCCTCCGCCTCCGAATGAGGCGGCGATTTTCCCGACATCCGTCCCGTCAGATCTGGAACGCATGCTGAAATAGCGACGGCCATCACGGTCATGCCAGATCAGGCAAAATGGATGATGAGGCGACAGACGCTCGCCGATTTGGCTGGTCAAGATTGAGCTTTGCACCGCGGGAACGACGATACCCTGGAATTCAACCATCGAAACCTGTGCTGCGAGCTTTCCAACGAGCTCATGTTCATAGCGCAAGATGGCTCGACCTTCCTGCTCAAGTGTCGGCTGAGTAAAATTATCCCATACGTTGAAGTCAAACGGGTAGGAGGCCAAAGCCGCGTTGATTTCTCGACTCCCCGGCAAAGCCCAGGTCCATAAGTCCTTGTCCTGAATGTACTGAAGCAGCCATGGAGCCGCCGTGCCATGCGCCCATTCCCAACTCAGGACGGCACCGGATTTTGTTTGATCGAAGTAGGCGTTTGAGAAGCCGTCCAAGATCCGCTCGGCGGTGATATGGTGATCCAGAACAAGGAGTTCCTTGGTCTCAGAGGTCATGGCTTCCAAGATCGGTCGGGCATAGCTGAAGTCAACGATCACGACACGGCGATCCTTGAGGTCAGGAGGGGGGGGATGGCCGTGTTTGACGGGCAAAAAGTTCGCACTCGGAAATTTTTTCCAGAGAGCCCAGGCTGCCCCGAACCCATCGGAACATTCGGCATGGTACAGAACAATGTCCGGGAAACCATGGAACGGGGGTGCGGAGGATACGTTACCCATACAGTATGGAGAGAATAGCATGCCCAGGTCAGGACTAAAAGGCCTGTCGTATCTATGCCTGCTATGGTTCACAACTCGTTCAGGTGATTGATCAGTTGACGAAGTCGGCCGCTACTGCGCCTGTTGAAATTAAATACAAGTCGAGGAAGATCGCGCAGGGTCGGCTCATCCAATTCCTCCGCGAGTGGGCCGCGAAGTTCGAACGTCCCTTCCGATAGAAGATCGGAGAATCCGTCACGGAGCTGATCGAGTTGCTCGGGCGTAATGATCTGCTTGAGCCGCATCGCGAGTTCTCGTCCAACAAAGCGCATGGAATGGTAGCGACGGTAGAATCGGAGGATTTGGCCCACGGCTGCGTCTGCGGAGTTGACGATTGTGAAGAGACTCATGTCTTCTTCGTTGATCAGCTTCCGCTGCAGCAGTTGCCTCGTCACAAAGGCCGACCAATCGTTCCAATAGTCGCAGCCGGGGGCTTGAAGGCAGATGATCGGTTGCGGATCACTCTTGCCGGTCTGGGCCAACGTGAGGATTTCAAAACCTTCGTCGTGTGTGCCAAACCCGCCAGGGAAGAGCGCAATGGCGTTTGCTTCCTTTTGAAACATCAACTTGCGGGTGAAAAAGTATTTGAAGGTGATGAGCTTCGGGTCATCGGCGATCGTGGAGTTAGGACCTTGTTCGAACGGCAGCATGATATTGACGCCGAAGCTGTTCTCGCGCCCGGCACCTTCTTGAGCAGCACGCATGATCCCATCTGCTCCCCCGGTGATGACCATGAACCCTTCTCGGACGATGGCTTGGGCGAACTGATAAGCTAGGTGATAATTAGGATCCTCGGAGAGAGTTCGTGCCGAGCCGAAGATGCTGACTTTCTGGCGATTGCGATACCCGTGGAAGACGCTGAATGCATGACGCAGTTCTTTGACGGCACGATTCACGATTTTCACATCCAGAAGGTCTAAGTGTGCATCGTGGAGTTTCAGCAGCCCGGTCAAGAGTTCTGTCATGAGAGCGGCATGCAGATCGTCCTCCCGGCTGTCCAGAAGGGCACTGATTTGATGCAGGATCTCATCTCGTGATAAAGCGGGACGGGGAGGAATCTGCGAAGATCTGCCGGTTATATTCATGGTTGTCCTCTTACGGTGGATGAGACAAAAAATTGTACCAATGGATCGCACATTGGTCAAAGATTGCCGGGATTTGGTGCGGTCTAAGAGGGGTCGAAAGACTTAGGGAGATTAGTCAGCACCCAGGCTTTGATTCTGGATTGATCCGCCGGAGAGAGATCCACGAATTGTATCTCTACGCCCCAAGGTGCTGTCATGAGGGAACCGGTCGTGTCGGTCAGCGGCTCAACCCTGACGTTATTCAAGACGATCCCTCGAATGGTCAAGGGACTCATCATCTCAGAGAGGCAAAAGCTCAATATGACTTTGGTCCCAGGCAACAACAGCGCGAGAGATTCCACCGAGGCGCCGGCATGACTGAGTTGTGAGATGGCAGCCGGATGTTCATTTCCCACGCCCTCTCCCTCAATGACACTGATGGTGGCGGAGATGTTCGTCGCGCATCGCTTTGGAGAAAGGATCAGGTCCTTCGCGGTAAGGACACCGACCGGTTGTTCTTGCTTCGTGACGATGAGAATCGGTGTTCCGGTGGACATCATGAGCGCCGAGGCCTCGTCCATCGCTCGATCATACTCGATGAATTGGACTGGTCGTGTCATGATGGTCCGGACTTCGATGTCATCCGGTTCGAGACCCTGCGCGACGACCTTTTTGACAATGTCGGTCGGCGTCATGAGTCCGAATCGAGACCCCGTATCCTTAACCAGAAGACAGGGCATTCGCTCGCGCTCCAAGAGCGATGCTGCCTCGGAGACCGATACATCGCCTGGAATCTGGACAACGCCTGGTGTCATCATATGTGCAACCAGTATGGTCTGGTGATCCGAGGCTTTTGACTGTTGATCGTCCTGGTCCGCCATTCCTCAGCGAGGTCCTCTTTCCTCACGAATCTGCCCCCCTCCTGGCTGCAATGTATGCCAAGTATAGCAGAAGGTACTTGGAGGCCATGAGAGGTTGAAAGCCTTGTCACTCAATGGTTTGACAGCATACACTGGTAACGCTTTTTGACCGTCGACAAAGGAGTAAGGATGGTGTCGAGTGGGCTTTACCATAGGGAGTTTATTCGTCGGCTCGAGACAATTCCGGTGCATGGGCTGGGGCTTTCTGTCGATATTCATGCTCCGGACCTCGCTAGCTTGCGGCGAAGTTTACAAGAACGTCAAGTGCCGCCTACCTACCTTGAAGTGTTCCGTACGACACACATGGCTTTGGTCTCCACTAGAAAAGAGGCAGGCGACGGTTTGCTGACATATCATGGCGAAGGGTTGTGGGTCACTCAGCCTGAGATGGTCGATTCTACGGCGTTTGTACAGGAAATCTCTGAGGCTGCAGACCACCTTCTGCTCTTGCAAAGTGCCTGGCTGAATCACGAATGTGCGACAAAATATCTCGCCGGCTATCACTACGGGACCTATCTTCCTCCCCTCTATACACCGTTAAGCGCGAAGGTGGTGGCTGATAATACACGATTGATCCAACATCTGCTCGATCAACAGTGCCGGTTGGCCAATGGAAGCACGCCATTGGTACTGCTTGAAATGCCGCCACTCACCTACTTTGTTGCAGGGACGATGTCCATCCCGAGGTTTTTTCGGGTCATCAGCGAACAAGCCTCCTGTGGGCTGGTTTTGGACGTGGGCCATCTTTGGACAGTGTTTCGATATTCCGGAGCGCATCTGGACATGTCGCTTACACGATTTGTCGAGGAATTTCTCAACGAGTTTCCCATGGATCGAGTGGTTGAGATTCACGTGGCGGGTCTGGCCGTTCATGAATCACACCGAATCCTCGATTCACGACTGAAAGGTGGTAGGGGTGATGACGCGCTTCCTGCCTGGATCGATGCCCATGCCGCCCCCATTCCGACCGTCTTGTTCGAGATGCTCGATCAGATTCTATGTCATCCTCAGCTTACCAGCCTGAAGGGTCTTGCCTTGGAAGTGGATACCAAACCAGTCGAATTAATCGTGGATGAATTCGCCCAATTCTCCCGAAATTATGGGTCGCTGTTCTCCCGGTTGAGCAATGCCGAACAGGCCGTACTGAATTTCGATGCGTGCTCATTGTCGGAAGAGCCGAGGTCGATATCTGACAAGCACACGCTTGGAGTGGCCTACGATCGATATGCACGGGTACTGGCTGGTAAAACCGAGCTGGCAGGAACAGAATGGAGCCAAGACCAGGCCAGTATCCAAGGTTTGGACCTCTATCGCTCCGTCTATCTCCCTTATGAGA
This sequence comes from Nitrospira sp., assembly GCA_025934915.1. Taxonomy (GTDB): domain Bacteria; phylum Nitrospirota; class Nitrospiria; order Nitrospirales; family Nitrospiraceae; genus Nitrospira_D. The sequence continues at coordinate 12,071 of JAICWG010000004.1, forward strand.
TTCTTCACTGGGGAGGAAAGGTGGAGGACATGTTTGTAGAATCCTGTCGTCGGCTCAAAGCACGCGACGTGTCGCTCGATGGATTTGTGGTGTTTTGGTTCCGTGAGCCACGATCTCTCTCTGGCACCTACGATTTCTTCTTGCTGAAAGTCGAACAGTTTGTGGAATTTGTCCGTGAGGTGGCGCCGGAGTTGCGAGGCATTGCCGAGAGAGAGGCCAAGGAGCTTCGGTGCGCCTACCGTTTTGCCAACGAACCCGGCGTTCTCCTGTACGAGAGCTGAGATGAACTTTTGGCTGAGCCTCCCACGCCCGCTCATAGGGTTGTCCCCCATGGATGGTGTGACCGATGCCTGCTTTCGATCCGTGATCGCCCAGCAGGGGAAGCCGGACGTCAGTTTTACAGAATTTACGCACGTCCATGACGTCTGTCACGGACCGGAGATTCACTTGGAGACGCTCCTGTACAGCGAGAAGGAGCGCCCAATCGTGGCACAGCTTTATGGGAAAGATCCGGATCTCTTTTATTTGGCGGCGCTGGCGGTGTGCGAGCTGGGTTTCGACGGGCTGGACATCAACATGGGTTGTCCGTCGAAGAGTGTGGCGTCGTCCGGATCAGGCGCCGGATTGATCCGCACTCCAGAACTGGCCCGCACGATTATACAGTCGGCCAAATGTGGAATCGAGGATTGGGCAGGCGGACAGACTCTCGAACAAGCAGGTTTTCAGTCGGCGCGCCTCGCCATGTTTGAACGTCTGAATCGTCAGCGCGGCAAAACCGGCCCAACCCATCGGCGCCAAGTACCCCTTTCCGTGAAGACGAGACTTGGTTATGACTCAGTGACGGTTGAGGGATGGATCGAGGAGCTTTTGATGGAGCAACCGGCCGTGATCTCGCTTCATGGCCGAACGCTCCGGCAAATGTATCGAGGCTCGGCGGACTGGTCGGCCATTGGGCGCGCTGCCACACTGGTGCGGGGAACCGGAACATTGTTATTGGGGAATGGGGACATTCAGAATCTTGGCGATATCGCGGTACGAGTTCGTGAAACCGGGGTCGATGGTGTGTTGGTCGGGCGGGGTGTGCTTGGCGCGCCGTGGTTCTTTCGCTCAAAAGAACAGGCCCGCATGCGAGCCCGTGGTATGGGTGGGGCTGACGTCGAGCGAGATCCCGGCGAGGTTTCGCTGAACGAGCGCTTCGCTGTGCTGGTCGATCATGCGCGACAGTTCCAAGCGCTGGTCGGAGAAAAGCAATTCTATCGTATGCGTAAACATCTAGGCTGGTATTGTAAAGGCTTTCCACATGCCGCCTCGCTTCGCGCACAGATGGTGCAGGTCTCTTCCGTCGAAGCACTCCATACCCTTCTCGCAGATTTCCACGATCGGCCGGAAGCCATAACGGACCACCATCAGGCCGAATCAGCCGATGAGCTGAGCATGCTGGTCTCGCGATGCAGCTAGTGCTGGCGTCGAATTCGCCACGCCGCCGGGAACTTCTGACACTGTTGGGCCTTTCCTTCGAGGTGTGCCCATCGGAGTTTCACGAGCAGCCCACGGTCGGGTTGTCGCCTGTCGAGCAGGTCAGGCGTTTCGCGCGTGAAAAGGCGAGATCCGTGGCACTGGTGCGACCACAGGCCCTCGTACTCGGCAGCGATACCGTGATCGATCTCGAGGGACAACTACTTGGGAAGCCGGTGGATCTGGCAGACGCACGCGCCATGCTGGCACGTCTGGCTGGCCGCTCGCATCATGTCTATACTGCCGTCGCCTTATGCGATCATGGGCGAAACATTGAATCAGTGGAGGCTGCTACGGCCGAAGTCCGGATGAAAGCGGATCTCGATCAAGCGTATGAACGGTATCTTGCATCGGAGGAATCATTAGGCAAAGCCGGAGCCTATGCGATCCAAGGACTCGGTGGAGATCTCGTGGAACGGATCATCGGCGACTACACGACCGTGGTGGGATTACCGCTGAAACTTGTGGTGCAGCTGCTTCGGTCGGTCGGTTATCCTCTTCTCGTGAATGTCGAAGACCTGTATCGACGCAAGCCCTATACGAATTGGAATCGGTTCACGGCTTAATTGCAAAGGCATGACGGTTCACCTACAATGCATATCATTCACCTGCATCTGATGGTGCTGGATACCTTAGACTTCGCCGTATCGGCGCTATAAAAGGGAAGGCATGACTGGTTGCAAACAGCTTGCGTCACTGCTGGGCTTGGTCGGAGTCCTTGCGGCAGGGAACAGCGGCGTGTGGGCGATTGACATCAATCTGTCGTCAGACGAGGCGCACAAAGCGCTGGAGATCGGGCGAATTCCGATGGAAAAGACCACTTCGCCGGAAGATGTGAAGAAGGTCCTTCAGCAAGCGTCCTTGGCGACTCGCGTAGGTGCCGACCCAGAGAAAAACCCCTGCGGCGCGAGCGCTGTCCTTCGTACCAAGCGGTACCGACTCGAAGCCTTTGGTCGCCAAGAAGCGGCAGAATCGAAGAAGCGGAAGACGGACGTGCGCATGCCCGAGGAGTTCATTCAGAAAGTGATGGACATGCCTAACATGGAAATGGACGTGCAGTTGTGCGGCGATGACGAATATTTCGCCGAGGGCGCATTGATCGAATTGCAGCAAGGATCGAAACGGATCAAGCCGATCGACATCGGCAAGGCCGAACGGGGGCGAAAGAACGAAAGCAGCGGCCCAGCCTTCCGGTCACGGTTCACGGCGCTCTTCGCCTACGAACAGTTCGACCCCACTGCATCGTCGGTGTTCGTCGTCAATCTGCAAGACGGAACAGAGATCAGAATTCCCGCCGAGTTGTCCAAAGTGAAGTAAACGGCACTCCGGTTCAGACTTCTCAGCAGCAGTTCGTTTACCCTGCAGCAGCGATGGCCTGTTCTGCTTCCTGTGGCAATTCAACCTGAACAAATAGGAGGCGGGGTAAATATAATCGTCGCCTGATTCATCGATCACACGAAAGTATCCATCCTTTTCCACTTTGGGATCCACGATTCTCCGGTAGACCTTGCGTGTTTCCAGATCATCGCATTCGTCATTTTTGACACACAGAACGAACTTATGGTTTTTCAGTTTTCGTCGCATGATTATTTCCTCAGTCCAGGAATCGTTTGATCTTCATCTTCTTGCGCCCGATGCCATGCGCCTCGTACCAGTGTATTTCAGAGAGTCTGGTCATTTCACCCATCAGCCTGACCTGTGCTCTGCCCTTGAGCTTCCTCCTCATGTCTCATGTAGCGCACGCTGTTCAACCTGATGAAAGAGGTTTTCTACAGAACATTCCCGAACCCCCTTGTTCTCCCTTGAACCCTAGCTCTTCGCCTTGACAGGGCGTTCATCTGCGCTGTAGCGTCGGTTTCAGATCGCGCTCAGCGTCCAGCGGTCTGAAAATGCGGTGAAGGAAAGTGACGTTAACGAAAAGAAAGAAGAAGTACCAACGTGAGTCTACAGTAGCCGTCCGCCTCTTCCAGTTGATCGGTCTGTCGTACACAAGCATGACCGATCCGCAAGAGACTTATGGGGGTGAGACGGGCACTGACGTCGAGATTCACTACGACGGTCACAGGATCGGCATCCAGGTGACCGAATTTTCTGCTGACGAAGGCGCAGTGCTCGCGAAGCGCGGCCTGCGAGCGGCCACGGCATATAACGATGAGAAGGGCAAGTTGACCTCAGGCTGTATTCCGCTGCGGGAACAGGTCCCTGCACTAGCGCGGCGTATCCGCAAGAAGATCGAAAAGTCGGAGCTCTATGACTTCAAGCAGTTCGACGAGGTGTGGCTGCTTGTCGCCACCTTTGTCCCTTGGGCCCCAGTGGCGACCTTCCAATTGCCGGGCGTGACCATCACCCTCAAAGACCTGAACTGGCATCTGAACGATGAGCTGCGGCGATCGAACTTCACTCGTGTGTTCGTTTACAACATGCTAGGGAAGACAGTCTATGAGTGGTCGAGTGTAACTGGCTGGCGGTGCATCCAAGAAAACCCCGCAGCACCTGCTTCAACGGGTGCCGAGCTGTGGTTCAAGCCGTATCTAGCTGATCCCGAGATACGCAAGGACCCGAAGGGCTGGGCACTTCTCGAAGCGGACCGCATGAGGCAACAGACATCGCTGACGACAAACGTGGAAGATCGGGTTACGTCCACGACCCAGAGTGAGGCGATCGTGCCTGAACACGAACTCGAAAGGCACAAGGGTATGCCAATGAACCCTGGTTTTTCTCAGCACTGGTCGGAGTGGCTTGACCGTCACATTTGGCCGCAGATTTACACCATGTTGCTCCATGACTGCTTTTTCAAGCTGATGGGCCGCGCTCGGGAACTCACCGGGGAGTTCAGCGGTCCTATCGGATGGCACATCGAGGTCGGGTATGTCACCTGGCAGGCGATGGCTATCCGCAGGCTGTGTGACCGCAGAAGGGATGTGATTTCCCTGGCACGACTGCTTGTAGAAGCCAAGTCAAAGAATATCGTTCAGAAACCTCAAATTGACGAGCTTTTCGCGAAGCTCAAATGTTGTGACGATGTTTGCAACATGGCGAATAACTACATCGCCCACACCGGAGATCCGCGCTGCAGACAAAACCTCAGCGAGTGGAAGTTGCTCGCGGATCACCTGACTGAAGCACGGAAAGCAATTTGTGAGGTTGTCGTTACACTTGACCACGACCTATTGAAGCGAACAAACCCCTTCGAGATCATGCCTGTGCCGCAGTATAACTTCACGCAGGAGTTCGAGTCGTGGGTAGGAGCCGGTGACATTCAAAAGCTCCACAAATACTTCCATGAGTATCGTCGTGCTGTAAATGCTTGGGTGCGCCACACTTAGAATTTGGACGATTGATCTCGGAAAGGTTTGTGGTCCTCCAAGTTTAAATCAATCTTATATTGAGGTAAGCTCGAAAAAGTGGACGCCTTCACCCTATGATCTGAGGGTTGGAGGTGGAGAGATGGAACACCTACCGCGCCAGCAGTATACGAAGGAGTTCCGGGAACAAGCCGTGCAGCTGGTCCTGGAACAGCAGGTGCCGATTGCAGAGGCAGCAAGGCGCCTGAGCATGTCAGGCAAAACGCTGAAGAACTGGGTGGGGCGAGCCCGGCGAGGCCAGCTCGCCACGCTGGGGGAGAACCGACGACCCATGACGGAGCTGGAGGCGGAGCTGTCCCGACTCAAACGCGATCTTGCCGAAGCACGGATGGAGCGCGACATCTTAAAAAAAGCCACCGCGTACTTTGCGAAGGCGCAGCTGCCCGGTACGCGCTGATGAGGACGCGGCGTGCCCACTATCCGCTGAGTCTGTTGTGCCGAGTGCTGGAGGTGTCTCGAAGCGGCTACTATGCCTGGCAGCATCGGCGTCCGTCGAAACGCGATCAGGCGAATGTGCGGCTGGAAGTGGCGATCCAAGCCGCCCATGTGCGCACCCGTCAGACGTACGGCCCGGAGCGCCTCCAAGCCGAATTGCGTGCCGACGGGTTCCCCGCTGGGATCGGGCGCATCAAGCGGCTGCGCAAGAAGCTGGGGCTGCGCTGCACACAAGTTCGGCGGTTCACCACGACCACCGCGTCCAATCATGCCCTGCCAGTGGCGGAGAATGTCTTGGCCCAAACGTTTGTTGCGACACGACCGAACGAGACCTGGGTCCCCGACATCACGTACGTGCCGACTGCGGAAGGCTGGCTGTATCTCGCCGGCATCAAGGATCTGTTCACCTGTGAGGTGGTCGAGCATGCAATGGGTGCTCGGATGACGACGGACTTGGTGAGCTACGCCTTAAGGAAAGCGGTGGGGGCGAAGCGCCCACGCCCAGGCTTGCTTCACCACTCCGACCGTGGGGCCCAATATTGTGCTCAGGACTATCAGGAGCAGCTGCTGCAGTTCGGCATGCCCGCGTCCATGAGTCGCAAGGGCAACTGCTATGACAACGCGCCGATGGAGAGTTTCTGGGGGACGCTGAAGAATGAGCTGGTGCATCACCGGCGCTACGAGACCCGTGAGCAGGCTCACCGCGAGATCTCGGAGTACATCGAGCTGTTCTACAACCGTCAGCGGCGACATTCTCGACTGGGAAATTGCTCACCTGCGGCATTTGCTCTTCAGTGGGCCCGTCAACAGCCGGCGGCATGAGGCTGCAATTCATGGCGTCCACTATTGACAACCGAGGTCACCGCTTGGTTCTCCTGGCCAGAATGGACGGGACGGATGCCACGAGTGCCCGGCAGGGCTTCACCACGACACTCCGGCATGGGCCTGCCCCGTTGCGGAAAACCCTGACGTACGATCAAGGCAAAGAAATGGCCGAACATGCGCGCTTGGCGCAGCAACTCAAGATTCAGGTGTTCTTTGCCGCCCCCCACAGCCCGTGGCAACGCGGCACGAATGAAAACACGAATGGGCTGCTGCGCCAGTACTTGCCGAAGGGCACCGACCTGTCGGGCTCCACCCAACGGGGGTTGAACGCCATCGCCGATCGGCTGAACACGCGTCCCCGCAAATGTCTCAATTTTGCGACGCCCCTGGAAGTCTATGCGCACGTGCGCCATGATTCACCCGTTGCACTTGGAACTTGAAACCGCCAACCATAAACTGAAGAAATGGTCAGGGTCAGATTTTGTACTGTGCATATTGGCGAGATTCATTCCACTCCATGGCGCGACCGCTACGTCTTGAGTTTCCCGGACCCTCTACCATGTCACCAAGCCTCCGGAATGCGCCATTGGACATCGTCGTTGACGATGGGCAACGAGGACCTTGCTGACCCCACTTGCTCACGTGATTGATCTGTTTGGCTGACAACACCGTTATTCCGTTCATCCCCAGGCCTTCCTCCCTCGTTTCAGCAAAGCCTTGAGCAGCGGCTTCATGTCTTTGCGGACTTGTTGGCGCCGGTGGCGCTGGCGCTCCACCATGCGTCCTGCGAGAAATCCGGTGCGGACTTTTGTCGAGTACTTCAAAAACTGTCGAATGTGACGTTCCGCTTGGAACGCATCCTGATGGATGCCGAGGAGATCCTGGACAGCCCATGCGGACTTGATAAACCGACCGGCCGGTTTCCCCACCGAGCTGCGAGCGAGTTCCGCCGCATAGCGGGCGCGTTTTGCCTTGATGCGGATCTTGTGAAGTGCGGCATCTGTCGGAGAAGAGGTGAGTCGGCTGATCGCCTTCCGCAGTTTCTTGAATTCTCGCTTGGCAAGCCGGCGTACGGTCAGGGGAGACTCCACGATCGATGGGTCCTGTGCCGCTTGTTGAAGCCGCCGGATGAGTTCGAAGTATCGAGCGCTCGTGAGTTCGCTGAGGATCAGCTGCTGAACGGCCGTTCGTTGGATCCGCAGATGGGAGATGAAGTGTGCGAACAGCTTGCGATCTCGCGCATCCAATGCAGCAGATTCCTCCGTGAAATAGGCGATCTGGACGTCGAGATCGCGGGCCGGTCCCAACAGTTCGCTGAGCCACTTGAGCTCCTGTTGCAGTGACGTGACCCACGCAGGGAGGAGAATCGGTTGAGCTGTGCGGAGCATGGCGCGCAGGCGTCTCGTCGCGACACGCAGTTGGTGCAGGCTCTCACGCTCGGTTCCGAGCCTCGTGCCGGGATCATGGGCGAGGAGCCTCCCGACGTGCTGAGCGAGCGCCCACTTTAGGCATTCGACCGCCTGCGCCTCCGCCTCAGGCTGCACCGGTGGGGTAGGGGCTGGAAGCGAGAGGGCACGAAAGAGCTTCGGTCGTCCGTCGTGATCGGATGCACCGGCTTCTCGCAGCTGCTGTTCGAGGGAACGGAGTGAGGCCTCGTCACCCTGCCGTTGTTCGATTTCGAGTTCGCGAAAGCACCGAGTGGTACGACCGTTCTTGTCGGCTGACACCGCGTCGAGGGCGATCTCAGCGATGGGTACTCGACCGTGATGCACCAGGAAGCCCCTTCGCCAAACGCGCAGCGTCACGACCGGCATCAGTTTCCGATGTCCGAGGCGGAGAATCAGTAAGTCGCATAGCGAAGCCGGTGGATCGGCCTGCTTGCCGACCACTTCCACTTCCTGCCGATCAACGCCCAACGGAATTTTCAACTGCCAGGACTTCTTTCCCCGTTCGATGCGATGGCGAAGGGTAATCTTCGCATGGGCCAAGTCGTAGGCGGCGGTGTCGTAATAAGTGGAGATCAGTTGCCGTCGGGGAATCGGCGTGCCTGGAAGCCGAGGCAGGCGAAAATCTGGAGCAACGGCTAGCTTCAGCTCACGTTCTGGTTGTGAAGAGATCGGGGAGGAACGTTCACGAGGAGCGAGATGTGTGTCCAATCGAGTCATCGTGGAACCCTCGTGGCAGAGCCGGGCTCCCTTCAGTGTCAACGCAGGAGAGAGGAAATGCAACTCAGGGGGCGTCGGAGAATACCAGGGAAGGTCGCCTATATGTGACCGGCGACATGGAAGAGAAGGTCGAGGCTGCCTAGCCAAGTAGGCAGCGGGGTCAAGAAAGGTAGGGTCGTTAAAATTCGTCGATGGAGACCGGTCGGAGAAAGTCCCGCACCGATACCAGACCGACGAGCGCTCCACCTTTTGTCACGCCGAGGTGAAGCGTGCGATGCTTGTCCATGAGGTCGGCGGCTTCCGTCAACGGCCGTCTCTCTTCGATGCCGTGCACGGGACTGCTCATGATGTCCTCCACGGGTACGAAATAGGGGACTTTCTCAGCCCCCACGAACTTCTTCACGACATCCGATTCCGTTAGGATACCAATGATCTTCGCTTGGCGGGCGACGAGCACACTTTCGACGTTGCAGGCTTTCATCAGTTTCGCCGCCTCGATGACCGATGTACCCGCGTCCACCGTCACTGGTTCTTTCTGCATTAACTTGCCGACTGTGACCATACTGATCCTCCTTTTTATTGTTTGTGATTTGACACTAAGCCTATCGCGGGCATATTGCGTCGGTGTTAGGAGGGCATTACAAACCGGTAAAATCTGAAAGGATGAGGGGACTATCTTACACAGGCTTTAAAGAGCAACCATCATCGCAGTCACTCGAACTCTTCCCATCCGCTCAACCGGCTGCCGAAGACCAGCGTACGCCTGGTGGTGGAAACGAGGATAAGACCATTCTCATTAGCTACGCTGACAATACGCTCGTGCACGTCCAACGGTTTCGAAGCAAAGCCGCCGAGGAGTGGCGTGATGCCGATGGCACGTTCATTTGTGATGAAAACGGCCCCATAGTCGTTGCTGTGGAAGCGAGTCACTTTTTCCCGCACACCTAATGCTTCTTCGAGCCACAGACCGTTGGCACCTCGAAATCCATACAAATGTCGATCCGTCCTGATGAGGCTGAAGGTAGGAAGGATCTTTCGTTCGAGGACTTTTTCGTTCAGGTCCAATTCTTTCTTGCTCCAGGTCAGAGCACGGCTGGAAAAACCCAACAGTCGGTGGGATGTCACGACGACACCATTGATGCCGTTCGCGCTAGAACTGCTCACGATTTCCTGGGCACCCAACGGTAGTTCCCTTCGCCCGCTCAATTGACTGGTCGCGATGGCCATACCTGATTCCACCCACAGAGTGACCTCGGTTCCAATCTCCACGGCCTGTGCGATGGATAGCCACGAGGACCAGATCAGCGGAAGCAGGACCCATCGGAACATAGGTGGAGGATGTGGGGGTACATGGTCTCTGATTCTATCGTACATTCGAGAAGGATTGTGCTTAGGGGGTAGGGCGAGAGCTCAAGCGATTGGTTCGTTCAAGCGGATGGTATACAGATAGTGGTACAGCCCGTTGCGGGCCATTAACTGGGCATGGTTGCCCTCTTCCACCAGTTTGCCTTTGTCTAAAACCAGAATGCGGTCGGCACGCTGAATGGTCGACAGTCGGTGGGCGACAACGAAAGTCGTGCGACCTTCCATGAGGCGTTGAAGGGCTTCTTGAACCAGCCGTTCCGATTCGGTATCCAGCGACGAGGTCGCTTCGTCCAGTAACAAAATGCGAGGATTCTTCAAGATCGCCCGAGCGATCGCCATTCGTTGGCGTTGTCCGCCTGAGAGGTTGACCCCCTTCTCGCCCACCAGGGTTTGATACCCGTCCGGCAAGCTCGTGATGAAGTCATGAGCATGGGCCGCTTTGCTCGCCTCGAATACGGCGGCTTCATTCGCCGCCATATCGCCATAGCGAATGTTGTCGAGGATGGTGCCCCCAAAGAGGATGGTTTCTTGTGGAACGAGAGCAATCTGTCGGTACCAACTCTCAACGGTCACATGGCGCAAGTCTTTGCCGTCGATCGTGATGCGACCGTCCGTCGGATCGTAGAAGCGGTGCAACAGGTTGATCACGGTGGTCTTGCCGGCGCCCGTCGGTCCTACGAACGCGACCAGTTCGCCTGGTTTGGCTTCGAACGATAGGTTCGATAACACCAGATGGCGAGCATCATAGCTGAAGTTGACGCCCTCCACCCGCACATGGCCATCGACGGTCACCAGGGTCTGTGCGTCGGATCGATCGCAAATGTCCGGCTGAGCATCCAGAATTTCGAAGACACGCTGCGTCGCTCCCTGGGCCTCTTTGATCTGCGCAAAGACGCGCGCTGCCGAGCTGAAGGGGCCGATCAAGATGCCGGCGAACAAGACAAAGGCGAACAGATCGCCCGGCGTGACGACTCCGTCGATGACTTGTTTGCCTCCGTACCACAGCACCGCCGTCGCTGATGAGAACGTCAGGAGGCTGATCACCGGGATGAAGACCGCCATGATTGCGGCTCGACGGAGCGTGAGATGGAGCGTTTGATCGACCTGATCCGCGAAACGAGCCTGTTCCCGTTGCGTCTGGACGAACGATTTGACGATGCGAATGCCGGAGATCACTTCTTCGACGAGGGTGCTGAGCGCGGCTGTCTGGTCTTGAATCGAGGTGGAAAGGGATTTCAACCTGCGACCAAATACCTTGGCGACCAGAACCAGTAACGGCAGAAGAATTAGAATCAAAAGGCAGAGCTGCCAATTCATCATGAGCAAGAAGGTGATGCCCCCGATGAACGTCACGAGTTGCTTGATCCCATCGATGGGGGTTTCGGTCACGATGGATTGGATAACCGTCACATCGGTCATCAATCGGGAGAGCAGTTCTCCTGTACGGCGCCGAGCAAAAAAGCTGACCGTCAGCGTCTGGAGGTGGCCGAAGAGATGTTTGCGAAAGTCGGCGACGACTTCCTGAGAGACCCATGCGGTCAGATAACTATGGCCCATCGAGCATAGCCCCTGTAGGATCACCAGGCCCAGGAACAAGCCGATCGACCGAGTCATCTTATCGGCATCGTGCTGAACGGTGATGATGTCCCAGAGGGTACCAGCCAGTCGAACCAAGGTAAGATTAATGAGCGCCACCCCGCTCACTAAAAGTCCGGCCAGTATTAAACGCGCCACATAAGGGCGCACGAACGGGAGGAATCGTTTGATGATCAACATCGTGAGTCAGGCTGCGTGATTGGATAGGGAATCGTGTTCCGGCTTACGACGATGGCGAAAGAATGCGCTGACGGGGGCGAGACAAAACGACTAGAGTTGAGCGATCGACTCGATCAGGTTCTTATTGACCGCAACGAAATCCGACCGGTCCTTATCGTCGATGACGACATCAGTCAAGCTGATGAAGAGACGTGCTTCTTCGTTGATCGCATCGGACACACGATTCCGCATCGGAGGGACCAGGAAGTCTCCCACGTAGGTACAATTGACCGTCCGTACGCGGATGCGGACTTTCTTCCCCTCGGCCACGGTTCTCTCCTCCCGCCATGCCGGCTGAGCTTAGCTTTTTCGGCGAAGAAATTTCTGACGTTGGCGCAGCTTCTTGTACTTGTGCTTGCGCATCTTCTTCCGTCGTTTTTTCAAGACGCTTGACATGTTTAGTCTCTCCTAAGGAGGGCCGAGTCTAAAAGCTTTCCGCTGAAAATGCAAGCTCACGGCACCTTTTCCTCATATGCTATACTGCACCGCCATGTACCTGAGACGGATCGGTTTGTCACAGCCCTCGTCCATCGTGTGGCTCATGGTGCTCGCCGTGGTGGTAACTGGGTGTCCGTCGAAGACCATCCGATATCCGGCAGAGCATGAGCGACTCCTCCGGATCGACCAGGCGTTGGAATCCTTGCGGAGCGCCTATGAACGAAAGGATCGGTCCGAGTTCCATTCCATGCTGTTGCCGCAGGGTCAGCTGGACGAACTGCAACGGCAGGTCGACATGGATTTCGAAGCCTTTTCCACCATCTCCCTCGAGTTCAAGATTGAACGGGTCGTGATCGAAAAAGACGATATCGACGTCTTCATCCATTGGCAAGGGACATGGAAACGAGATGCCAATGACATGGGTATCCGGCAGCGGGGCCATGCACGGTTGCAGTGGGTTGGTACGAATTCGATTCTCTTGCGCAGCGCGCAGGGGGATTTGCCATTCGGAATGAAGACGAAACAGATGTTGTCGGAACCTCCCTCACCGCCGACCCAACCACGATAACGATGTCGCGGAGTACGCTCGAAGCAGATTTTCTCGTCATCGGCAGCGGAGTCGCCGGGCTGCGCGCCGCCTTGGACCTCTGCCGAGTAGGTCGGGTGATCATTCTCACCAAGGGCCATCCCTTACAAAGCAATTCCATCTTCGCGCAAGGGGGTGTAGCTGTGGCCTTGAGCGAAGAGGATGATGTCACCATCCACTTGACGGATACCATCAAGGCCGGACACGGCCTGTGTCGTCGTGAAGCGGTGCGAGTTTTGGTCGAGGAAGGACCGGATCGGATTCAAGAGCTCATCCGCTGGGGCGCGAAATTCGACAAAACCGGTGGAAAATTCGCCTTTGCTCGTGAAGCCGCTCACAGCCGCAGCCGAATCCTCCGTGCGAGAGGCGATGCGACAGGAAACGAAATGGTGCGGGTTTTGATGGCGCAGGCGGCCCGACAAAAGCAGATCGTCCGGCTGGATTACCACTTCACGGTTGATCTTGTGGTTGAGGAAGGCCGATGTTGTGGAGCGGTGGTGCTCGATGAACATTCAGGAGAACGCTTCATCGTTCCCGCAAAGGCCGTCGTCCTGTCGACAGGCGGGGCGGGGCAGATTTTTGCCCGCACCACAAATCCACCCAATGCGACCGGCGACGGCATGGCCATGGCATTTCGCGCGGGGGCGGAACTCCAGGACATGGAATTCGTCCAGTTTCACCCAACGTCGTTGTATCTGCCGTCGAGCCCGCCTTTTTTGTTGTCGGAAGCCATGCGAGGAGAGGGAGGCCAACTGCGCAACAATAGGGGAGAGACGTTCATGCAACGATATCACCCGCTCGGCGTTTTGGCCCCCCGGGATATCGTCGCGCGGGCTATCTGGGCGGAGATGGCGGCGACGCGCGCGCGGCATGTCTACCTGGATGTGACTCACTTGGGAGCGAGTTTTGTCAAACGGCGATTTCCGACGATCTATGCGACCTGTCTACGCCATGACATCGATATCACGGAAGAATGGATTCCGGTCTCTCCGAGCGCCCATTACATGATGGGGGGGGTGGCGACCGACATCAATGGAGTCACGACATTGCCGGGTCTTTTTGCGGCGGGCGAGGTGGCCTGCAGCGGTGTGCACGGCGCCAACCGACTGGCCAGCAATTCATTGCTGGAGGGATTGGTATTTGGGATGCGGGCCGGCGTGGCCGCTGTCGGCTGGGCCTCTCGCCGTTCGATGCCCGATGTGACTCACCATGTGGAGCGCTTAAGGCGCGGTCGGTTGGAACGATTGGAGGATGCCGAAAAAGTACGCAACTCACTTCGACGGACTATGTGGGGACAAGTCGGACTCGTCCGTTCTCGGGAGTCCCTCGTTCGCGCCACGGCTCAGCTGGCGCGGTGGGAACAGATGGTGTCCAGATCCTTTGCGGGGAAAGCCGATCTGGAGGTGAAGAACATGGTTCAAGTGGCGCATTGCGTGGCGGAAGCTGCGCTCTGGAGAGAAAACAGTGTCGGCGCCCATTACCGATCCGATTTCCCGGGATCCAAACGGCCGGGTTGGAAACAACATAGTCAAGTGTGTTCAGGGGTCCGAGCTACTGGCCGGACTGAATCGAAGACACAGGGGCGGGTCGTGGCATTGCGGACTCCGAAGACGGGATGACGTGGCCGGTCACGGCAAGATCTCGGGCGAGGAAGAGTCGATAATACCGCAAGACCTTACGGACATAGTGGCGGGTTTCGTCGATCGGCGGAAGTGTTCGGTAACGATCGACGACGCGTTCTCCAGCGTTATAGGCAGCGAGTGCCAGGGGAAGGTTGCCGCGGAATCGGTCGAGCAACTGGCGTAAGTACTTCGTTCCTCCTCCGATATTGTCTTCGGGATCATAGAGGTCCCGGACCTCCAATTTCACTGCCGTTTGCGGCATCAAGTGCATCAATCCGATGGCTCCCGCTCGTGATACCGCGCGAGGGTCGAAATCGGATTCGGCCTTGATGATGGCACGGATAAGCGCAGGGTGGAGTTGATGCTGCCGTGAGAATCGACGGATCACCGGTTCCAACTCTTCCTCTGAGAGAACGGGATGCAGCCGATTCGGATGGCGGTCGATCCGGCGGTACCGAGCGTCAGAGGGGACGTTGGTGAGTGATATCATCCCCTTGGCATCGACATACTGGTAAATATCTGCCTGACTATCACTTGGAACAGTCAGCAGGACACTGCCGGTCAATGTGACGAGGAGGGCCATACCGGGCTGGCTGATTGAAGAGCGACGGAGTTTGTCCCGTTTCGGCATGGTCAAACGATAGCAGTCTGTCACTATCTGTCAAGGAAATGCAGATCCTATGCCTTGAGAGGTTGTAGAATCTGAGAGAAAACAGGAAGATGAGGTTTTATCGATGGGAAGGACTGTCTTAAAATCGACCTCGCACCGCTACGAAGTGCTCTCTTAGCTTTAGGGTAAGCGGACCAGGTTTTCCGTCGCCGACAGGTCTATGGTCGACGGAAGTCACTGGCATGATTTCCATGCTGGTGTTCGTGAGAAAGCATTCGTCGGCCAGGTACAACTGGTCAACGGTATAGCGACCTTCTTCGACGTGGATGTTGAGTTCTCCGACCAACCGAATTACGATCATTCTGGTGATGCCGTCCAGTAAACCGCATGCCAGATCAGGCGTTCGCAGCGTGCCGTCTATTACAAAGAATACATTGCTGATGGTGCATTCGGTCAGATGCTCTTCCCAATTGAGCAAGATGCTATCGAATGCGCCTGCTGCGATCGCTTCACGTTTAGCTTGAATATTGTTCAAGAAGTTTGTGGTCTTGATCTGTGGCGATACGGCGCTCGGCAAATTCCGCTTCGTGGAAGCCACAATCACATTGACGCCCCTTTCGTAAAGATGAGACGCCGGAGTCACGAGCGGCTTAGCGATTACGACAACGGTCGGCGACGAACAGAGCGCCGGATCCAGTCCGATGTCTCCAGCTCCTCGAGAAACCGTGATCCTCAGATAGGCGTCTTGCAGATCAGTCCCGACTTCGTTGCGTATCATTGCCTCATGCAGAATATCTTCCCAGTTTTTCACCGGAATCGGGATCGTAAGGCCGATTTCTGCAGCGGAACGGAACAGCCGCGATAAATGTTCCTCTTGCATGAAGATGCGGGAGCCGTACGAGCGAATCGTTTCATAAACCCCATCGCCGTAGAGAAAACCATGGTCGAAGACGGAGACCACAGCCTCTTCCTCTGTGACGAACCTGTCATTCAGGTATATCCACATGGACTATGAAAATGCGCTGAAGAAAGCTTGGGCCTTATGGATCGTTTCCTCATATTCGCGCGTCGGGTCTGAATCGGCCACAATGCCTGCTCCGACCTGGAGATAGCCCACAGCGTTCCGCATAACCAGTGTGCGTATTAGGATATTGAAGTCGAGATCGCCACTCCAGCTGAGATAACCCATCGAGCCGGTGTACGGACCGCGACGCACAGGCTCCAACTCCTCGATGATCTCCATGCAGCGGATCTTGGGTACACCGGTAATCGTTCCACCAGGGAACATAGCCTTCAGCAGTTCGAAACCAGTCGCGCGATCCTTGAGGGTGCCGGCCACATGCGAGACCAGGTGGTTGACATGAGAATATTGCTCTACCGTCATCAATTCATCCACAGAGATGCTTCCGAAACGGCAGACTCGACCGAGGTCGTTGCGCTCAAGGTCGACCAACATGACATGTTCCGCGCGTTCCTTTTCATTGATCTGCAGCTCATTGATCAGTTGCTGATCCTCCGCGACATTTCTACCACGAGGCCTGGTTCCAGCGATCGGTCTCGTATCGGCTCGACCCCCTTCCAGCCGAACGAGTCGTTCAGGTGAGGAACTGATGAGGCGAACCACGCCGAACCGGAGTACTCCTGAGAAGGGTGAAGGGTTCAATGTGCGCAAGCGACTATAGACAGACAGATCGGCTTGAAGGTCCCCGAGCGAGGAGAATGCGTCACAGGTCACATTGAAACGGTGAGAGAGGTTGGCTTGATAGATGTCTCCGGCTGCGATGTATTCCTGACAGCGGCTCACATTCTGACTATAGACCGCCTGCTCCTGCTCAGGTGTAAACGTCAGGCGACCGAGATTGCTCCAGTCCGCGTCGACCGTATCAGGCCTGGTCAATCGGGCTTCAAATTCGGCCAGTCGATCCTTCCCCTCTCGAAACAGCTTTTTCCGAGGCTCGCCTAAAAATCGCTCAAGCGGCGGACAAAACATGAGCACCAGGCGATTCAACTCATGATCGATTGCCGCGATCAGATCGAAAAATGCGAACTCCATATCGGGGGCGGCAAGGTCATCGAGGGCCAAGCACGGCAACCGTTCGAACTGGCGCGTGAGATCATAACTCAAGTAGCCGACCGCGCCGCCGAAGAATGGCGGAACATCAGGAGGACGAAGGATCCGTTGATGGTTCAGGAGGTGAGTCAAATGTTGAAACGGAGATGGGCCTGAGTCCATGCGGCCTTGAATCGATCGGCACACAAACGTATTCCCTTTCCCACTCAACGTTTGGTAGGGATCAACACCAAAATACGAATACCGTCCCATGGAGCCCTTACCGTTGCCGCTCTCAAAAAGAAACGAAGGGTTTCGGGCTGAGGCGATCTTCGCGTACAGCTCGAACGGGCTGGTCGAGGGAGAGAGGCGTGTCACGATGAGAGGCGAAGGAGAACCGTGCAAAAATGGAATCGAAGAAGGTAAAGTTCTCGGCATAGTCGGCACATTCTGACACGAAAGTGAGATCACTATACCGCATACCGCATGGATTTCTGCGCGCATAGACCTCTAACCGCTTGACATTCCAAGCAGGGTTTTGCTTAAATTGCGCACCCCATCAGGGGCAGAGTTCTGCTCACGTGCTCTCGCCTTCCGTGGGTTTGGGATGCCCCCTCCACAAGATCCCTTATATGCGGGGCTCGGTCAGGCCGTTCGAATCGGAACGGAACTGCTGGCTGCGCTGATCGTCGGAGGTGGGCTTGGATGGGTCGTCGATACGTATCTCTTAGGGACAACTCCGTGGGGACTCGTCATTGGGTTGGTCCTCGGTGCGGGGGCCGGAATGAGGAACGCCTATCGATCCGCACAGCGATGGCAAGGCCCGTCGGACAACGAAAATAAGCAGGGGTAGTCCATGGAAGAAAGTCCGCTCCATCAATTCGAACTTCATAACTGGATTCCACTCTCGATTGGCGGTGTGGACATTTCCATCAATAAAGCCGTGATCTTTATGTGGATTGTCATCGCCGTAGCGGCGGTCCTCATGATCATGGCAGGATCGTCGCGCAAACTGGTGCCCGGCAAGTTGCAGAGCCTGGCGGAGATGATGGTGGAGTTCATTCGCAACATGATCCTGGATACGATGGGGAAAGATGGGATGCGATTTTTCCCGTTCGTCGCCACGCTCTTCTTATTTATTCTTTTTTCCAATTATATCGGGTTGATTCCCGGCACCTATACGGTGACGAGCCATATTGTTGTGACGGCCGTCTTCTCCTGCGTTGTGTATGGGTTGAGCTTGGTTTTAGGATTCTGGTTACATGGAGCAAAGTTTCTAAGGATTCTTATCCCGCCTGGAACTCCTGGATGGCTGGTGCCGTTGATGATTCCGATCGAGATCATCAGTCAATTGGCGCGGCCTGTTTCACTGGCCGTTCGGCTCTTTGCCAATATGACGGCAGGTCACGTCATGCTCGCGGTTCTGTCTAGCCTCACGATCGGGGGAGGATTGTTGATCGGGTGGCTTCCCATAACGATTTCGATTGCCGTCTATGGATTGGAGGTCGTCCTCATTGCAGGTATTCAAGCCTATATTTTTACTATCTTGACCTGTGTCTACTTGGGAGACGCGTTTCATTTACATGGCCATGATGAGCACGCGCATTAGAGCGCCTGTTTAGACCTGTTTAGACAAGAGAGGAGTAGGACATAATGGATTCAGCAGCAGCAGGGTTGATCGGTATGGGATGTGCCGCGGCGGGATTTGCCGGAGCCGGTGTGGGGATCGGCTACATCTTCGGGAAGATGATCGAAGTGGTAGCGCGCCAGCCTGAAGCGGAAGCTCGCGTCACGAAGTATATGTGGATCGGGTTCGCGTTGGTAGAAGCCATTGCGCTGTATGGCTTGGTCATCGCTTTCATCATCATGGGCTTCCGCAAATAACAGTACTGAGCGGTGAGTGCTGAGTGCTGAGAGCGGCACTCGGTTGCTCAGGATTCAGCACACAGAACTTAGGTCAAACCATGCCACAGTTTGAATCTGCTTTTTTTTCTTCGTTGATTTTCTGGGAAATCGTCTCGTTCGGGATTCTCTTGTTCCTGCTCTACAAGTATGCCTTTCCCGGCATCTTGAGCGTCTTGGAAGAGCGCGAAAAGAAAATTAAAGACAGCCTCGATCAGGCGGAACAGCACCGGTCCGAAGCCGAGCGACGACTTAAAGAATATGAAGCCAAGCTCAATGCGGCGGGGAAGGAAGCCGAGGCCATTCTCGCGGCGGCAAAGGAACGCGCGCAACGGTTGCTGGATGAAAACGAACAACGGTTGACCGCGGAGGCAGAGCGTATCAAGGGTGATGCGACGCGCGAGATCGAGCAAGAGCGCCGTAAAGCGCTACAAGATATTCGAACCCAGACGACTGAACTCGCTCTTATGGTGGCGGAAAAAGTGGTGCAGCGGAGCTTGACGGAATCCGATCAGCGAAGATTCACAGACGAAGCGCTTGAGGCTCTTTCGAAATCACATCCACGCTGACGTATCGTGATCTGCGGGTGGAGTCAGCTCAAGGTGACTCCACCCGGTCGATATCCCTCCAAATCCACCGTCACGAATTTGAACCCCAACGATTTCAGTCTCGCACTGATCTCTGCACACCGATCTGATTCCATGAGCCGAGGGAGTTCGTCCTGTGCCAATTCAATCCGTGCGATCTCGCCATGATTCCGCACTCGAAAATGACGGAATCCCTCACGATGGAGCACGGCTTCCGCTCCTTCGACCAGGCGTAATTGTTCGCTGGTGATCACGATCCCACGCGGGATTCTTGACGAAAGACAGGCAGCGGCCGGCTTGTCCCAATTCGAAAGCCCAAGCTCCTTGGCAAGGATGCGAATATCAGTTTTCGACAGTTCAACCTCAACGAGCGGACTGCGCACGCCCCATTCCCGAGCCGCTTTGATGCCGGGACGGTCATCACTCAGATCGTCCAGGTTGGTTCCATCTACGACATACGCGGTAGCCCGTGATTGCCGCACATTCGCAAGAAGTTTATACAGGTCGGTCTTACAGTGAAAACAACGATTCGAGTCATTCCTCACGAAGTCATCAATGGCCAGCTGATCCGTCTGTACGGTTTCATGGCGGGCGCCGATCTCCTGAGCGACCCGTTCGGCAGCTTCCAACTCAATAGATGGAAACGTCGGTGAGATGGCCGTAATGCCGACCGCCTTCTCGTGGAGTTGGTCGTGCGCAACTTTCAGAACGAAGGTGCTGTCGATTCCCCCGGAATAGGCTACCACGACCGAGCTCATCTTCGTCAGGAGAGTTCGGAGCCGATCGAGCTTTTGTTGGATAAGAGACGGTTGCATAGTATACGCTTCCGCGAGCCTAGTGGCGAACTTTCGCCTTCGCGATATTGCCGACCACGACGAGCGCGTAATGTTGAGGGTCCAGGTACTGTTTGGCCACGCGCTGCACATCCTCTTTTGTCACTCGTTCAATCCATTTTGGGTACTGACTAAAATAGTCGAACCCCAGCCCAAAAAACTCAACTTGTGCCAAGACTTTCGCCAGCTTCGCCGTAGAATCCAGCCGTAAGGGGAAGCTGCCCATCAAAAATGCTTTAGCATCGGCCAATTCCTGATCGCTGACCGGGACCTCTCGAATCGTCTTCATTTCAGCCAAGACGCCGTTGATGGCTTGATTGGTGGTTTCGGTGCGAGTCTGGAGGTTGATCCAGAAAGAGCCCGGCATCGATCGGGCATCGTAATGGCTGGTGATGCCATAGGCAAGGCCCTGTTTGTCTCGAATGGTATCCATGAGTCGGGATGAAAATCCCCCGGCCCCTAACACATGATTCATGACGGTGACGGCGTAAAAATCCGGGTTGGTCCGACTGATTCCGGGGTGACCAATCACAATGGTCGATTGTGTAAGATCCTTTTCGATGAGCTGCACGATTTTTTTGTCGATGATAGCGGGCTTCTTGACCGTTCTGGGTTGCGCCATCCCTTTCTTCCAGGATCCGAAATGTGTCTGGACGAGCGTCGTCGCTTGTTCCACCGAGACGTCACCGACGATGGTGAGGATGACTTGATTGGGAAGATACTCTTTGGCGTAGAAGTTCTGCACATCCGCCAAGGTGATCTTGCCCAACGTTTCTTCCGTCCCGTTCACCGGCCAACGATAGGGATGATTCTGAAAGACCAACTGATTGAAGGCCTTCATGGCGACATGCCCAGGGTCGTCATTATCACTGGCAATTTCCCCAAGGATCTGCGATCGGACTCGTTCGAACTCTTGTTTGGGAAAAGCGGGGCGCTGAAGAACATCGGCGAGGAGAGTGAACCCAAGGTCGATGTCTTTCTTCAGCGTGCGCGCCGACGCGGTCGTGAAATCTTCGTCCGCATGAGCTCCCAATGAACCACCCACAAAGTCGATCTGTTCGGCCAGCTGTTTGGAGGATCTGGTTGTGGTGCCTTCATCGAGGAGACCGGCGACTAAATTCGCCAGACCGGCCTTTTCCGGAGGATCCTGTGCTGAGCCGGCCTTGATGAGGGCATGAATTTCAACGATGGGGAGAAAATGTTGTTCCAGTACGAGAACGGTCATCCCATTCGGGGTGATGAATCTCATGGGTGAAATGTCCGCGGCATCGGCCGGCCTCGCGACGCACAGCCAGCTCAGGACCAGCACTACCAGGCACGTGACCGACCACCGTCGAATGGATCGAGACGCAGGAGAATGGCGCTTCTGCTCTCTCGGCTTGGTGACCATAGTTCTATGACTTCCCGTCGTGCACGGTTGTGGGTGGCAAGTCTGAGGGGGGGGAGGGTAAAGGAATAAGAATTCCGACGGTTCGATTGTCCGGGGTGAGATATTGCTTCGCAACTCGCTGGATGTCCTTTGCCGTAACCGCGCGGATACGTTCAACGAATTGATCGATCCGCCGCCAGCCGGCACCGACGGATTCCGCCTGCCCCATCAACATGGCATGGCGAAAATTCGAATCTTGCTCAAAGACGCGCGCCGCCTCAACTTGGTTCTTGGCCCGCTGAAGCTCCTGCTCGGACGGCGGCTCATTCTGGAGCCGTACGATCTCACGCTGGATGGCTTCTTCGACCCCTTCGACTTTCGCGCTGGGATTCACCAATGAGTAGAAATAAAACAGGCCGGGATCCGTTTGCAGCACACTGTACTCGGCTCCGACGGCCAACGAATTCTTCTGGTCATAGACCAAGCTCTGGTAGAGACGAGAACTTTTCCCGTGTGACAGGATCGATTCGAGGATGTCGAGAGCATACGAGTCCTCGTTCGAATAGTTGGGTACGCGAAATCCCATCATGACAAACGGTACCTGCGCTTCGCGCTTCAGGAGAAAACGGCGTTCGCCTCGCTGTTCTGGTTCCGGCGGGAGAGTTTGCTTGGGTGAGGGACCTCTAGGGATCGGCTCAAACAGACGTTTGATCGTTGGAAGGAGAGCCTCCGCTTTGATATCGCCCACGATCACGAGAGTCGCGTTGTTGGGAGAGTAAAAGGTGTCGTAGTGGCGTTGCAAGTCTTCGAGGGACATCGCATCGAGATCGGCGAACCATCCGATGACGGGCCAATGGTAGGGATGGCTGAAGAAGGCCTGGGCAAACAGCGCTTCAACCAGCGCACCCTGCGGGTCATCCTCGGATCTGAGACGGCGTTCTTCTTTCACGACGTCGCGCTCGGTCTGAAATTCGTTGTGATCGAGAATCAGGCCCTGCATCCGATCGGCCTCCAGTTCGAGAGCCAACCCGACACGATCTGCCGCCACATTCTCAAAATAGGCGGTAAAGTCTTGTCCGGTAAACGCGTTATCGATCCCACCGTTCTTGCGGACGATGCGGGAAAACGAGCCTTTCGGATATCTTGCCGTGCCTTTGAACATCATATGTTCAAGCATGTGGGAGAGTCCGGCCCGTCCCATGACCTCGTTTCGCGAACCGACTTTGTACCACACCTGCACCGTGGCCACCGGCGCCTTGGGAACCTCGACCAGCAGCACTTTCATGCCGTTTGAGAGGATGTACTCGTTCGGCTCTGCTCCGAGCGAGATCGAGATGGAGTCGAAGACGAGAAACGCTGCTAAGATGATGTGGATGCGCCAATGGTGCTGGATAGTACGCATGATCATGATAAAAGTGGAACTCGTCATGCTAGCAACGAGTTTCGATAGGTGTCAAGGTAAGGGAGAGGCGGTTATTGGAGAGTTCTCCAAGTTGTCCGCAGGCGCCGAGAACGTCCCGTCCTCGGCTCTTTCGAACAAACGCATCGAGGCCGGCGTCGCGGAGGATGGATTGAAAACGAAGAACCGCCTGTTCGGACGGGCGATGAAAAGGGCTGCCTGGAAATTCGTTGAACGGAATCAAATTGACCTTGCACCGCATGCCTCTCAGCAGTTGTACCAGTCGGCGGGCATCAGCCGCATGATCGTTTACACCGGCGAGCAGGACATATTCGAACGTCAGTCGTTGATGAGGGGACAGTGGGTAACGGCGACAGGCAGCCAGGAGTGATCTCAGCGAAGCGAGTTCGCTCGCGGCGGGCATCAGCACCCGACGCTGTTCTTCAGTAGTGGCATTGAGCGAGACGGCGAGATTCACGCCAAGCGTCGCGACGTCCATAAGACGGGACGCCAACCCCGCCGTCGACACCGTCACGCGTTTACGCGACCACCCAAGACCCCAGGCCTTGCTGGTCAACGCGGTCACGGCAGCCTTGAGACTGTCCAAATTGGCTAGAGGTTCTCCCATCCCCATGAACACGAGGTTCGTAATGTGTTCATGAGACTTCAGCAAATCTTGCGCGGTGAGGATCTGATCGATGATTTCGTGAAGTTTGAGGTTGCGTTTAAGCCCCATTCGTCCAGTCAGGCAGAAACCGCAATCCAACATACAACCGACCTGAGTTGACACACAGAGCGTCAGCCGATCCTCATCCGGGATCAGCACGGCTTCGATCGACATGCCGTCGTTGAGGGTCAACAGCAACTTGCGCGTTCCGTCCCGGGACGTCAGGACCCTGACACGGGGCGAGCGCCCGATCGTGGCCGATTGAGACAGCGTCATGCGATCGTGCATGGGGAGATCGGTCATATCGGTGATGGTTCGTAAGCGTCGTTGATAGATCCAGCGTAAGATTTGCTTTGCACGATAGTCAGGCCAGCGCTGCGCGCGGACAAACTTCACCATCTGTGGTTCGGTGAGACTCAGGAGCGTTGTCACGGTTGCGGGAGGGGTCATTGACAAGTCCGCAGTATCATCAGCTTCAAAGCTCGGAGCCTATCATAGCGGAAGTCATACCGCATATGGTCATGCCCATCAGCGGGTCCTGAAACTTCTTCCATTGCGGGCGGCTCGGTATATAATGAACACGGGTGTCGGCAGGTTGTCATGAAAATCCGTAACAAATATCGTTCCATCGGCAGCTGGGGACTGGCGGTTGCGTTCGGCCTGGCGCTCGTGCTCGGATGTTTTCTCTCCGGCGACGGATATGCGGCGCAAGTTGAGACGTCCGAACAATCGACGGCCAATGGTTGTGTGACTGCGGAGGATTGCTTTGCGGCGGCGGCCTGGCCGAAAGAGCGCCTAGGTCACGCTTTGACGAAAGATCAAGTGGTGGCGCTCAAGCTGGAACGTCTCCGAAAGGTCATGGAGGGATTTCCCGCCACGCTGTGGGCCAAACGTGCTGGGTTACTGTCCGGGGTGATCTTGATCGATCGGAATCCCGCAGGCGCTCTGCCATACCTTCGGGCAGCCCAGCGGGACGTTCTCGTACTCGACGACTATATTCGATTCTGGATCGGAGAGGCGTTGCTGCGCTTAGGGGATGGCAGGGAAGCGGCCGGCATGTTTGAGGGAGTGTCGCAAGCGGTCCCCGATTCCAATCTTCTCAATCAGGCTGCGCTCCGTGCCGGAGAAGCGTGGTACCAGGCGTCCAGCTGTCCCGATGCCGCGTCTTGGTTCGTCAAGGCCGTCAATATCAATGATAAGGACCCACAGATTTCTCAAGCCTGGTTGCGGCTGGCGTCTTGTTATCTTCGAGAGAATCAATTGACGGAAGGACGAGAAACGCTGAAGCAGCTTTGGACGAAGTTTCCTCAGACAAAAGAAGCCAAAGAAGCCGAGATTCTGCTCGGGGGCAATATCGGGGGGGTGCCGTGGACAGCGGCGCCCGACACGCATTATGAGCGTGCCCAGGCTTTCCTAGGGCAGTCGTTCCACACGGAGGCAATCGAGGAGTTGAAAAAGTTCTTGGCGCAAGACCCGTCTTCTCCGCATCGCGGGGATGCCAAACTCAAATTGGGAATCGCCCAAGTCCGGTTGAAGCTGTACGATCAGGCCCGCGACACCTTTCATGCGCTGACTGTTGAACAAGGACCTCGGGCGGATGAAGCGAGTGTATGGCTGGGGAGGGTTTATCTCAGGCAGGGACTCGGGGAAAAGTTATTGGATCTCTGCCGAACACTCTCGAAACGAACGATAACTCCGGAACAGAAAGGGCAGATCAATTTATTTGCCGGGATCTGGTTGGAAGATGAAGCGCGGTTCGATGAAGCGATCGCAAGGTATCGACAGGTGTCCAAGTTCGGAGAGCCAGCTTCTCAACGAGTGGAAGCATACTGGCGGGAAGGGTGGGTGCTTTACCGAACGGCTCGTTATCGGGAGGCGATCACCGTGTGGCAGCAGATCGTCGATCAGAAGGACAACGACTTTGAACCTCAGGCGCTCTACTGGATTGCCCGTTCCTACGGTCAAGTGGAAGATGTGAAGTCAAAAGAGGCGTTTGCACTGCTCTGTCAGCGCTTTCCGTACACCTACTACTGCCAGTTGGCACGCGAATACACAGACCTATCGGTCTCCGGGCAGCCGAAACGGGAAGGTTCCGTTGTCGCTGCCTCGTCCGCTCAGCCTGTTCCCGAGGTAAGTCAGACGTCGGTTCAGGACAATCAGACAAGTAGCCGCATGCAGATCGAGCAACAGCCCGCGTACCGACGGGCGGTGGAACTCAGGACACTCGGTCTCGATCACGATGCCGCGCGAGAGCTCGGTGCGTTGACGGATCGATATAGTCGTGACCCCGAGGTGTTGGCGGCGTTATCGATGATGTTGAACGAGGTTGGCGCCTATCATCATGCCCTGCGCCTGGTGCGATCTCGATTCCGTGAGAAGTTGGAGCGAACCGGCGGAACGGTCGCAGAAGGACTTTGGAATGTGGCCTATCCGACCGGATTGATTCCCACGATTAAAATGTCGGGAGCCAACGGGGTTGATCCGTTTCTGGTTGCAGCGATCATTCGGGAAGAAAGTCAATATGATTGGAGGGCCGTCTCGCGTGTCGGGGCGATCGGATTGATGCAGGTCATGCCTGCCACCGCCAACGCCGTGGCTCAACAGCACCGTCTTCCAAACCTATCCCGAGAAGATTTATTCGATCAAGAGATCAATATCCGAATCGGGGCCCGGTATGTAGCGCAATTGTCTACGCAGTTTTCCGGCAATGTGGTGCAGACGATCGCCGCGTACAATGCCGGTCCAATCGTTGTGGGGACCTGGGCGGCGACTTATCGGGGACGGAGCGAGGATGAATTCGTCGAGTTGATTCAGTATCAGGAGACCAGGCAATACGTCAAACGAGTCCTGCGGAGCTACAAGGAATATCTGCGTCTGGCGGGGGTTCAAAAGACCGTTTCTTGACAACATTTTGTGAAGTTTTTATAGTGCGCCACAATCCGTAGGGACAATAACGAAGAGGGGTTTGATTATGTCGTTGGATCGACTTGACGCATTGGAAACTCGAATTCGTGACTTGGTGAAGCTCGTCCAAGAACTCAAACGAAAGAATGCGCTATTGGAGGAGGAGCTCAGGACGGCTCGCCAGCGGTTGACTGCGCAGGATGATATGAATCGCACATGGGAAAAGGAACGGATGGACATCAAGGCGCGAATCGAAAAAGTCATGAATGAAATGGAGCTGCTTGAATGTGTCGAGGATTCGAAGGAGGTGGCCATTGACTAAGACCATTGATGTAGAAATTTATGGTCAACGGTACGCGATCACAGGAGAGGGCGATGATGCCTATATCCGGCGGCTGGCGCATTTCGTCGACGATCATATGAAACATCTGGCGGAAGGGATGAAGACGACGACTCCATCGAAGTTGGCGGTGTTGACGGCGATCAACCTTGCCCATCAGTTGTTTGAGTCCGAGAAAAAACGGATCCAAGGAGAGACTGATGTCGAACGGCGGATGATGACGTTGATGGAATCGATCGACGAACAGATGCCGACATCGCTCTTTCGGTAGTGGTGACTCACCTTGCTTTCGAAGAGTCCCTTTGTTATCATATAGATAAGTGATGTGCGGTGACAGAAGAAGGGTGATGCCGTCGATTGTCGATCTACTGGAAACGAGTGTTGAAAATCACAGAGAACGTCTACTTGATGGGATACGAAATGTTGGTTTGGTGGATACTCATGGTATGGGTCGTGTTGAGGCGAAGGTTTCAATCGGCCATGCCACGGCCAGTTTCTGAAATTGACGCGATCCGGCAGGTACCTGCTGGACAGAGCTGGTATCTACCCTCCATACCTGTTTCGACAACTGCCTCTCTCCACTGGCTGATGTCTGGAAACCGACGGTCGAGGAAGGGCAGGCAGAGAAACTTACCGGGTGTGGCATCGTACCCCGATGATCTCTTGCATTTCCAGACGAGACGACTCGCGGTCTCCTAAGGCTCTCCATTCTTCACCTCACATCGTGATTAGCGCCTATTCCACCCGATCTGTGGCGGGGTGTCAGGTAGTGCGTGTCTGATCTGACCGTTTTTAAAAGGGGGTGACTCCCATTTCTACTGCAATTGTAGTTTACATTATTCTGTCGGTGATCTTCGGCGCCGTGGTTGGAGCGGGGGTATTTGAAGTCCTGCGACGACGGATGGCAGGCGCCAAACAGGCTGAGGCAGAAGACTTGGCCAAGCACGTTGTACAGAACGCACAACGAGAGGCAGAGAATACTCTCAAGGAAGCCAGGTTTGAAGCCAAGGATCTGGTATTCAAAGCAAAGTCCGAATTCGAACAAGAGCAGAAAGCCAAGCTTGGTGAAGTCTCGGCGATGGAGAAGCGTCTTATCCAGCGAGAAGGCGGGCTCGACGGAAAGCTCGCCACGCTGGAAAAAAGGGAAAATGAGTCCCGCAAGCGTGAGGCGGATTTCACAAAACGAGAAGAGGGGCTGGTGGCTAAAGAGTCCGCTTGCGCCAAGGCTGAACGCGAACATCGCGACGCGCTGGAACGGGTAGCCGGAATGACAGCCGATGAAGCCAAGAAGTACTTGATCCTCGAAATGGAATCGCAGGCGAGACTCGATGCCGTAGGCATTGCCAAGCGAACGATCGAAGAGGCTCGTGAGAATGCCGAACGGGAAGCTCGGGAGATCATTACCACCTCGATTCAACGCGTCGTTCGTGACTATGTATCGGAATCCACGATCTCGGTGGTTCCCATCCCAAACGATGCCATGAAAGGTCGAATCATCGGCCGGGAAGGGCGGAATATCCGTGCCCTTGAAGCGGCAACGGGCATTGATCTGATCATCGATGAAACCCCTGAAGCCGTGATTATCTCAGGATTTGATCCGTTGCGGCGTGAGATTGCCAAAGTGTCGCTGGAACGGCTGATGCACGATGGGCGCATCCATCCCACGCGCATCGAGGAAATTGTCGAAAAGGTCAAGGTCGACATCGACAAGCTGATGTATGAAGAGGCGGAGAAAATTATTTTTGAGTTGGGGCTCTCAGATTTTCATCCTGAGTTGATCAAAGTGCTGGGGCGTCTCAAGTATCGAACGAGTTACGGGCAAAATAACCTCTATCATGCCCGCGAAGCATCGTATATTTGCGGCATCATGGCGTCGGAGTTGGGTCTCGATGTCAGACTGGCTCGGCGAGGAGCCTTGCTCCATGACATCGGCAAGGCGGTCAGCCATGAGGAAGAGGGGCCGCATGCCATGCTGGGGGCCGAAATCGCCAAGAAATATGGCGAATCTCCCAAGATCGTCAATGCGATCGCCGGGCACCATGAGCAGGTGGAGCCGATCTGTCCGGAGAGCGTCTTGGTGGCGGCTGCCGAGGCGTTGTCGGCGGCACGGCCTGGCGCCAGACGGGAAGCATTAGAGTCCTACGTGAAGCGGTTGGAAAAGCTGGAATCGCTGGCAACCGGGCATAAGGGAGTGCAGAAAGCATACGCGATCCAAGCTGGGCGTGAAATTCGCGTCATCGTGAGACAAGAGGACATCACCGATGCCGAGTCGTTCCAGCTCTCGCGTGAGCTGGCGAAAAAGATCGAACAAGAATTGACCTATCCGGGACAGATCAAGGTCACGGTCATTCGAGAAAGCCGATACGTGGAATACGCCAAATGAAGGTTCTATGTATCGGGGACATCATGGGAGAGCCGGGCCGCCGGGCAGTCGCTCGGGCGGTGCCTCGACTGATCGCACAGCACCGTATTGATGCGGTCATCGCCAACGGTGAAAATTTGGCCGGAGGCTTCGGGGTTACGCCGGAGCTGGCCGAGGAACTGTTCGAAACGGGCATATCGGTCATCACGACCGGAAACCATGCCTGGGATAAGAAAGAAGCAGTCGATTATTTTTCTCGGGAGCCCCGCTTGTTGCGTCCGGCGAATTATCCGGCGGGGGTCCCGGGAAACGGGAGTGTCGTCATTGAGACCGCAGGCGGCGAGCGGCTGGCAGTCCTACAGCTAATGGGCCGGGTGTACATGCCGACGATCGATTGCCCGTTTCAGACGGCAAAACGCGAGTTGTCACGGTTGAAGCGGGAAACTTCCGCGA
Organism: Nitrospira sp.; assembly: GCA_025934915.1. GTDB lineage: Bacteria > Nitrospirota > Nitrospiria > Nitrospirales > Nitrospiraceae > Nitrospira_D. Next base: position 41,678 of record JAICWG010000004.1, read on the forward strand.
TCGTGGTCGACATGCATGCGGAAGCCACCTCTGAAAAAATGGCCATGGGGCATTTCTTGGATGGGGAGGTGGTCGCTGTCGTCGGTACGCATACGCATGTGCAGACTGCCGATGAGCAAATCCTACCAAAGGGCACTGCGTACATCACGGATATCGGCATGACGGGACCGATCCATTCGGTGATCGGCGTCAAGAAAGAATTGGCGATCGAGAAATTTTTGACCGCGATGCCGCGACGGTTTGAAGTCGCTTCGGGACCGTCCGTCTTTTGTGCGGTCCTGCTTGAGCTCGATCCTCGCTTGGGCAAGGCGGTCGCATTTGAACGAATTCGCCTCATCGATTAGGTGGAGACGCTGCAATAGGTTGTGAGCCCTGTACCACATCAACCTCGCAGCGATCGATAAGTGTCGTGCGAGCTTCAAAGGAAAGGACACACGACTACGTACTCTCGCCCGTCTCTTTCTCCTTCCGAGTCGACATCGAGACAAGTCCTCACCGTCTCGGAACTGACCACTATGGTTCGGGTTTCCCTTGAAACTGACTTTGCCGAGGTGTGGCTTGAAGGGGAAATTTCGAACCTGCATGCACCGGCGTCCGGACATCTCTACTGTACACTCAAGGACCAGACGAGCCAGATTCGAGCGGTGATCTTCCGTTCGGCGGCCGTTCGTTTGCGGTTCGGCCTGGAGGAGGGGCTGCATGTCGTCGTGCGAGGGCGATTATCCGTGTATGAGCCACGTGGAGAGTACCAGATCATTCTCGATCATCTCGAACCCAAAGGGCGAGGGGCCCTCCAGTTGGCGTTTGAGCAACTGAAGCGTCGCTTGGAGGACGAAGGTCTCTTCGATAGAGAGGGCAAGCAATCATTACCGGCGTTCCCTCAGACCGTCGGAATCGTGACCTCGCCGACCGGGGCGGCGGTTCGAGATCTGATCACCGTGTTGCACCGTCGCTGTCCTATCTTGAGCATCATCATCGCGCCTGTACAGGTGCAAGGGCCTGGAGCGGCTGAACAGATCACAACCGCCATTCAGTCATTGAACAGACTGGATGTGGTCGATGTCATGATCATCGGGCGGGGCGGTGGCTCCTTGGAAGATCTGTGGAGCTTCAACGACGAAGCCGTCGTACGAGCCATCGCCGCGTCACGGGTCCCCATCGTATCGGCTGTGGGACATGAGACGGATGTGACACTGGCCGACTTTGCGGCAGACGTACGGGCCTCAACACCGTCCGCTGCAGCGGAAATGGTCGCCCCAGTATTGACGGAGATGGTTAAGCGACTGGGCATGCTCACCGCTCGCTGTCGGCAAACTATGAGATCGCGATGTCTGGAGCAGCATCAGCGACTTGATCTTCTGCTTGCCCATATGGACAACATTAGGTTTAGGGTTCTCAAAGAAGCTCAACGGGTGGATGTCGCCGTGGCAGGCATGCGAGAAGCAGTCCGCGCACAGCTGAGGCAAGCGATGGTGAATGCGCAAACATGGACGCAAGCGCTGATGTCGAAAAGTCCGGCGCACCAAGTTCGTCGCGATTTGGTGATCGTTCCACAGTTGCGGTCGCGTTTGATCGCTGCTGTGAACCATGGCCTCAAGCAAAAGGCCGAGCACACCCGTGCCTATCTGGGCCGATTCAACGGGCTGAGCCCACTTGCGATTCTGGATCGGGGTTATGGGATTCTCGAGACGGTGCCTGGACGTCGGATCATTCTGAATGCCGGACAGGTCTCCGTCGGTGAGGAGATCCTGGCACGTCTCGCCCGAGGCCAAATCCGATGTACTGTGGAGGAAGTCATGTTGGATCCATCGGTTTAAAAGCCGGTGGAGACTTCGTTATAATGGGCTGCGTGTCGGCGTAGAAGGAGATTGCTGTGGCTGGAGTGAAGTTTGAACAAGCAATGGCTAGACTAGAAGTCATCGTGGGTGAATTAGAGAAGGGAGATCTGCCACTCGATGAATCGCTAAAGATCTTTGAGGAAGGCATCCGGCTGTCCAAGAATTGTCTAAAAGTATTGGAAGAGGCTGAACGGAAAGTCGAGGTGCTCGTTCAGGACAAGAACGGAAAGAAACAGTTACGTGCCTTCATGTCCGATGACAGTGATGTACTGGAATCCGCTGGAGACTCATAACAAGTCGCTCTTCTGATTATCGTTCATGTCTGGACTTTCCCTCTTTCGATTCTCATGGGTACGAACAGACGACGCGGTAGGGATCGTTGTGACCATGTGCTGACGGTTCAGGGTTTAGCGCAGAGCCGGGATGCTGCCGTCCGGATGATTCTTGCGGGTAAGGTCAAGAGCAACGGAGCGATCGTCGATAAGCCGTCCAGAGTGATTCCCATCGATGCGGTCATCGAGATTGTCGGAGAGAGCAAGCCGTTCGTCAGCCGAGGCGGCGAAAAACTGGAGGCGGCCCTGGACTCCGGCTCGATTGACCCTCAAGGACTGACTTGTCTCGATGTCGGGTGCTCGACCGGAGGATTCACCGACTGTTTACTCCAAAGGGGAGCTGCGAGGGTCTATGCGGTTGACGTGGGTTATGGTCAGTTCGATTGGCGGCTCCGGCAAGACCCACGCGTCGTGCTGATTGAGCGGACCAACATCCGCTATATACCTCCTTCTGCCGTTCCGGAGTCGGTTGATCTGGCTGTCATTGATGTCTCATTTATCTCGTTGACAAAGGTGCTTCCGCCCATTACGCAATTCCTCCGTTCTCCGGCCCGCGTCGTCGCCTTGATCAAACCACAGTTTGAAGTGGGAAAGGGGCAAGTGGGTCGGGGGGGCGTCGTGCGTGACGACGCACAGCGAGAGGAGGCTGCTCAGAGAGTCGTAGAGTTTGCGGAGAAAATGGGACTGCGGACAATGAGCACCGTTGCTTCCCCGATCAAAGGGAAAAAGGGCAATCAGGAAATATTAGCAATCTTTGAGTACAACACCTCGTTTCATGGTATGTAAGGGGTGTCGGAACTGTTGAGCGTTCATTCAGGAGGGCCAATGAAAGTACTCGTGACGGGCGGCGCAGGGTTTATCGGGTCTCATGTGGTGGACCGACTCGTTGAAGAGGGGCATCAAGTCGTCATCGTCGACAATCTGGCAACTGGAAAGCGGAAGAACGTCAACCGTGCGGCGAGTCTCTACAAAACCGACATTACCAGCCGGCGTCTTGAACGGGTTTTTCGCAATGAACGGCCCAACATTGTCCTCCACCTTGCGGCTCAGATCAGTGTCCGCCGTTCGGTAGACGATCCGGTGTTCGATGCGCAGGTCAACGTCTTGGGAACCATGAACGTGTTACAACAAGCGGTTCGGTATGGTTGTCGCAAGGTCGTATTCTCCTCGTCCGGTGGAGCGATTTACGGGGAACAGGAAACATTTCCGGCCGCGGAATCTCACGCCACCAACCCACTCTCACCCTATGGCATCAGTAAACTGTGCGGTGAACATTACTTGTCCTACTTCCAGCGGACAAGCGGAATTCCTGTCGTCAGCCTCCGGTACGCCAACGTGTATGGGCCGAGACAGGATCCCGAGGGAGAAGCAGGAGTCATTGCCATCTTCATCCAAAAGATGTTGAACAGCGAGCAGCCCATTATTAATGGAAACGGACGTCAAACGCGTGATTTTGTGTTCGTCGACGATGTGGCAGAAGCCAATCTGGCTGCCATGGGGCAGAATGCGCACGGAGTGTACAACGTCGGAACCGGTACCGAGACATCCGTCAATGAGTTGTTCCGGATGCTTGCCGGTCTGACCGCTTCGAGCGCCAAGGAGGTTCATGGCCCGGCCAAAGCCGGCGAACAGATTCGCAGTGTGGTTGACCCCTCGAGGATCAAACAAGAACTAGGATGGGAGGTCAAGGTGGACCTCGCTGAGGGGTTGAAGCAGACCGTCGAATTTTTTCAGGGAAAAAGCAGGTAGCCCGCGCCTATGAGACCAATCTCTAGTTGAACCACGGACAAGGCCTGCAGCTTTCAACCGCCGGCGTTTCTCGCGGCAGTATCTGAGTGAATCAGTATCGGGGAACTGCCTCATCCACTTGGATAGACCAAGCATCGATTCCGCCGATCAGGTTCTTCACGTTTGAAAACCCTTGCTGTAACAAAAACCCTGTCGCGTCTCCGCTTCGCATCCCATGATGGCAGTAGGCGATAATCTCGGCATTCCTGTCCAACTTGGAGAGGGAGTTGGGCAGCGTGCCGAGCGGAATGAGGACGGAGTTGTCCAGCTTGGCGAGTTGGTTTTCCCAAGGCTCTCGTACATCCAGAAGCACCAATTTGTCCCCGTTATCGATTCGGGCCTTCAATTCTTTGGGTGTAATGACAAAGCTCATGTGACGTCCTCCTCATAGCCGGGACAAATCATAAGCGACAGAGGAAAAGGCTGTCAAATGCGGTTCGCCATGCAAGGGGCGACGCGTCGATCGTGCTCCTTCTATGACTCACACCGTTTCGAACGTCCATCGTCCCTGTCGGTCGGGAAGAGTGAGCGCCTGGTTGAGATGTTTGATGAAGTCAGACCGTGGAATCTCTTCCGCGCCGAACCGGCTGACATGAGGCGAGAATTGTTGGCAGTCGATGAGGTGGAAGTTCCAGGCCTGAAGCTGCTTAACGAGCCGCACGAGCGCCACTTTCGATGCATCATCGACTCTGGTAAACATCGACTCGGCAAAGAAGGCGCCTCCGATCGCCACGCCATACAGTCCGCCGACCAGACGACCGTCCTGCCATGTCTCGACGGAATGGGCATAGCCGAGTTCGTGTAAGCGTGTGTAGGCGTCCAGCATTTCAACCGTGATCCACGTTCCTCCTCCGGGATACTGCGGGCGAGGCCCTGCGCACTGTTCCATGATAGTTCGAAAGCTGGTATCGAGCGTGACGGTGAACACATCAGGGCGAAGGCGTCGCTTGAGACTGCGCGAGACATGGAGCTTGTTGGGAAACAACACGGCGCGAGGATCCGGCGACCACCAAAGAATGGGCTGATCGTCGTCGTACCAGGGAAAGATGCCCTGTCGATAGGCTTCGAGTAACCGCTCCGGACGGAGATCGCCTCCTACCGCGAGGAGGCCTTCAGAGGATGCCCGATCAACCGGAGGAAAACGAAGATCGTGCCGATTCAAGTGAAACATCACGACATACGATCCTCGACACGGCGCAAAAAGATTATGCCGGGATGAGCCTGATCTCAGCCTTCATCCTTTAGGCTGCTGTGCCGAGGCCAGGATAGGCCGAAACATCGGATCGGCATCGAGTACGGCCTTCAGTAATTCGCTATGGAGGAAATAACGCCAGACCTCATCATCTTTTGTCGGGATTTCGTCAAACCAACGTTTGGCCTCGGTGAGATGTCGTAGCATCTGACTCTTATCCCCATAGTTCGGCATGAAAATCATGCTGTAGGCCATGGTGTATTCCGCGAGAAACTTGTCGAGCGGCAGCTCGGCGATGGCCGATGAGGCGTGAGCGTCCTCGTACGCTCGGACACTGTCCAGGTCGTGCAACCTCCTGTTCCACGCCACCTTGTTGATACGTGACCAGGCCAGCTGCACCAGCGCCTCGGCTCTGGGCGTCGGTCGATCGGGCGGGATGTCTTTGATGAGGGCTTCGAACGTCTCGATCATCGGAAGCTGGTCATTGTTCCAGCGATAGGCCATGCCGAGCCGGAAACGGGTATCCAACTGCTCAGGACGGGTTTTCGACAAAGTTTCCAGTGCCGGCAATAGTCGGTACAGGAAGTCGGCCGATGTCGGCTGCGAGAAGCCTCCCATCTCCATCGTATACGCAAGGTCGACGCGACCGGCGGCTGCATAGACATTCCAATAAAATTCGTTGACGGTCAGAGAAAGCGCCGGATCCTTAACAGTCAGATTATGGCCTTTGGCGGCTTCGCGAAGCAGTACTGCATAGAGATTTCTGGTCAGGACCGTCAGCGCATCGACCTGATGCGGGTCGATGATCAGGATGCGATTGAGCATGGCGACGCGATCGCGTAATTCAGGAAACGCAGCGGCTTGTGCTGCTGCAGCGGTCAAGAGTCCCGGTTGATCGTCGGGACCCCACCAGACAAGCGAGTCAGGAAGCGCCCGGCTCGTTTCGGTTATGAACGGAATTCTGTCCGCTACCATTCCCGGTGCTTCAGGCTTGGCTTTCACGGGCAGATGACAGACGGCCGAGTCTCGCGGAAAGCCGTATTTTTTGAGCCCAGTGAAGACCACCCATTGAGTCGTGATGGATTTTATGGCGCGTCGCTCTCGTTTGATCGTATTCGTCCAGTGGACGGTGCCGGGCCCGTACGTTACCGGTGACGAGAGTGGGTCATGATAGTGGACAGTCAGGTCAACCAGCGTGGTCGGAACGCTGACGATTCTGTCTTTTGGTTTTAATCGGAATGATCCATTCGGAATCGAGCGGCTGTTTGCCACCGTGAGATGAAGGCCGGTTCCTGGCGGCGACATTCCGAGGGCGTCCATGACAAAGGCTGAGGCTTGAGTACGGGGGAGATCATCTCCGTAAAATACCAGCGACCCTGTGCTGGGCCAGAGGATATTCATCCCAATATCAGATCGCTTCAAGACTGGAACATGGCCGGCAGTCAGTTCCTGCCAACAACCCTCATATGAGGTCTCAGTTGCCGAAGGATTCGGAGAGCTGGCCGGCTGCACCGTCAAGAGTTTGTATTGGCACGCGAAGTCCAGCTGTCCAGTGGTGATCTTGTCGCCTTTGGCGATGGCTTCGGCATATCGAAGGGCCGTGTCGATGGCGGCCTTGTGGGGGACCTTGTTGTCCGTGGCCTTCTGAGGAGATTTGGACGCCGCAGTCGTAAGATCGGGCAAGGTCGCCTCAACGGCCGTGAGCAGTCCCGAGAGGAATAGAATTCCAAGCAATAGGTTCTTATTCATGATGCAACAGACTCACATGTTGTGGGTTATTCAGATTAGGCGGTTTTCAGAATCTTCGCGCGCATCAATGCGCGGTCGGCAGTCGATAAAGTCGGCGCCGGGCGGTGGCGACAGAGCGACACGATTTGACGCAACGATGTCACGAAGGTTTCACAATGTGGACAAGCGCCCAGATGTCGACGAATTTCTTGGCAAATACTCGAAGAAAGCTCGTCATCGATATAAGCGGACAACCGGCGAAGGATGCGCAGGCACCGGCTTTTCCCATGAGCATGTCGGTGCCGAATCGCTAAGGAACCCCGGCGCCGCTTGGGAGCGCTACGTTTTACCATGTGGATCAGTCCCTCCGCTACCAGGTGAATCGTGGTCGTTGGGCGCTTCACCGAGGCCTCTCGCGCTGAGTTCACGGCGCACAAACAGTCGGGCCCGGTGCAGGCGCGATTTCACCGCACGTTCGTTCAAGCCCATGACGGCTCCGATCTCCTTGGCGCTTAACCCTTCCATGTCACGAAGCACCAAGACCATTTTATACTTCTTCGGCAACTGGTTGATTGCGTCATCGAGCGCTTGCCGCAATTGTTTATTTTGGAGCGCGGCCTCCGGGCTGAGTCCATCGATCGGAATCTGCAAACGGAACTCACCGTCGGACGAGGGGACGAATTCCTCGAGGGACAACTCTCGTTCCGGGGCTCCTTTTCGTCTGCGCCGCATGCGCAGGCATGCCCGGGAGGCGATGGTATAGAGCCACGTCGAAATCCGGGCGTCACCCCGAAATTTGTCGAAACCCCGATACGCATTCAAAAAGGTCTCCTGTACCAAATCTTTTGCAGCCTCCGGTTCACCGCACAAACGATGAGCGAAGCGATACATGAGGTCTACGTGGTCCTTGTATAGCGTATCAAAATTTTTAGCGGATTGGGGAGCACTCGAGGACGAGGCCGGCGAGCGGCGAATGGCGGATGAGGTGCTCATACGTAGCGCAGTCTACGAGGGGATTGAAAAGAGAGTCAAGACAAAGACGGGAGATCAAGAGCTATTTCATCCGGTGGAATTCGACGACGTCGCCTTGCCCGTCGAGTTCCACCGTAATGGGGGTCCCTTCCCTTGCCCCGTTCAGCGAAGATTTGCCAAGGTATGCCGGGTAGGTCTGTTCCCCCTCCGGGGTCCAGAGCCTGACGCCGGATCGATCCGGATCGGCAAATTCCAACGGACCCGTGACGAAACGCCGGATAGGAGCGGAATCGATGGAAGCGGAGAGATCCGCCACGACGTGGTGGTCATGCATACGAACGGTCAGGATCTGTCCGACCTTGGGATTTTTAATCCCGATCTTGGTGTTGACGTTGACGATGCCGATGGGAGTCCGAAAGAAAATGAAATTGGACTTCAGTTTTGAGATTGTTCCGGTCAGCAGCACATGCGCCTTGGACCCATTGGTGGCCACCTGACTGATCTGAAGGTCGAACTGGAGGTCGTGCACGCCGATGACGGTGTCCCTGCCGTCGACTTCGACCGTCACCGACTCACCGTCCTTGCGGGAAGCGAGCGCTCGCTCAAATGTGCCCATGTGGAATGCCTTCTCACCTTCCGGCGTCCAACCAATCAACTGGGTGCCGTCTTCAGGGTCTCGTTTGAACGGTCCGGTCAGATAGCGGTGGACGAGCGCTCCATCGGTTCGCTTCACGATATCAACGACGACATGGTCTTCGTGGATCAAAAAGGAGACTTCTTGCGAGGTGGGAAGGGTTTTGAGCATGGTCTTTGAACTGAGCGACATAAGCCCGATCGGTGTTTTCAGGAAGACGATCCCCGGCTTGGCCCGCCAGACCCGGCCCGTGAGTATGATAGATGGGTTCACCTCAGTGAGAATGGGTGCTGTACGATCGGGTTCCTGTTGAGCAGTCGGAAGACTGTCCGCTTGTGGCTGAGCGGTTGGGGGATTGTCGGGGGGCTGAGCAGGCGGAGTCTCGCCGGTCTGAGGTTGAACGGTTGTTGGTGCGTCATGCTGGGAGTGAGCAGGAGCAGCTTCGTCGGCTTCAAATTGTTTGGGTGCCGCTTGTTCAGTCTGAAGGCGAGCAGGTGCAACTTCGTCGGCCTCTGATTGGCTGGGTGCTGGTTGATCAGTCTGAGGTTGCGTCGGTGCGGAGTCCTTGACCTCAGATCCCGAAAGGACGGAATCAGGGGGCGGCGCTTGGGCTTTCTCTCCGTCCGCGTGACTTGCTGTGGCGCATCCAGCACTGACTATTCCTAAGAGGAGCACTGCGCGAAATAGCTGCCGAGTGCGTACGAATCGGTCCATGGATGAAGTGTTCGGCATGGAAGTGGTGAATCTTTTGTTCTGTCCAAACGGAAACCTTTCGAGCTTCGAAGTCATGGTGCCGCGAGCAATCCCGAGCTGTCAATCGCCTATGCGAATAACATGAGCTCAGGGTGGAGTCAACCCTAAAGCGAGGTTGTCCGATAGAGGCCAGATCGTGGTCGTCCATTTTCAACGCTGCGCGGAAGCTAATCGGCTCCAAACAAATCGAGATGCAACGGCGCGACGGCTGCGATTCGTTTGAAATCACCATCCACGGTCCACAATGGGAGGCCATGCTGAATCGCCGTGGTCGCGATGCGCGCAGATCGGGCAACGGAACGCGTTGTCCCTTCCTGGCCAGCTCGTGGCCCAGGCGGGCAGCACGGGACCATGTCACCTCCATAATCGAGACTTGCTCCAAGGCTGCCAGCTGCTCATCAAGGCTGGCCCATCGTTCCGACGTTTTCACCCCGATAAGCAGTTCGGCTCGAATCGGCCAGCAGATCAAGACGAAGCCAGCCACCAGTAATTCTTTGAGTCGATCCCTGAGGGCTTCATGACCTTTGGGTCTGACCGAATCCAGACACTGGTATCGATGAGGCGGGGCCCGAGGTCAACGACAGGCATGCGCGCGGCGGCGGCGAAAACGGAATTCAGCTTCAGTCTATCTCTTTTTTCTTGTCCGCACGGTCCGGTTCATCCCTCCTCGACTTTCCAGTTTGTTGGGTTCACTCCAAACAGGTCACTTTTAGAGCGTTGCCAACACGTGCGTTTCATCACACTCCTGGCATAGGGTCATACCAAAAAAGTATTCGCATTCCTTCATATATTCCGTGTACTACGCTTAATAGCTCGTTGCAGTCTTACCTTAATCGTTCAGCCATGGAATTACACCAGTTGCAAGCGTTCGTTATTGTCGCGCGAGAGCTGAGTTTTTCCCGCGCGGCGCACGTACTACACATCGCGCAGCCAGCATTAAGCAGAAAGATCAAGCATCTTGAAGCCGAACTAGATGTAGAACTCATCATTCGTTCTGGTAATCGTTTTGCACTCTCCGAGCCAGGCAATCGATTCCTTCTCGATGCCGAGCGAATCCTTCTGCTCTGCACCCGAAGCGTGGAGACCGCACGTCGCATTCGGGACCGCAGAAAGCAAAGCCTCCGGATAGGGTACACAACACTACTGCACCATCATATCGTACTAAGCGCGCTCGACAGGTATCTCCACTCGCACCCCGGCGTTGCGGCTAGCATCATCGAGCTGCCTACTTCGGAACAGCTAGCCGCGGTGGAGGACAGGTTCGTCGACGTTGGCTTCGTTCTGCAGAGCGCGTGCGATTGTGAGTCCGAAGATCTGGCTACCGCAGCGATATTTCATCACCGGAAGGTCCTGGCACTGCCTATAAGCAGTCCATTTGCCGGAAAGCAAACGATCACGCCTGAGGACCTCCGACAACTGCGTGCTATCGAGCTGCCCAACAAGTCGTTCGCCGAACGTAACGCTCATCCCGCCAACCTCTATCCGGCTGCTCTCGCTGGAGCTGCGGAGTCCAACGAGTCTCTGCAAACGCTCATGAGCGTTGAGGCGGGTCTCGGAGCCGCGATTTTGCCAGAGGAAGTAACGCAAGTGCATCATGAGGGCGTCGTGTTTCGCCCTACCAAGCCGACGATAAATTACGTAACTTCACTAGTATGGCGGCGCAATGAAACTCAGCACGCCATCATAGCCTTTATAAATTACATGCGGAGTCAAGCAACTAATGGGACTGCTCGGTTCGAGCACATAAGTAAAAAGGAGAAGAGCCTCGTGCCAGTTGCCCGAATGATGGAGCGATCACGAACGAAACGATTACAAAGAAAGGAGGCGAAGATGCGATCACCACCACTATAACAATGAGACAACATGGGCTGTGGCAAGCAAACAGGGACAGCTAGACAATCACAAGGGAGGAGATAATGCCTACTAATTACACAATTTATATTGTTAATCAGAGTGTTAAATCACAACTCTTTTGGGCGTTTCTATCTGAGCCCACAATCACCAATAACCCGACGGTGTTTGCCAATTCCAGCACTAATTTGCAGATCCCAGGTTTATCCCCCGACCTTAACAGTTTTACTATCCCAGTCCAGTACGTAATTGGCGCCGGTGCTTCGAATAATGCTGTGGGCCTTAATACTGTCATTACATCAAATGCAACCAGAAACACTGACCTTCAACTGCTATGGGACGTATCTTATGCCACCACTCCACCGAACCAGGGTCCGACCGTTCCCATGCAGTCGAGTGGCCAAAGCCCAGCTGGGACTATAGAAATGGTAACAAATGGATTCGATCAACAAAGCAATCAGGCTAATGAGTGGTATGAGAGTATGTCATTTGGAGTTAAGACGGGGAATGGGTTTATGGGTGTTACCTGGGAGCCAGATCCGAATAAGACTTACACAATTACCCCCACGTTAACATTTTATATTACCGTGGGGAACTATTCTGCATCTTCGCTGGCAGGTATCGACGCCGTGTCAGTTGGATCTGCGGAACTAAATACGGCTACGGCCTTTGATTTTAATAAGAATTGTACCGTTGTTTATGACAGTACAGGGTCATGGTCCCATTATAAGGGACTGCCGACGGTAGGCCAGCTTTCTGCAGCTAAGGCCAATATTAAGGAGCTCTTGGTCGACGATACTGAGGAACCAATGAAGAAGTACTCCGGCGGGAACGATGCCCAAAATAAGAGTCAGGAGCCAAAGAAAGGCACGGCCGGACAGGATGCCCAGAACCGGCGTAACAAAGGACTGGAGTGAACGCGGCCAGTGCTTTCGTTTCACCTATGCGATGCCGAGGGAGCCAGCAATGGCTGGCGGCAGATGGCAAGCGGCTTTGAGCACGGCAAGAGCTGGATCAGGCCGTTCCGCCATCGTGCTCTGGAGGAAGTGGCAGTCTCGAGCGACCGCCGCTTCCTCCTCTTCGTGCGCGAGAGATTGGCTGGCGCCGCCGCATCCATTCCCAATGGGCAACTAACCACAATCAACGACCAGCACTTCGAGCGATTGACGCAGGATCTCCGAAAATGGCCACTGCAGTGGACGTCGCTTATCATCGATTATGAACCGGCTCGTGCCAGCCAAAGCATTCTCGCGCACATCGAATGCAGTCACTGGGGCACCGCGCCCGTTTTCTTCGTCACAGGCCCTGGCACGCTCTGGGGCGATTGGGATGCAGGGCGGCTTCTGCCGCAGTTGCCAGCCTCGAGTCTAGACCCGGCGCGCGCAGCGCGATATCTCGCTGAATACGCCAATCCCTATACACGGAGTACCATCTTCCGGGGACTCCACCTGCTCACTGAACGCGCACGCGCGGAATGGGATGGCGACGTGCTCGCCATCGCATACCCGGAGCCTTGGTTTCGACCGCGAGCCGGCGCCCTCCGCAATGGCGAGGATCCGGTTGCGACAATGGAGACGATCCTATCGGCGTCGCTGCGCCGTTGGATCACCCTTCCCGAAGAGCACATCGGCACGGAATTGAGTGGAGGGTTCGATTCGGCGATGGTTGCCTCCACGGCCTCGGCGTTGTCGAACACTCGCCTTCGGAGCTACGGGGTTGGTCTAATGGGCGCGAGCGCGGAGGATCAAGCCGTACGAAGGGCAGAGTTGGCGGAGCGCTTCGGCCTGATTGATACGCAGGTCCCGATCGCCTGCTTTCTGCCCTTGGCGCCAGGCAGTTGCCGCCTCGAAGGGCACATGCCGGTGCTACCGTGGGAGGACGGATATTACGAGGTTTTCGACGAATTGCTGGCGCACGCAGCCTCGGCGGGAACGGAGATCATGTTCACCGGATTCGGGGGCGATGAGCTGTTCGGTCTGTGGCCATCCGAGATCCGCATGCTGAGCGCAAACGGCGCGGCCATTCAGAGCGGGCTGGAAGAACCGTCTGTCCCGGCGTTCCTAACGCCAAGCGCCCGCGACGCGCTCTCAGAGCCTGTCGAGTGGCCGCCGCGAGCCGCTTCATCTGAATCGGCGGTGGAGTGCGCCGCGTTCAGCGCCGCGCGATACATGCGTCGGGGTATCTGGCCGGTTCACCCGCTCTGCACGCCTGAACTGGTACATTTCTGTGCGCGTTTGCCAGTCGAATGGCGACGCAGACGGCGGGCTGAACGCGAACTGCTGGAGCGCCGCGGCTGCTCTACCCGCATCACCCACCCAATTGAGCGCGACGATTTCTCGTGGGCGCTGGCTGCCACTCTGCGTGGTCCGGCGCAGTCGCTGGTGAAACGGCTCTTTCGTGATTCGGCCTTGCACGAAATGGGAATTGTCGACGCCGACCGTTTAACGAATGCATATGATGACTGGTGCGACCACGGGCCGCGAGACGACGCTGTTCAGTATTTCGCGGCGGCAGTTACCGAGGTTTGTCTGCAGTCGATGCGCTGATCGGCGCGGAACTCACGTCAAAGCTTTCGGGCGGCCTTGAGTCCTCAGGGCGTTCAGGACGATTTCGGAGTGGCCCTGCCGGAGGTGGGACAGGGCCCGCAACAATTACTTGGATGGCGTCTGCCGCCGCTCCGTATCGTCCATCTCCTGCACTTCCGCAGTAACGGCCATCAGCTTCTGCCAGAAATAGCAGCGAATCACACAGTTTGCATTGAGTAGCACATCTGGGTCGAGAATCATAATCAAGGATCACGTCTCGCCTTGTGCATTCACAGGTCGAATGAGTCGAATGAACGGTGTCGAGAAGAACCGAATTCCGATTCTAAAAGGCGGCCAGTGACCTTCGAAAAAGGGAGTGCGCTTACTTCTTTCTCACCATGAGGCGGAGCGGGGTGCCTGTAAATTGGTATGTCTCGCGCAGTTGATTCTCCAAGTAGCGGAGATATGAAGGTGTGAGGTCTTCCGGATGGCCGACGAACAATGCAAAGACCGGCGGTTTGGTGGTCACCTGCGTGATAAAGGCGGACTTCGTGACAGCCGACGGCTTGTGCTTACGAGCCGGCAACGGATGGCTGACTAAAATCTTCTGCAGCCAAGCATTCAACATTCCGGTAGGGATCCGTTTGGTGAACATGGTATGCACGTCCTTGAGGAGCGGGAAGAGTCGGCGGATGGATTCCGGTTTCAGGGCCGATCCATATAGGACCGGAGCCCAGGTGAGAAAGGGAAATCGTCGATGGAGTTCGAGTTCATATTCTTGTCGCGCCTCAGCATCTCCGGCTCGCAAGTCCCATTTGTTGATCAATAGAATGCAGGCACGCCCTTGCTTCAGAATGGCCCCCGCAATCTTGGTGTCTTGTTCCGTGACTCCTTCCAAACCATCGAGTATGAGGACAGCAATGTCGGACCGACCGATGGCACGAAGCGATCGGAGCACGCTATAGCCTTCGACCCCACGGTCGACCTTGCCGCGCCGTCTGATGCCCGCCGTGTCGGTGAAGACATAGCGTTGATCGTGGTGCGTGACCAGTGAGTCGATCGGATCACGTGTCGTTCCCGGAAGATCGCTGACCACGACCCGTTCCTCTCCAAGCAGCGTGTTCACGAGGGTGGATTTGCCGACGTTCGGACGTCCCACCACGGCAACGCGAGGGAGTTGTTGCAGCTCGTCGGACTCGTCAACAGACGGAAGGAGCGGATAAATGACGTCCAACAGATCAGAGACACCGAGGCCATGCTCGGCGGACACAGGGTAGAGCTGATCGGTGCCCAAGCGGTAGAAGTCGGCCAGTAAGGGTTCGGACTTCGGCGTGTCGATCTTGTTGATCGCATAGAACAGGGGTTTCGTCACTCCGCGCAGCAGCCGCACAACTTCATGATCCGGTGGGGTCAATCCTGAGCGACCGTCCAAGAGCACGATGAGGATATCCGCCTCAGCAATCGCCAGTTCCGACTGTCGTCGAATCAAAGACAACATGCTGTCGGAGGTAGACAGATCCAGTCCCCCCGTGTCGACCAACCGAAACGTTCGATTGCGGTAAGTGGCATCGGCATAGTTGCGGTCACGGGTCACACCGGGGACGTCGTCCACAATGGCGATCTTCGCGCCTAAGATTTTGTTAAACAACGTCGACTTTCCCACGTTCGGACGGCCGATGATGGCGACGAGAGGAGGCAGTGCTGAGGACTGAGTGCTGAGTGCTGAGTGTGAGGACATGTGAAGCGATCAAGATCCTAGATGAAGGATGCAGGACCGTATCATAGGGTTTTTGTGGAAGACAACCCGCCTCGTTTCTCTTTTGGCCTTCCGGTATACTTCCGGCATGACTCAACGCTCAGCACTCAGCACCCAGCACTTCCTCAACTGGTCTCAAATCGATGACGTGCTGCTCGATATGGACGGGACGTTGCTCGACCGCCATTTCGATAACTTCTTTTTCGAGGAGGAACTGCCGCGTCGGTATGCGGTGCTGCACGCTCTTCCGTTTGAGGAAGCTCGCGAACGCCTGATGGCGATGTATCGATCGGTCGAAGGCGAATTGGCTTGGACGGATCTGGACTACTGGACGGAGCGGGTTGGCATCGATGTGGTGGCGATGCACAAAGAACTCGATCACATGATCGGCTTTCTCCCTGGTGCCGAGGAATTCTTGCGCCATCTTCGGCAGCTCGAGAAGCGAGTGACTATCGTGACGAACGCCCATTCTACGGGAGTGTCGGTCAAAGTGGCCAAGACGGGCCTGGATCGCTACGTCAACCGGATTGTAGATGCCTTTGAAGTCGGCTCTCTCAAGATGCGACCGGAGTATTGGCCGAACTGTCAGCGCTTATTAGGTTTCGATCCATCGCGATCGTTGTTCATGGATGACGATGAAGGATGTCTGACGGCCGCGAAAGCGTTCGGGGTGGCCTATCTGGTTCACAGCGCCAAGTCGAGTTCGCAATTGCCGTCGTCTCCGCTCTCCCAGTTTTTCTCCATTGCCGGATTCGCACCGCTTCTCAATGGCCGGTCACCAGCCTAATTGTGTCTGGTTGCCGTGCCTCGGTACATCTCACCGGCCAATCTGGGCACACCTTGCATGCTGAACCGATCGAGATGAGTGATCGTTAGGCCGGATTTGATGATCAGCCGATCGATCTGCCGGTTGAGGTTACATCCGCAACCGATCACATTCTGAATTGGATTGAGCCGGTCCTGCCACGCAGCGATCTTTCGAACATCGCTTCGGCCATGTTCCAAAAATAGAAATCTTCCTTCAGGTTTGAGAACACGCCCGACTTCTTGCAGCGCGAGCGCCGGATCGGGAATCGTGCAGAGTGTCCAGGTACTGACGACATAATCGAAACGTCGATCGGCATAGGTGAGGGTCTCGGCGGTGCCCCTTTGGATGCGAACAGGAAACAAGAGGCGGGCGTTGCGTGCCGCGATTGTTTTCGGGAAGAGCTGGGCTGGGTCGACTGCATGGAGCTCTGTGACGGTCTCCGGATAGTGCGGCAGATTCAGCCCGGTTCCGATCCCGAGTTCCAGGACTTCACCACGGGCCGAAGCGAGGAGCTCACTGCGCAAGCGAAGAAATTCATCACCGGCCATGACCCACTCCATGAGGCGGGGGAAGATATGATCGCAGTAAAATCCCATTGCGCGGGTAGTATAACAAAGGCCGCCAGTCGTTCGGCTTCTGAACTTGTGAGCCCTCCGAGGCTATGTTAGAGTCCTCCCTCTTTTTGACACGTCAGGACCATGAGTAAAGGATACGACCATCACGCCATCGAATCGAAGTGGCAGGCCTACTGGGAACAGCAGCGCCCATTCAAAGCCTCAGAAGACCTATCGAAGCCCAAGTTCTATTGTCTGGACATGTTCCCCTATCCATCCGGTTCGGGGCTCCATGTCGGCCATCTTGAGGGGTACACCGCCACCGATATTGTCTCACGGTACAAACGGATGCGTGGGTTCAACGTGCTGCATCCGATGGGCTGGGATGCGTTCGGCCTGCCGGCCGAACAGTATGCCGTGAAAACCGGCATTCATCCCGCCATCACAACTGCCGAAAACATCGCCACCTTTAAGCGTCAAATGAAGCGAGTCGGACTCTCGTATGATTGGGAGCGAGAGCTCAGTACCACGGATCCGCAGTACTATCGCTGGACCCAATGGATTTTCCTGAAGCTCTTCGAACGACGATTGGCCTACGTTGCGGAAGTTCCTGTGAACTGGTGTCCGGCGCTCGGTACGGTTCTGGCGAATGAAGAAATCATCGACGGCAAGAGCGAAGTCGGCGGCTTCGACGTGATTCGCAAACCAATGCGCCAATGGGTGCTCAAGATCACCGCCTATGCCGATCGATTGCTGGAGGACTTGAAACTCGTCGACTGGCCTCCCAGTACGCTGGAGATGCAAAAAAATTGGATCGGGCGATCGATCGGCGCGGAGGTTGATTTTGTACTAGCCGATCGGAAAGGCGTGATTCGAGTGTTCACGACCAGACCGGACACGCTGTTCGGCGCGACCTATATGGTCTTGGCACCTGAACACCCGCTTGTCGACGTAGTCGCGAGCGAGGAGCAAAAAGCTGTCGTCCAGACCTATCGTGAAACGGCGGCGAAGAAAAGCGATCTGCAACGACAAGAGCTCGATAAAGAGAAGACCGGAGTCTTTACCGGCGGCTACGCCGTCAACCCGGTGAACGATGAACGCTTGCCGATTTGGATTGCCGATTATGTGCTCATGAGTTACGGGACCGGCGCGATCATGGCTGTGCCGGCGCACGACGAACGAGACTGGGCGTTCGCGCGTCGCTATGATCTGCCCATTCGCGAAGTGATTTCAGGCGGAAATGTGCAGCAAACGGCCTTCACCGACACGGATTGCGACAGAGTCGTGAATTCGACGACCAGCGACGGCAGCTTTTCGATCGATGGTCTCACTCCGTCTGAAGCAATTCCAAAAATTACCGA
Organism: Nitrospira sp.; assembly: GCA_025934915.1. Classification (GTDB taxonomy): domain Bacteria; phylum Nitrospirota; class Nitrospiria; order Nitrospirales; family Nitrospiraceae; genus Nitrospira_D. The sequence continues at coordinate 59,770 of JAICWG010000004.1, forward strand.
ATGGTTGGCGAAGCAAGGCAAGGGAACCAGGGCCGTCAATTACAAACTGCGCGATTGGCTCTTCGCCAGACAGCGCTATTGGGGCGAACCGTTCCCGGTCCTGTGGGTTGGCGGAGAGGCGCGTCCTCTTCCGGAGGAACAGTTGCCTCTCGTCTTGCCGGAGACCGACAACTTCAAGCCATCCGGTACCGGTGAGAGCCCATTGGCCAACTTGGATGCTTGGCTGACGACAATCGATCCTGCTACCAGGCAACCGGCACGGCGTGAAACCAATACCATGCCTCAGTGGGCCGGCTCTTGCTGGTATTACCTGAGATTCATCGATCCCAAGAATTCAACACAGCTCGTCGATCCGATAAAAGAGCGCTATTGGATGCCCGTGGATCTGTATATCGGAGGCAGCGAGCATGCCGTTCTGCATCTTTTGTATGCTCGGTTTTGGCATAAAGTCCTGTTCGATATCGGTGTGACGAGCGCTCCCGAACCATTCCTGAAGTTGGTGCATCAGGGCATCGTCTTGGGAGAAGACAATCAGAAAATGTCGAAATCACGCGGCAACGTGGTCAATCCGGATGAGATGATCGATCAGTTCGGCGCGGATGCGGTACGACTCTATGAAATGTTTATGGGCCCCCTCGAGGCGATGAAGCCTTGGAGCACCAGGGGCGCGGAAGGCGTGACCCGTTTTTTGGAACGAGTCTGGCGGCTGATGGTCGATGAGCAAGGCCGACTGTCGACTGCCATCGTGTCGACCGCACCGAGCCTCGACCATCAACGCCTGTTGCACCACACGATCAAAAAGGTCACGGAGGACATCGAAGCCCTCCGATTCAATACGGCCATCTCGCAGATGATGATCTTCACCAACGAGATGACGAAGGCGCCGCAACGGTCTCGATCGGTGATCGAGCCGTTCGTCTTGCTGCTTTCGCCGTTCGCCCCGCATCTAGCCGAGGAGCTCTGGGGCGTACTTGGGCACCAACCCAGTGTGTCGCAACAGTCTTGGCCGATCTTTGATCCGGCGATGACGGTGAGCGAGCGCCTGACCATTCCCATTCAGGTCAACGGGAGGCTCAGGGCCAAACTCGATGTCGCCGTTGATACGTCACGCGACGCGATTGAGCGGTTGGCTCGCGCAGAGGCGGCGGAGTGGCTCCAAGAGAAAGAGCCGAAGAAGGTGATCTACGTCGAAAAGAAGTTGCTCAACTTCGTCATCTAGCAGGATGCTGAAAAAGTCTGCCAGCGGCGTTCTCGCCTCGCTCAGAGGCTCAACGTACCGAAGCGTACGCCTCGCCCCTTCGCGTGCTGCGGCCTTGCCTGTGGAGAGGCGCGTCTCGGCGCGACGGGGTTGGGCGGGTGAGATCAGCAGTCTTTTTGAGCATCCTGAAGATATTCTGGCGTTAGCACCGAGTGGAAACTTTCGACCATATTTTGGCAACTGATTTTTTCCGCAGCCTGCTAGAGGTGCTGAGTGCTGGGTGCTGAGTTCACAGCGAACAGGAATCACGAGAGAAGAGGGCCATTCTTTCCCATTCTCAGCACGCTCGTCTCAGCACTCATCGTCTCGACGCTCGCCGCCTGTGGCTATCAGTTCCGAGTGGACGGAGCCGGACCGACCATCGGAGGTGCCCCTGTCTCGACTTCCCAAGAACCGCCACCTCGCCTCATCATCCGGACATTGGTCAACGGCAGTTTTGAGCCGAATCTGGAAACGCGATACACCAATTATCTCCGCGACGAATTTTCTGCCGGAAGCGGAGCACAGGTCGTGCCCGAGTCCGAAGTGGCGGATCTTGTGCTGACCGGGCAAATCCTTTCGGTGATCATGCCGACCCTCAGTTTTACACGGGCCCAGACGTTGGAAAGCAGAACCGAGGTGGTCGTCTTGGTTCGAGTGGAAGACGCCCGGTTAAGAAAAGTGGTCTGGAGCCAAGTCGTAAAAGGGGCATCGGAGTTCTTCATTACGACCGATCTCCAGTTTAATCGCGTGCTGCAGAACCGTGCGATCGAACAGGCGGGCCGCTTTGTGGCGGCCGACCTGGCGGCACGTTTTCTGTTACAGCTCGAGACAGGCGCACTCACAAAGCAAGTGGCTGTCCCGGCTCCTGTGTCTCACTAGCATCGAAGGCTTGGACCAATGGCATCAGCCATGAATCATGCGCAGCTGGAGTCGGCGTTGAAACAACAGAGACCCGGGTCTCTGTATCTCGTCGTAGGGGAAGAAGACCTGTTGCGGGATTTTGCGCTCGCCGCCATCAAGCGCGCGGCCATCGGCAGTGAAGGGGACGAATTCAATTACGAACTGTTCTATGGAGATGAAGCCGGCGGAGCCGATATTCGGAACAGTGTGGCGGCTGTGCCGGTCTTCGCGGAGCGCCGCTTGGTCGTAGTGAAGGCGGCAGAGAAACTGAATGCGCGGGAAAGCGATCTCCTGCTCGACTGTGTAAAAAATCCTGTCGAATCCACGACGCTGGTGTTCGTCAGCCCGAAGCTGGACGGTCGATTAAAATTTTCCCAGGCCCTGACGCGAGCGGCGATCACGGTCGATTGTTCACCTCTTCAAGACGCGCAGCTGCCTGCTTGGATCGCCCGTGAAGCAGAACGGGTCGAGCTTCGCTTGGAGGATGCGGCAGCCCAGGTGCTGCAGGAGTCGTGCGGCGCATCACTCTATGGCGTGCGGCATGAGTTGGAGAAGCTGGCTTCGTATGTACCGTCTGATCGTTCCGTCACCGCCGCCGATGTCCACCTGTTGCGCGGCATGGATCCCGGTGCCTCGGTCTTTGATTTGACCCTCGCCATCGCAGAGGGTCGTCGGGGACGAGCCCTTTCCATTCTGGCGCGCAACCTGGAGGCAGGAGAGGCCCCGCTTCGCATCCTCGGTTCTCTCGCATGGCAGTATCGCCGTCTCTGGAAACTGAAAGAGTCGCTGGCCAACGGCGGTCGTGAAGGGGAGGTGGCCAGAAGCTTGCGCATGGATCCCTGGAAGGTTCGCGCATTTCTCGATCGGTTTTCTGAGCCGCACCTTCAAGCTGCGCTGCGTCTGTTTCTGGACGCTGATGGGAGGCTCAAGGGTGGAAGCGGAAGTCGCCCGAGAATCGTGCTGGAACGTCTGTTGTTGAAGCTCTGTGAGGACCGTGTCGGCCGACGAGCAGAACCGGCTCCTCGTACTCCGGCCTCACCGAAGCGAGTTCCTGCGCGGGTCGTATCGAACGTGCGAACAATTAAGAGCCGGAACCGGACAGGGCATTGACGCGAAGAGCCAAACGTGAAATTCGACGAGACGCGGTGTTGCGATGAAGGACGCCTTTCGAAACAGCTTTCCCAATCGCCGAGGTCGCTTCCAGCAAGCTGGCCTTGGCCTCGTCCATCTTTTTCCCCGCCACAGCGGACTGAACCTTCTTGACGAGCGTCTTCAGGTTATTCGCGGTGGCGCGATTCCGTTCATGTCGTCGCTCGGCTTGACGAGCTCGTCGAATCGTCGATTTGTGAGTCTGAGGCATCGATCACTCCTGTGAAGAAAAGAGGTCGATTAGTATCATAGGGCGTCGCCGATCGTCAAGGATCGGCCTGAGAAGGAGCAAGGAGTATGATGAAGATTGCGGCACGCGACCGACTCATCTTTGCGTTGGATGTGCCTTCAGCGGAAGAAGCCGATCGACTCTTGGATCGACTCCAGGGACACATTTCCTTCGTGAAGGTAGGCCTTGAGCTCTATGCCGCGGCAGGCCCGGCGATGATCCAGCGGATTGTGGAGCGGGGCATGCGTGTATTTCTTGACCTGAAGTTTCTCGATATCGAAGAGACGGTCCGTCGTGCGACGGGACGAGTCGCGACGATGGGGGTTGATTTCTTAACCATCCATGCGAACCGCAAGGCGCTTACAGCGGCCGTGCAGGGACGAGAGGGATCATCGCTGAAGCTGTTGGCTGTGACCGTGCTGACGAACTTCGACAGCAACGATCTTCGGGAAATGGGAATACAGCGGACAGTGCAAGACCTCGTCACCGCCAGGGCGGTACTCGCCTCAGAGGTCGGCTGTGACGGTGTGGTGGCATCCGGTGAAGAAGCCGCAGCCATTCGGCAGAAAATCGGTCCGCGCTTCACAATCGTGACGCCGGGTGTGCGTCCGGCGGGCAAGGGAGTCGACGATCATGCCAGAGCGACGACTCCCACTCAGACGATCGCCTCAGGTGCCGATTATCTTGTGATCGGCCGACCCATTCGTGATGCGGCAGATCCACCGGCGACCGTGGCCGCCATTCTTGCCGAGATGCAGGCTGCGTTTGATGCACGGCAGTAAGGAGTATCGGTTGCGACGGCAATCCACGCTTTGTTAATATCATCCTTCCTCAAACCCCTCGTGGTGGGTGTAGCTCAGCTGGTTAGAGCGCCGGATTGTGGATCCGGAGGTCGCGGGTTCGAAACCCGTCATCCACCCCATAAAATAACGTAGATACCCATAAACAGCGGCAATTCTCTCCAGAACAACCCCATAAAACGTGGTTTCTTTGATCTACAGATCCGGGGAGGTAACTGCGTGCCCCCTTGGTGTTGCAGCTACAAACACCGCAACGGGCCAACTTCGTTCCCACCTGTGGAGAGTGAAATTAAAGAAAATCCCCTCCCGATCCATCTTGAATCGACAGAGGATATTGTACAGGTCGCAGATGTGGAGGCGGGCCGCTCGAGATTTTGAATCTGCCGCGTTTCCTGACTGCTCTCGAAGAGCTACCGCGTTCGTAAATTCCGCCTGGTCATCTCGATGTATTCCAGATGATCAAATTCAAGCTGCTGCGGACTATAACGCACAATGCACCCACGCCCAGAATCAGGGCCGACGTAGATCACCCCAAGCCACGGTGCCCGAACATAGAGGAACTTGGCAATCTCCAGCTCAAAGTGCGTGGTTCGGAATAGCATCATGAGACCTCCTATACCAGGGTCAACCGGTCATCGTCTAGCTTCTCAAGTACTCTGCAATCTCGTACTTGCGCCGCATCGTCCTCAACTCTCGGACTGGTTCGTTCACGCTAGTGGGGGACCTCTGGACTAATACAGAACTTCCCTAACCGTGGTGCGTTAAGAATACCGTCACCATTGGTAATGTCCACTCAAAACGATTCGTTCGCACCATGTACCTGCATGGTGAAACCTCTGTATATTACCAAGTGCGATACCCTATGGGGGTAATAGTCTGGTGGAAACCAAGCTGTCTGCGCGAGAACAAGAAATGTGTTTGCCGAAGCTCACGCACTCAGTAGACTGGTGCAGTAACCAAGTCGATTCCTTAAAGGAAGCTGAGATTTTTCCTTTAGTCAAAAGGCTGGGTTGGTTGATCTGTCGATAAGGAGGTTTCTAATGGGGAGAGAGGGGTGGTTGTGGGCAGTCTGTCGTCAAGTCGTTGCCTCATTGGCGCTCGTTACGTTCAGCGGGTGTTCCTTATTCGCTCCGTCGAAGCAGACCATACAGGTCAGTTCGACACCTGAAGGAGCGAAGGTACTTGTTGGAGGGCAATCGGTTGGTCAAACTCCGGTTCAATTTGAGGCTCATCGAGGCGATAATCTTTTAATAGAAGTGCAAAAGGCAGGGTATCAAACGCAATATCGCACGACATCCCGCACGCTGAGCTTGATAGGGATCCTCGATGTCGTTGGTGGTTGTGTTTTTCTTCTCCCACTATTCGGCCTGTTATCATCCGGTGCTTGGAAACATGACCCTGACAAGTATGGGATCATCCTTGAGCCAGAGAAATAATTCTCAACCCTCAGTAGAGAGAGATACGAGCTCGTTAAGTATCGAACGCAGATTCCTCCGCAGCCACGTTACGTCTTAAGTCGTACCTTATGGAAAAGGGTCCCTGCAAACATTATGATCATTACCGAGTTTCTGGGTCTAATGAGGCGAATTAAGCGGTTCTCTGATGTCAGAAAGCTTTTTTCAAACTTCCTTTTGATGATAAAAAATCCCTATGGAGTCCACCGTATTCCATTAGACTTCTAGACTTCAGCGCAA
>JAICWG010000112.1 GCA_025934915.1 Nitrospira sp.
ACTGTTCGGGTTGGTGACCGGAGGAACGGGACGACCCGAGCTGACCCACGGTCTTCTTGCTTCCAGACCCAGATCTTTGCGATCTGCCCCGTTCCCGTAGTGCCATGATGCAAAACCCCTCAATGAAGATACAAGATCTTGGCAGAAACTCTCGTGGAACTTGTCGGGCAGAATCCAGAGGTAGCCATCGCTGTCTGGCGCAATATTGCCGATTGCCGCTGGCGGCTTGGTTTGGCTGATCCCACCGGGACTCTCCCCGGCATTGGGCGCGAAGGCGGCAATGTAGACTAGGCCAATCACGTTCGGAAGACCGCCCATTTCGGTGATCACCGCGCCGCCGTATGAATGTCCAACCAACAGCACGGGGCCCTGCTGCTACACCACTATCTTACGTGTGCGTTCGGCGTCGTCGGCCAGCGATGTCAACGGCAACTCGACCGCGCGCAGTTTGTCATATCCTTTGCGCGACAGTTCGACGATGACCTTGCTCCAATGCGCTGCGCCGCCCCAGAACCCATGCACGAGTAGGATGTTGGGTTTCGTCATCATGGTAATCCTCCTATTTGTAGGAAGTTCCCTCACAAGCCCGAATCATGCAGCTCAATTTTGAGATCTGTGGCGAACTTCAAGGCGTCTGCCTTTCCTGAAGGCATGTGAGGCGCCATTCAGGGATAATTGGATCCCCGAGTCTCCTAAACGACTTTTCACTCCACTCTTATTGAACTGTGGAAACCACAGCTAGGCACTTTTTCGCAAAGCGGCGGCCTCCTACTTCATGTGTTTATCAAAGAACGCGATGACCTTCTCCGGATGGCGTCCGAAATAGTTGTAGCCATCTTTAAATCTTCTGGTGGTTCCCTCGATCCAAAACAACTCTTTGTCCTTGCTTCCTAAAAGATCAAATGTCTTTTGCCCGTCTTCCGGATTCTTCGTCCACGCATCGTCTTTCACTTGAATCATCAAGACCGGCATTTTTACGCCATGAGCAGATCGGTGCGGCGTCATTTCGTCCATTAAGAACGCACCGGCTTTCAAAAGTTCGAAATCCAACAGGTCTAAATATTGGCTCACACCTTGGAGCTCAGAAAATGCCCGGTAGATGGCTCTCATGGACACCACCATTGGGCTGCACAGGCACGACACGTTCTCGAACAGATCAGGGCGTCGATTGATCGCTTCGTACTGCGAGTTCCCCTCCATGCACTGGCTATATAAGCCGACCTTCATCTTGCTCAGCCTTGGGTGGTTATCGACATATTTTTTGACGCCGACGCAGTCGCGCCATTCGATCTGTCCGATGCCGCTCACTCCGTTGTTCGACGCGCCGCTTCTGCCGTGATTTCGGATATCGTACGCAAGGACGTTGTAGCCGGCATCGGTGAGATGCTTCATCTGGATCACGAAATCAATTTCAACCGCATCATACGTGCTCCATGGTTCCCCGAAGTGTCCCTGAAACCCTGCCCGGCACATTGGAAGGGCATGGTTAAAGATCACCAACTTGTCGCTCTCGCCCCCTTTGGCCGGGATATACCATCCTTCCAATGGCACACCGTCGTCGGCAGGAAAATAAATATCGCTCCATCCCGTCATCCCATAGTCGTCCGGATTCTTATGGAGCACGCTTCTAAACGGCCGAACGACATTGACCATGCCTTTGATTTTTGCATAATCCTTTTCAGAAATAGTCTTGAGTTGTTGTAAGGCCTTTTCCATGGTCTCTTTGGAGATTCTGCCCATGATGTCACCTCATGTGATGGTTAATTTAGTGGATCTGGGCCATCTTGATGGCGTCGAACTCGCAAATCAATATGAGCACCTCCGCCTTCCACCATCATTTTTCGGAGATCTGTGGGGGACTTCAGGTCATCTGTCTTTCCTGAAGTCATGTGAGGAACCGTTCAGGGATAACAGGGATAATCGGATTGCCGAGTTTCCTGTGCATTATCTTCCCTCATGTCGGCGAGAAAGATATCGGTTCATGTCGAAGTTCTACTCGCCTTGCACATTGAGTGTCCCTCTCATTGCGCGGGTGAAAGCAGTGGCGTTTTCTTATCCTTCACAAAGAACACGAGAAATTTAGCCGGCTTTGTCTCGCTGGCGTTGTGACCCATCGCATGAATATCGTCCGGTGACTCATAGAAGGTTTGTCCCGGCCCAAGTGTCACCTGCTTTCCGTCCTTCACCTGCATCACTATGGACCCTTCCAGGACATACACGAAGACATGCGCATGATGACGATGGGCCAGATCCGAAGCACCCGGCGGGTAGTCGACCATAATCAAGACAACTTCTTTACCGGCAATCTCCTTTAAGTCCTTATTCATGAGTGGGGTGACCTGTCCTGATTCAGCGGACACGGTACTGGCCGTCATGAACAATCCGATCAATATGATCAATGCGCTTCTCATCGTTTCGCTCCTTTCATCCTTCTATGCGTGTGACAAGACAATATTTCTTTTTGCCATACCGCTTGAGTCCCCGCAAACCAACGTAGTCCGGTGAGAAGGTCGTTCGTGCCGGAGTCGTGGAACTTATCGCCACAATTTTCAAGATCCACTCGCAACGGCTGGCGAATGGTGAACGGCATTGGAGCTTCGCAGGGAGGCCATTGTACGAGGGTAGCGAACCAGGGCGCAAGTCTAGGCCCACCGTGGAGAACCGTCAGACCGTAACGAAGTGCCGGAGCTTTATGCTTGAAAGTAACAAGGCGAACCGATGCAGGGTCATGAACTGATAGACGAGAGGGGAGCAACCGGAGAGAACAAATCAGGCCATGCAAAGCTGCATAGCCTACAAGAAAACCAGCTATGAAAACCGACAAACTTTTCCTCTTTCCCCAATCGGACAGCTTTGCTACTGTGGAATTTTCTCTCTGAACATGTGATTAGGATTCTACCGAGTGGTGGTGGTCTCAATTGATGTCACACTAGCATGGCAAACTAACTTGCAGTGCCCCAAGCAAGGCAACGCTGGCGCACTTAATAATTCAAAAATAGAAAGGGAAACCATGAAATCTTCCATTCACGAATCAAGCGAAAGGAGGAAAGCCATGACCAGTAAGCATACCGAAGCTGACAAGCATCCCACTCCGGATCCGGCTGAGAATAATGCCTTCTTTCCCTCGGCCTACTCCCTAGAAAAGTTTACGTCGTCCAAATCCGATTTGGAAGGGGCGGACTACCCAAACCCCTATCGCGAGGGGAAATGGAAGGTGCTGATGATTGCCTCTGAGGAGAGATATCTCCTCATGCAGAACGGCACGATGTTCTCCACGGGAAACCACCCCATTGAAATGCTGCTTCCGATGTACCATATGAACAAGGCCGGCTTCGAATTCGACATCGCGACTCTGTCGGGCAACCCTGTAAAGCTGGAACTTTGGGCATTGCCGAAAGAAGACGAAGCCGTCCAGAGTGTGTATCAGAAGTACCTGGGAAAACTTAAAAGCCCGCTCAAGCTATCGGATGTGATCGAGAGCAAACTTGGAGACGACTCAAATTATATCGCCGTCTTCATCCCGGGGGGGCATGGTGCCTTGATCGGAATCCCTGACAGCAAGGACGTCAAGCACGTTCTCGAATGGGCGATGAGGAAAGACAAGCATGTTATTTCCCTCTGTCATGGGCCGGCGGCGTTGCTATCGGCGGCGCTCGGGGAGTCCAAGGACGACTTCATGTATAAGGGCTATAAGATCTGTGTCTTTCCCGATTCCATCGACAAGAAAAATCCCGATATCGGATACATGCCTGGCCCGATGCCATGGTTTGTTGCCGAAAAGCTGAAGCAGCTCGGTGTTGAGATCCTCAATAGCGATATCACCGGAAAAACCCACCAGGATAGGAAGCTCATTACCGGTGATAGTCCGTTTGCGTCTAACAATGTCGGTAAAGCAAGTGCTCAGGCTCTCTTGAAGGAGGTCGGGCTGAGCTAGAGCATGCAATGTCCAGGGAGGAGAACCGCGAGACGACCAAACCCTACATCGTCTTGATCCTCCTTCTCTCTACCTATAGGCCTCTGCCGAAAGGATTTCGCTTAGGAGTTTACAGCAGACACATCGTAAGCCCTTCGCACTTGGGTGTCTTGGGCTAATAAGGCCTTGACATCTCATGCTTGCTGAGCAGATTCTCACTGCGTGTTTTATGCTATGAAAAACGTCTTGCGGGCCGACCCGACGCCGATGAGACTTGCCATTGGCGTGCTTTTCGTCGTCGGAGCAGTCGGCCTGTTCGGCTGCAAGGGCGAAACCGCCTCCTCCGCGCCTCGTCCGATCCCCGAAGTCCAAGTCGTCGAAGTCACCTCTCAGACTATTCCGGATGAACCGGAGTTGATCGGGCAAGCCGAGGCGTCGAGCATCGTTGAGATTCGTCCGCAAGTCACCGGAATCATCAAGCAACGGTTTTTCCCCGAGGGGCGCGACGTCAAGCAAGGCGATCGTCTCTACGAGATCGATCCTGTGCCCTTCCGGGCGGCATTCGTGAGCTCGAAAGGACGAGTCGCGCAAGCCGAGGCGCGGGTCGTCCAAGCCAAGCAAGACCTGGCGCGTGTCAAGCCGCTGCTCGTTGAAGATGCCGTCAGTCAGAAGGACGTGGACGACGCGATCGCGGAAGATCTTGCCGCGCGGGCCGCGCTGGAGGTGGCAAGAGGAGATCTGGTCAAGGCGAAGTTCGATCTGGACAACACGCTCATCGTGGCCCCGGTCGACGGCTTGATCGAGCGAACGCGTTATTACCAAGGTCGGCTGGTTACCGCGCAGACGGATCTCCTGACCGTCATTCATCAAGTCGATCCCATGTATGTCATCGTCAGCGCGCCGGAGAGTTTTCTCCTCAAACGACGACGGGACACCCTTTCGAAACGGATTCAGCACCCGGGGATCTACAAGTTGACGGGCACCATCATCTTCGTGGACGGAACAATCTATGCGCATGAGGGCATATTGGATTTTGCCGAAATCGGGTTGCAGGTCCAGACTGGTTCACGGCAAGCGCGGGTGGTGTTCCCGAACCCCGATCGGGTGTTGTTGCCCGGCCAGTTCGTGACCGTGCGTTTTCACGGAGTGTCGAAGCCCAATGCCATCCTTGTTCCGCAACGCGCGGTCCAGCAAGGACCAAAGGGTGCCGTCGTCTATGTCGTTAGTCAGGGTAACCAAGTGGAAGTCCGAGACGTGAAGGCGACGGATTGGCAAGGAGACCGTTGGGTCATCGAGGAAGGACTCCGTGCCGGGGAGCGCGTGATGGTGGAAGGATTCCAACGAGTCGTACCCGGAGCTCAGGTCAAGCCTTTCACGGTTGCCTCAACGATATCCAATACATCTCCATCGCCGGACGTTGGCGGCGCGGAACAGTCGAAATGAATCTCGGTTTTTTTATCGACCGTCCTATTTTTGCCTCGGTCCTTTCCATCGTCGTCGTCGTCGTGGGCCTCGTGGCGATGCTGGCCCTCCCCATCGCTCAATTTCCTGAAATCACTCCCCCGGTGGTGCAGATCGAAGCCGACTATCCCGGCGCGAGCGCGGAAGTCGTGGCGGAATCGGTGGCGCGCCCCATCGAGTTGCAGCTTCCCGGGATCGACCATCTTCTCTACTTCGATTCGACGAGCACGAACGACGGTCACATGACCATCAAGCTGACCTTCGAAATCGGCACAAACGTCGATATCGCGCAAGTCCAGGCGCAGAATCGCCAGAAGCTGGCCGAGCCGCAGCTTCCGCCGGAAGTCATTCGTCAAGGAGTGACCGTTAAAAAAATGTCGCCGGATCTGCTGACGGTCATGGTGCTGAATTCCGACGATCCTCAGCAAGATGCGCTCTTTCTCTCGAATTTCGCGATCCTGCGAATCCTCGACAATATCAAACGGCTGCCCGGCGTCGGCGATGCACTGGTCTTCGGACAACAAAACTACAGCATGCGTCTCGTCCTCGATCCGGTGCGTATGGCGCAGTTGGGTCTGACGCCGACCGACATCGCGAATGTCGTGCGCGAACAGAACCGTGACTTCCCCGCCGGAACCCTCGGACGGGAACCGATGCCGATCTCCACGGAGCTCACCCTCCCGCTCTTTGCCGACGGTCGCATGTCCGACGTGCACGAATTCGAGAACATGATCGTTCGAGCTCTGCCGAACGGGTCGATGGTTCGTCTCAAAGATGTCGCGCGGGTCGAGTTGGGGGCGCAATCCTACGTGCTCGAAGGCCGCTATAACCGCAAACCCACCGCGCTGCTTTTGACCTTTCTGTTACCCGGCGCCAACGCCCTCGACACGGTCAAGCGAATTCGCGGGGAAATGGACAGGCTGAGCAAGATCTTTCCACCCGGCGTCACCTACGACATTCCCTACGATACGACACGCTTTGTCGATGTCTCCATCAAGGAAGTGGTCAAGACCTTGGGAGAAGCCATGGGCCTAGTCGTCCTGGTGGTGTATCTCTTTCTTCAAAGCTGGCGCGCCACACTGATTCCCGTCCTGGCGGTTCCGGTCTCGCTGATCGGCACCTTTGCGGGGATGGCGGCTCTCGGGTTCTCAATCAATACCCTCACCCTCTTCGGCTTGGTGCTCGCCATCGGGATTGTGGTGGATGATGCCATTGTGGTCGTGGAAAACGTGGAGCGCCACATGGCGAATGGACTGTCACAGAAAGATGCGGCCAAGAAGGCCATGGGGGAGGTGGCCGGCCCCGTGATCGCCATTGTGCTGGTGCTGTGCGCGGTCTTTGTGCCGGTGGGCTTTCTCGGAGGGATTATTGGTCAATTGTACAAGCAGTTTGCGATCACGATCGCGGTTTCCGTCGCGATTTCTGGGTTCGTCGCGCTGACGCTGAGTCCGGCTCTTTGTGCCCTCGTGCTGAAGCCGAGCCATGGGTCACGCAAAGGCTTCTTCGGACTATTTAACCGGCTGTTCGAATGGGTCCAAATTCGGTACTCGACAAGCGTGGGTTTCACATTGAAACACATGGTGCTCTCGTTGGCGCTGTGCGGAGTCGTGATCGGTATCGCGGTCAAATTGTTTGCTGGGATTCCCTTAGCCTTCTTGCCGGAAGAAGACCAGGGGTATTTTATTACCGTCGTTCAGCTGCCGGATGGAGCGTCGAAAAAACGGACCGACGCAGTCGTCGATCGAATCGAGCAGTACTACCAGACCCTGCCGGCGATCTATGGAACACAAGCGTTGTCGGGGCAGAACTTCGTCTTCAATACCAGGGGAACCAATACCGCGACTCTCTTCGCGCCTCTCAAACATTGGGATGAACGGAAGAGCAAGCAGGACCATGTCAAGGCGCTGATCAAGGGCGCGTTCGGAGAGTTTGCGAAGATACCCGGCGCGCTGATCCTGGCGTTTAATGCTCCCTCGATTCGCGGCCTTGGCGCCACCGGCGGCTTTTCCGTGCAACTGCAAGACCCGAGCGGCGGGGATTTTAAGCAGTTCGGCGCGGTCGCTCAGGAGTTCGTCGAAAAGGCAAGGCAGGACCCGGCGATCGGGGCGATCAGCACCAGTTTTCGCGTGAGCGCGCCTCGCGTGCACGCCAAGATCAATCGAGAGAGGGCCAAAGCGCTTGGAGTGCCGATCTCTGAAGTGTTCGACACGCTTCAGGCCTATTTCGGAAACCTGTATATCAACGATTTCGTGAAATTCGGTCGTGTCTATCGGGTCCAGACCGAAGCGGAGCCTCAGTATCGATCGCGCCCGGCCGATATCAGCAAGATCTACGTTCGGGCATTGAATGCCCGAGACTCAACGATGATCCCGCTTGACACAGTCGTCTCGACGGCCTATTCCAGCGGGCCTGACCCCGTCACCCACTTCAATGGATTCAATACCGCCCTTGTCCTTGGTTCAGCGGCGCCGGGCTACAGTTCAGGCCAAGCGCTCGATGCGTTGGAGCGGGTGGCGCAAGAGGTCTTGACCCCTCAGGGGTTCGATATCGATTGGAGCGGCATTTCCTATCAGGAACACAAGGCCGGCTCTCAGTCGGTTGTCGCGTTCGGATTCGGTTTACTCATGGTGTTCCTGGTGCTGGCCGCCCAGTACGAGAGCTGGACCGTCCCGTTTGCCGTGATCCTGGCCGTGCCGTTCGGCGTGTTCGGCGCCTTGTCGGCGGTGTGGCTGTCGGGGATGGCCAACGATATTTATTTTCAGATCGGCCTCGTCACGCTGATCGGACTCTCGGCCAAGAACGCCATTCTCATCGTGGAGTTTGCGAATCAACGGTACCAACACGGCCTCCCGCTGAGGGATGCGACGAGCGAGGCGGCTCGACTCCGGTTTCGCCCCATCCTCATGACCTCATTGGCGTTTATTCTCGGCGTGGTGCCCTTGGTCGTCGCCGGTGGAGCCGGCGCGGCCAGCCGGCATTCGATCGGAACGGGTGTGTTCGGAGGAATGATCGCCGCGACGATTCTTTCCGTCTTGTTTGTCCCCTTGTTCTTCGTACTGATCCGAATGTTGGGAAAGTCGGCTACAGGATCCGTTCAACGAGACGGAATCGGAGAAGACCGTACCGGACTCGAGTCGGTGTCCGCTCAAGAAGGACGGTGACATGCGTATACTCGCATTGGTCGGTGTTTCAGGACTCCTATTCGCCTGCTCGGTGGGACCCGATTATTCACGCCCCGATATTCCCGCCGGAGATTCGTTCCGCATGGCCAAGGAAGCGACCGACTTACCGTCTCTCGCCGATATGCCGTGGTGGGAACTCTATCAGGATGAAGAACTGCAAAAGCTCATCCGCATTGCGTTAGAAGAGAACAAAGATCTCGAACGCGCGGTCGCGACGGTCGAAGAGTTTGAAGCTCGGTTGTTCATCGCGAGGACCGACTTTATTCCTCAGATGACGGCCACCGGTAACTTTCCTTTCGCAAGGTCGGGCGGTGTTCGTTTTCGAGGATTCTCCAACCCCTTCAACTACTACCTGCAGGGGAACCTCGCCTGGGAAATCGACGTGTGGGGACGAATTCGCCGGTCGAACCAAGCGGCGCGCGGCGACCTGCTGGCTCGGGAAGAGAATCGGCGCGCGATTGTCTTGCAATTGGTCGGTGGAGTGGCGCAGGCCTATTTCGAGCTTCGGCAGCTCGATCTGCAATTGGAAATTTCCGAGCGGACCTTGCATGCCTGGGAGGAATCCGTGCGAATCAGCCAGGCGCGGCACCGACAGGGCCTGATTCACGGATTGGATCTTGAACAGTTCCAAGCCGAGCGGGAAAACGCAGCGGCTCGCATCGCCGATCTGAAACGCCAAATGATTCAGAAGGAAAACGAGTTGAGCGTGCTGTTAGGAAGAAATCCAGATCGGATCCCCAGAGGACAACCGCTGACCGACCAAGTGGCGCCGCCGATTGTGCCGGCCGGTCTCCCTTCCGAATTGCTGCAGCGACGGCCGGATATCGTGCAGGTTGAGCAGCAGCTGGCCGCAGCGACGGCCAGGATCGGGGCCGCCAAAGCCGATCGCTTTCCAAAACTCTCCCTCACCGGGCTTCTCGGCATCGCCAATCCGAGCTTGTCCAGACTCTTCGCGCCCGGAGGCGATTTCGGCATCTTCGGTCCGACCCTGACCGGTCCTCTGCTGAATGCCGTGAGTCTCGGGTTTCAACAGGATGCCGCTGAAGCTCAAGCCAGGCAAGCGGTCGCCCAATACAAACAGACGATCCTCGTGGCATTCAAAGAAGTTGAAGACGCGCTGGCGGGCGTCACGATGGCGCGTGAGCAGGCGGCTGCGCAGGAGAAGCAGGTCAATGCGTTGAATAGGGCCCTTCGCCTCGCGAATCTCCGGTACAAGGGAGGCCTCGCGAACTATTTGGATGTGCTGATTGCACAGCGGAATCTGTTCGACGCGGAATTGGCGCTCGCGACGACTCGCCGCCTCTATCTGACATCGGTGGTCCAGCTGTACAAGGCCTTGGGCGGCGGATGGTCGCCCAGCGACCTCAGTCGGGAACAACGGGGCGCCGAAGCTTTGAAAGTGGGGAATGACTAACGTCGCGGACGCCGGATCTCCGGCGCCGAGGCCATCTCTGCCAACCTCTCTCATATGTAGGGACATGACGCACCGACTGATTGCATGCGAAGAATGCGATGTCCTCCACCGACGGATAGTTTTGAACGCCGGATGTGTCGCGCATTGTACCAGATGCGGCGCGGAGTTATTCCGCTCCCGAACATTTCACATCGATACGGTTCTGGCGTTGACGCTCGGCAGCCTCATGGTGTTTGTGATAGCGAACGCATTCCCCATCGTGACCCTCGAAATGAAAGGAGCACGCAATGGATCGACGCTCTTTGGGGCGATTGTGACGCTCTGCCGCGAAGGGAGGCCGATCATATCCGGGCTTGTGTCGGCGACGACGATCCTCTTCCCACTTACGGAATTGATGATACGCCTCTACCTGTTCATTCCTCTGAGGCAAGGCCGACTTCCGGCCCGGTTCCACTTCTTCGCACGTGTCATGCAGACCATACGGCCGTGGGGGATGATTGAGGTGTTTCTGTTGGGCGTGCTCGTGTCACTCGTGAAACTGTCGAGTACAGCCAGTATTCTGCCCGGCGTGGCCTTGTGGGCTTTTGCGGCGCTCACGCTGTTGCTTGCCGCCATTCTGATGTTTGACCCGCGCCATCTTTGGGATCTCGCGGAAGAGCTCGCAGGGAGTCCTGCATGATGACCGCGGCCGACCAGGGGCTCATGGTGTGCCGCACGTGTGGGGCGCTGTGTCGGCGCGTCCGATCCACCCTTCAGACACGATGCCCGCGTTGTTTCGGCGCGGCCCGGTTCCGTAAACGGGACAGTATCGGCAGAACCTGGGCCTTCCTCATTGCGGCCTTGATCCTCTACATCCCCGCAAACGTACTGCCGGTGACCGAGACTCGTACCGTATTCGGCGCGCAGCAGGATACCATCATGAGCGGGGTCGTGCTGTTCTGGACCACTGGGTCGCCGTTCATCGCCGCAGTCGTCTTTGCCGCGAGCGTGATGATCCCGATAGTGAAAGGCATCGCGCTTGCCCTCTTGACCATCACAGCACAGCGGCGCTCGCGCTGGCGTCCTCAGCAGCGCGCAAAACTCTACCGTCTTATTGAACGGATCGGCCGCTGGTCGATGCTCGATGTCTTTGTGGTGGCCATTGTGGTCGCGCTCGTCCATATCCGGTCGATTGCGACGATCTACGCCGGTCCCGGCGCCGCGGCGTTCGGAGCGGTCGTGGTCCTCACGATGCTGGCGTCAAAAAGTTTTGATCCCCGACTGATCTGGGATCCTGTCGAGACCAGCCATGACTTCGGAAAATCACGATAAGCTGCTCGACATTCCTGATCCGATCATGGTGAAGGCAACGCGGTGGGCCCCCTCATTGGTATGGGCGGTTCCGATTCTCGCCGCTCTGATCGGTCTGTCGCTCATTGTCACCCTGGTGTTGGAACGGGGACCGACCATCACGATTCGCTTCCAGACGGCGGAAGGTCTCGAGGCTGGAAAAACCAAGGTGAAATACAAGGACGTGGATATCGGCGAGGTCAAGGCGATCACCTTGAGCAAGGATCTGAGACATGTCCTGATCCATCTGGAGTTGGTGAAAGACACGGAACGATTCGCAGTTTCGGACACCCGCTTTTGGATCGTCAAGCCCAGGGTGGCTGCGAATGGTGTGTCAGGGCTGGGCACGCTCTTGTCAGGCTCCTATATCGGAGCCGACCCGGGGCAATCGTCTGAAAAGCAGGAAGAGTTTATCGGACTTGAGGCGCCCCCGATTATAACAGCGGATCTGGTCGGACGCCAGTTCACCATCCACGCGGACGATGGAGGATCCTTGGACATTGCCTCCCCTGTCTACTATCGCCATGTTCAGGTGGGTCAAGTGGTCGCGTTTGATCTGGATCAAGACGGGAGAGGCGTGACCTTGAAGATTTTTGTGCAGACTCCCTATGACCGTTTTGTGACATCCGAGACGCGCTTCTGGCATGCGGGTGGTGTGGATGTCAGGTTGGATGCGAACGGCGTCAAGGTGAGGACCTCGTCGCTGGCCTCGCTGCTGCTTGGCGGGATCGCTTTCGACGCGCCGCCTGACAGTCCGACAACGGCTCCGGCGGAAGAAGGCGCGGCCTACGTTCTGGCGGTAGACCAAGAACAGGCCATGAAACGGCAGAACGAGAAGGCGGAATCGGCCGTCCTGTATTTTGACCAGTCCGTCCGGGGTCTGAGTCCTGGCGCGCCGGTCGATTTTCGTGGCCTGCAGCTCGGCGAGGTGAAATCGATCGGCGTCGAGTTCGACCCGGAGACAAGGGAATTCCGGATGCCGGTCACCATTGAAATCTACCTTGAGCGTCTCGGCGAACGGTATCGTGAGACGATTCTCAGGGGCGAGCCGACAATGAGAACGTTGTTGTTTGAAGCGATGGTCCACCGCGGCTTTCGCTCCCAACTGCGAACGGGAAATTTTTTGGCCGGTCAACTCTATGTCGCGCTCGACTTTTTCCCGCACGCGTTGCCGGTTCTGCTTGATCCAAACAGAACGCCTCGCGAGATACCTACGGTCGTCAGCGGAATTGAAGACCTGCAGTCTCAATTGGCCGAG
Source organism: Nitrospira sp. (assembly GCA_025934915.1). GTDB lineage: Bacteria > Nitrospirota > Nitrospiria > Nitrospirales > Nitrospiraceae > Nitrospira_D. The sequence continues at coordinate 12,558 of JAICWG010000112.1, forward strand.
ATTGCCCAAAAGCTGAACAAGGTTCCGTTCGACAGCATCGCCGTGAATCTCGACAAAAGCCTGATCGGGTTGAAGAGCATGCTGGGAAATGCGGAAAAACTGTTCAGGCAAGTCAATGAGGTGACGCCGGAAGCCAAATCGGCGCTCGCCGAAGCGCGCAAATCGTTCACCGCGGCTCAGCATACCTTGTCGTAAGATGCGCCGCTTGTGCATGATGCGCGGCAAGCCGTGCAAGAATTGACCCGTGCAGCCCAATCGTTGCGGGTCTTGGCCGATTATCTCGAGCGCCATCCTGAGTCCTTACTTCGAGGAAAATAGGGAGTATAGGGAGTGGGGTTGACGTGAACACACCGACTCAACGAGCTGTTGTCCTGCTCATTCTTGGAATGGTCCTGAGTGCCTCGGGATGTGCCCGTGCGACCCAGGAGCGGTTCTACACTCTCTCCGATTCGATGCCGGACGGGACAGAGGATGCGCCGATCAGGAACGACTTCGTAGAAATCTTGCCTGTATCCCTGCCGGAATTACTCGACCGTCCTCAGGTCGTACTGTACGACGAGGCCGGCCGAGTACGCATTCTGGAAGAAGATCGATGGGCGGCGGCGCTCAAAAGCGAGATTCGCCGGTCCATCGGCGAGAAGGTGAGACACCAGCTCGGGATGATCGATATCTATCACACGCCCGTCCCTCATGCGGGGTCGGCCAAAGGCAAGACCTACCGCATCACCCTCAGTGTCGAGTCGTTCAAGGTGGCTCCAGGGCATGGGACGATCATGCAAGCAGTCTGGGTGGTCCGCTCGATCGACGGCAGCGCAGACTTCGTCTGCCGCTCGGCCTATCAAACGGAATCGGACGACCGGAGTCTCAGTCACGCCATCCTTGCCTATCGAAAAGCCATTGATGCGCTCGGGATCAGTATCGCGCACAGTATTCAGAAAACGGCGCAGGGGCCTCGTGATGGAGGAGCCGAACAAGGCGAGTGTGTCCCACGATGAGTCCGGCGTAATGAGTTCTCGAACCGACTTCTCGGCGTCGCAACAATGGAATGCCTTCCTGGGAAGACCGATTGTGAGGATCATCCGAAAAATCGGAGCCGCGCGATGGAGAGAGTTGCACAGATCGTCCGTCCTGATGTATTGGATAGAACAGAAAGGCGGTGAACGACGTTCATCTCGAATGGAGGACACGAACATGGCGTTGACCGTTGACGATATCAAGAAATGGTTGGGCTCCTTAGAACAGAAGCGGGATGAACTGAGACTTCAGGCTCACTTGTTGGGGATGGAGGCTCGCGACG
>JAICWG010000218.1 GCA_025934915.1 Nitrospira sp.
CGTTCGTCCAGGATCTGCAGGCGGTGCAGGTCACGCCCCATGTGGCTCAGCATACGAGGCACCGTGCCAGTGCGAGTGATGGTCGGAGCACACGGCACCCCGGCTACGTCGTGAGTCAACAGAAGCGCACACGGGTCGAAGGGATCGTTGGCTGGGTGAAGACGGTGGGATTGCTGCGCACGGTCACGCTCCGGGGTGTGCCGCGAGTCGGGTGGCTGTTCACCGTTGCCGCAGCCATGTACAACCTGCTGGTGCGAATCCGGAATTTGGTGACGGTGGCAACATGAGTCCCACCACCATGGGGCCTCGCAGCAGCCCGCAACCGGGCTCCACTGTGAACGGGTACCTCAGCTCAGATGGCCTTCGCGAATGCAAAAGATAGACTCTGGAGCTCACCAGTCTCAGACAGCTCGAGTTTTTCCGCAGCCTGCTAAGGCTTCATCCCAAAGTCGGCGCCTCGTGGGAAGGCTTCGCCGTTGAAGAAGTACTCAAGGCCCTGCGTCCGGACGAAGCGTATTACTGGGCCACGCACCAGGGCGCAGAGATCGACCTGGTGTTGTTCAAGCACGGCCGTCGCGTCGGTGTCGAATGCAAGTGCATGGACGCGCCCATCATGACGCCCTCAATGCGGATTGCTTTGAATGATTTGAGGCTGGATCGACTGGTGGTGGCCTATTCCGGTCATCGTCGCTATGCGTTGGCCGACCGCGTAGACGTTATTCCGTTGGTCGAACTGATTGGGGGTGAAGAGGATGCCGTATGGAAATAGGGGTCAGGGAACAAGGTCGTTGATCTCTGACAAGGAATGGGAACTCATTCGGCGAGCGACGCGGCAGGGGCGCGTGGTGTGCTGTCAATTACGCTCTGATCCCCATTGCACAGTCGTGAACTATACGCCCTAAGACCTCACGATCACGCCGCTTTGGCAGGTCGCCATCGGAGGCCGACGTTCAGGATTTCTTGGAGCAACTCTTTGTAATGGTAGTCAGCCTTCTTGGCAGAATCGGCAAAGTCTTCGTCTTCCGCGATCTGAGGGTTGGGATTGGCTTCCAGGACGTAGAGTTGTCCATCGCCGGCCATTCGCATGTCGATGCGCGCATAGCCGCTGAGTCCGAGTGCCCGATACACTCGCTTGGCCAGATTCTGAATGTCGTCGGCCTTGCCCTCCGGCAAGTTGTCGGCTTCGCGTGAGGTGATGCCGTACTTCTGCTGATACTTCCGGCTCCATTTCACCCGCTCGGTTGCGATGCGTTTAGCGTCATCCGGCAACTTATCCATGATGAGTTCCCATACGGGCAACACTTGCAGCTGTCCGTTGCCGATGACCCCTACATAAAACTCGCGGCCCTCGACATACCGCTCGATCAGTGCCCCACTTCCTACACTATTATGGACAAACGCGACGCGCTCACTAAGCTTGTCGTCGTCCTCGACAATCGAGGCTTGGGAGATGCCCAATGAGGCTTCTTCGCTGACCGATTTGACGATCAACGGAAAGGAGAGCCATTTGGGCCGTTTTGCCATGCGCTGTTGAGGGACTTCGATGAATTCAGGGTACGGGATCCGGTGAAAGGACAGCACCTTCTTCGTTAACGCTTTGTCGCGCGCCAACATGAGGCCGCGCGGATTACAGCCGGTGTAGGGCAGGCGCAAGAGTTCGAGATAGGACACCACATGCTGATCATAGACAGCCACGCCGTCGAACTCTTCCAAGAGGTTAAAGGCGATGTCCGGTTTCCAATTCTCTATGGCGGAGTGGATCACGCCGAGATCGCTCTTGACCCCCAGCGGGCACACCTCGTGCTCCAGTTTCTTCAATGTCGAGATGACATCGTATTCCGTCCGCCACTCCACGGTTTTCAAGTCGCAGCCGGTCACCTCGTCGGGAGGCACAAGGTCTTCATGCATGAGGACAAGCACCCGCAGTCGCTTCATAGTGCCACCCGATGCCGACCACTCCGCAAAAAATTCATAGTATGAACGGTCAGCAGGATGGTGAAGTCGAGCTTGGCTTGTTCTTCCGCAAAGGGAACCCGAAGATTCAGTTCGCGGCATCGTCGGATCATATCTTCCAGCACCTGGTCGATCGTGTATTGGTACTCGCCGGTCCAACTCGCCACTTTTCGTCGCACTTCTCGACGAAAACGATTCAGAAAGGTGGCTGCGCTCAGCCTGCTCGAATGGCTCGACATGGTGGAAAACAGTCGCTTCAAGTCGGGGTCGTACTGTGACTGTCGCTCGATTCCATAATGTCTCCGTTTACGCTCATAATGCTCCCGCAGGGTCTTTTTCAAACTGGGGAGCGCATCGACTTCTTCTCGCGTTGTCACGCACGGTGGAGTTCCACCGAGTCCTTTCATCAGCCCATCGACATACCGAAGCTTCTTGAGCACGGGCCACCCTCGATACCGTTCCTCCCATAAAGAATCCGGCGTCAGCCACACGGCAAAGGTCTCAGCGAAGTCTTCGTCCGGATGGCTTTGCGCGTACCACAAGTCCAAGTGGCGGACGAAACTACGGCTATAAGGGCGGGGGGAGTAGTACAGCGGGTACCGTTGAGAAGACTTGCCGAAAATGTGCCGGCGCGTTTTTCGCCGGCGGAGTTGGTAGGCATTTTCGATCGCATGACCCGCTTCGTGACGAAGAATGCGCAAGCACCATTCCGTGGTCCCGCCTTCAACTTCCAACATTTGGGCTTGTTCCAGTTTTGCCAGGCGAGGATGGGCCAGGTAGAAGGGGACGGCGATGCCGGGAACCCCATCCGGAGTAAACCACTCATTGGAGAGCCAGAAGTGCGGACGAAACGGCAACCCACGGCTTTCCAGTTCACGAGTTAATTCGGCGATGGGTTGCTCAAGGAAGCCGCCCTTGAGCCCGACGTGCAGGTCGCACATCGGGAGGTCCAACAGCGCGTCGTCCGACCAGGAGGCCCATTGAGGCTCGTTCCCTCCGACGACGGGTGTCTTCAGCACATCGGAAATTGTGCGGTCCATGCAAGACAAATCTCTCAAATACGCACATTGTGTCGCTCATGGAAAATATAGCACGCAATATTTATCCCGTCTGATGAGGGACGTTTCTCGGGGATGGTAGAGGGGCCATCGAGCAGAAATTGTACAAACGATTACAGGTTGAATCGATGCCACGGTCTTCTTGGCCGTTGTCTTCCCGGAAAATGTGGAAGTCGTGCGATCAGCGCCGGTACGGATTCCCAAATGTGGTCGATGACCGATTCCACATAAGCTCGCGCTTCCTCGATATCACGCTCCCAATCAGGGAGGGCCTCGTGCAGGTCGAGGATCGGCGTGTCCTCGCCGACCGACACCTCGTTGAAGAGGGGAACGTTCAACCCGAATTGTTTCTGGATGAATTCGCGGTGGCCAAGGCCCATCGCAATGATGAGGTCATTCCGGTCGATGACTGCTTTGGTCAGCGCCTGTGGAACGTGTGCGGAAGGATCGGTTCCTTTTTGGATCAATCGGTTGGAAATCACCGGATGGATCGTTTTGGGCTTGGCTTCCGTCCCCGCTGATTCGACTCGGTAGGAAGATTGCTGACCGAGCTGTGCCCGTAACGCATATTCGGCCGCCATACTGCGGAAGACATTTCCAGTACATACAAAGAGAATTGACTGCGTCATAGGAGGTTCGGTTACCTTCTCTTAAGTTCTTAAGCGTGGTCCTGTCGACAGGACCATAAGGGAGCCGCTACAATCTTGCCATGATCGTCCCGCTTGCCCCAACATCAACTCCGAAATTAGACGAAGCAACGGAGAAGATACAGACGCGCCTTTGCCGGCTGGTGGGCCAGGCCATCGTCGACTATCGGCTCATAGAAGACGGCGACAAGGTGATGGTGTGCCTGTCGGGCGGTAAAGACAGTTATGGTTTACTGGATATCTTGCTCGTATTGCAACGCCGAGCACCGATTCGTTTTGATCTGATCGCGGTCAGTCTCGACCAACGACAACCAGGTTTTCCGGAACATGTGCTCCCTCAGTATCTGACGAGTCGAGGCATCCCGTTTCACATTGAATCCCGCGATACCTATTCAATCGTCAAGCGACTCATCCCAGAGGGGCAGACGACTTGTTCATTGTGCTCACGGTTACGACGAGGACATCTCTATCGCATTGCGACGGAGCTTGGAGCCACCAAGATCGCACTCGGTCACCACCGCGACGACATCATTGAAACCTTGTTCTTGAATCTCTTCCATACCGGCAAGCTGAAGGCCATTCCTCCCAAACTTCGTTCAAAGGACGGTCGACATGTCGTCATCCGACCGCTGGCCCTCGTGAAAGAGGCCGACCTTGCACGATATGCGGGGCTGCGAGGATTTCCGATCATTCCCTGCGACCTCTGCGGCTCACAAGAGGATTTGAAGCGAAAAAAAGTGAAGACGTTCCTTCAGCAGTGGGAACGGGAGTCGCCTGGTTGTTCCGATAGCATTGCGGCCGCGTTGACCAATGTCGCACCGGCATTCTTGATGGATTCCCGACTGTTTGATTTCAAGTCAATGACGGCGGCAGCGGGAAATCAGGCTGAGGGGGATGTCTGGTTGGATGAAGACCCGTCGAACCGAACTGATGATCATCCTTCTTGATTGAACGACTCTGAAGGAGGATAATTCGACTGAGTGAGATCGGCCCATGCTTGTATCGCGAGCTAGAACCGGGATTTTTGCCGGTGGTATCGCCGTATTGATGGTCGGATTGCTGATCCTCCATCTTCCCGCGGATGTTGCGACATCTTTCCTGTCGCTGTTCCCCCAAGAAATATCCACACCGTTCGAGATGGAAAGCCTGATCACTGTGGCGAGGGAAGATGCCACCGCCCTCTCACCTCAGGCCTACGACGAATCTTCGTGGAGACCGTTAGTGATTCGGGTCGTGAGCATGGCCCTGATCGGACTACCCATTTGGTACTTTCTTCAACGTCGTGAACGTGAAGAGGAGCTCCAGCGGCTCGATGAAGGGTGGGCAGCGCGCTTACACGCACGCAGCGAAGAGCTTCTAGCTGTCAATAACGCGCTCGTCAGCGAGGTCTCAAAACGAATCGACACCGAACAATCGCTCGAAGCCAACCGGCGGGACCTCCGCTTGCTTGCCTCGCAGCTTCTTCGCCTCCAGGAGGAAGAGAGACGGCGGATTTCGCGCGATCTGCATGACGACATCAATCAACGCCTGGCGCTCTTGTCGATCGACATCGAAATGTTGGAACAACAGCTTTCCGATGCTCCCATCCGTACGGTCAGAACGGTGCACACCATTCATAACCGTATCGCTGAACTTTCCGACAATGTTCGCCGCTTGGCCTATCAGTTTCACCCATCCATCCTTGACGACCTGGGTATATCTATTGCGCTCCGACGCCTCGTCGATGACTTTCAAACCCGCACCGGTATCGGTGCCCGGTTCATATGTAAAGATATACCCACACACGTGGCGCAAGACGTCGTCACCTGCTTGTACCGCGTGGCACAAGAAGGGTTAGCGAACATTTCCCGCCATGCCAAGGCAAAGAACATTCTCGTTGAGCTCCGGCGATTGCGAGACGGCCTCCAGCTTACGGTAAGCGATGATGGTGTGGGATTTGACGTGAATAAGTACGACGGTCGGCGAGGAAGCCTCGGCTTGTTGAGTATGAGAGAGCGGGTTTCACTGGTTGCCGGGACCTTGGAAATACGATCGACACCGGGCGAGGGGACACGAGTCTGGGCTTGGGTACCGTTTAAACAGGAGCGTGCATGAGCAAGCCTCGCGTACTCTTGGCGGATGACCATACGCTGGTGCTGGAAGGATTCAAAAAGTTGCTGGAAGAACATTGTCAGGTGGTGGGTTCCGTAGAAGACGGGAGGTCTTTGCTGGATGCGGCCAAACGATTGCGTCCAGATATAGTGGTCTTGGATATCTCGATGCCGCAACTGAACGGCCTCGATGCGGCGCGTCGCTTGCGAAAGATCGTTCCCCATGCTCGATTGGTTTTTGTAACAGTTCATGCCGATCCGGACTATGTCAATCAAGCCTTCAAGGCTGGCGCATCGGCCTACCTACTGAAACGGTCGGCCGGGTCCGAACTGTCATTGGCTATTGAGGCGGTGAAGAACGGCAATTATTACGTCACTTCTTTGATTGCAAAGGATCTTGTTCAATCCGCGATCTCGGAAACGGAGCCGAGCATCGGTCACCAGAATCGCTTGCCGATGCGCCAGCGAGAGATCCTCCAATTAGTGGCCGAAGGACTAACTCTCAAAGAAATCGCCTCAACGCTCGGTCTCTCTCCAAAGACGGTCGAGTATCATAAGTCAAAGCTGATGGAACAGCTGGGTCTGCACACGACGGCTGAACTCACAAAGTACGCGCTGGCCCACGGCCTCACTCCTTCATCTGAATAGCTTCGAACTCTTTTCATTCCCTTCGGATCCTTCCCGTGGAATTTCCTTTTGTACTTTAGGCAAGTACCTTATGGCACCCGAAATGGTGTTTTGCTAAGTATTAGAGCATTAGACGGACTAGCCGCTCTTTTAGTGAGCGAGGCATGTCTCATGGCGGCTTATGGAGAAGACCTGGGGCAGTGGTCAGTATGTGCCTCTTAAAGTGCAGGTTCGCACATTCGTATTAAAAGCTTAACAACAAGGAGGTCTGACTATGGCGGCATCAAGCGATCGAGGGTATGACATATCGCAGTGGTACGACTCGAAGCCGGCAAAGCTCGGCTGGCTTGGGATGGTGGCGATCGGGGTGTTCTGGGTGCTGTATCAACGGGCGTTTGGGTATTCGCACGGGTTGGATTCGATGACCCCGGAATTTGAC
>JAICWG010000264.1 GCA_025934915.1 Nitrospira sp.
CACAATGTTACAGATCCTGTCCGTGATGCTATTCGAGAAGCTGCCGCTGCAACAAGCCTTTACCGATACCGACTCGTTCCTGCTACCACCCGAAATCGCAAACCAATTGAATCTATTCGAAAGTTAACCGAACGCTACTGAGACCAGCTATACGCGCATGAATCGGTGGTCGAAGCGCGGGGTGCTGGATTGCGTGTTTGCCCAGTTGCAACACGCGCAGATCATCCGCGTGAAGATCGAAGCCGTGGCCTTGGACAGTCCCATCGTCAAGGTTCATCCGGATGGCACGGGAGCGTTAAAAAAACGGCCCGCAAGCCATTGGCCGGTCCCGCGGCGGATGGACCACCAAGATGCATCTGGTTGCCGCGGATGCTCGAACGACCATAGCCTTTGCCCTGTCCCCGGGTCAGGCCCACGATGCGCCCGAGAGACGCAAGCTGCTGCAAGGCGGAGGGCGAATGCCGCGTCCGATCCCCCTGGTACTGGATCGAGCGTATGCAGGCGATGCGACGCGGCAACTGACCGTGGAGTTCGGGTATGTGCCTGTGGTGCCGCCCAAGCACAATCGACTCACACCATGGGAATACGAGCGAGCCCGGTATACGCGCCGCAATGAGATCGAACGGCTGTTCCGCCGACTCAAGGGATTTCGGCGTCTCTTCTCGCGGTTTGAAAAACTCGATGTCCTGTTCGTGGTGTTCATCAACTTCGCGTTGATCGGCGATGGCTTACGTGAGTGTTAACAGGCCCTAATCTCTATGAAGACCTTAATCTGCAAGAGCTGCTGGAATGTTATGGATAGAGCAACATGAGGAAGCTCGCTTCGTTTTTCTCCAGACAGCACCCCTGACACAGAGATGCCACGCACTGATCGGCCGCATGCCTCTAGTTAGACAGAACACCTGATCAACCTCAGTAAGAGTCTGTGTACGAGGATGGAAGAATGATCCTAACAGCTGGCGGGTTTATTTAACCGGGACCCGTGACCGCAAGGTCCGGCCATCATCTTGCGCTCAATGTATACAATAAGTCTCACAGCACTTTCCCTAGCCAATCTATTATGCTCACTTTCTTAATCGTTCCCAGCCTAAATCGGCAAAGCACGGTCCTTGGGTGGCTTCGGGGAACGAATGGCCGTTGTGCCCGGCATTCCATTCCATTAATCGGACGTTCTCCTCTCGATCGACCGTCACATCTCAGCCTATGCAACGGGCATACGGAACTTTCTGATGCAGCTCGGTCACGGTACGGACACACGCTGTGAAAGCAGGAATCGCGTTCCCGGCAAACGCCACGTGACTCGTTGGATGAATCCTGGTCTCCAGCCACTTCGCCGTGTACCCCATGTCATGAAATGCCCCACCCTCAATGTGAATCGGCACTCTGATCTGGGTCCATGATTGCACATGGGTTTCATTTTCACTTCCCAATCTCAGATAGCATGCTCGCACGGAAACGTCCCCATTATCCTCGTATACGGTGGTGATTCGTACGGTCGCCACGGAATCTCTTGCGAACTCCGCAAACAACCCATGGGGTTGGATGACGCGTTGAAACAGACCGTTCCCAAGCCGTTGTATCTGCTCGATACTGAATGACTCTCGAGTGAAAAAATTGTATCCCTCTGCCTTGGAGCGAATGATCGAGTTTGAAGACAACTCGCTCATGGTCCTTGAACAGTGTAGTTTTCACCGCGTCTGGTGAGACAAATCTGTATGCGGTGTCAAAAAATGTCCCATTTACGTAGGCGAGCAAGTCCGGAAAGGCGTCGCTCTGTAAGATAACCGCGTTAAGGGCTCTGAGATCTGCAACCCGTCCATACCGTCCCGACAGCTTTGGAACCACGACCGAACCATAGTAGTTTTCGGGCATCCAGCCTTCTTTAAACTTACCTGAAACAGCCGAATAGACATACAACCAGGGAGCGAAGTGTTTATGTCCGAAGACCTCCATGGCATAGTCGTCGCCTAACTTCTTATCGCGACTCCCAGTTTTTCCGCGATAGCTCTCGACACTCTTCAGGATCTTCGTGACGTCTCGAATGTCAGCATAATGATTGTACGTGTATTGTACGTGTAGCTGGTCCGGGATCGAAGAGCGGCTTTCACTGACGACTTGATATCTAGGCTCTGTTGACATTCAGAGTTCCCCCTCCGCATGGTCATTGGTGCGGCACGGATCAACGCCCAATGGAGGAGGGATGGCGAGACGCGAGCTCCGGGACGATCAATGGGATCGCATCAAGGAGTTGTTGCCTGGCAAGGCGAGCGATCCCGGGCGGACGGCAACGGATACCCGAAAATTTGTGGATGCGGTGCTCTGGATCGCACGGACCGGGGCACACTGGCGCGAGCTCCCGGACAGCTTCGGTGCATGGAACAGCGTGTTCCAGCGGTACAACCGGTGGTCGAACGCGGAGGTCTGGGAGCGCGTGTTCCGGGCTCTGTCAGGCGATCCCGACTTTGAATACGTGATGATCGACTCGACCATCGTCCGCGCGCACCAGCATTCTGCGGGCGCAAAAGGGGGGCTCACGAGACGGAAGCGCTGGGCCGTTCGAAGGGCGGGCTGACCACCAACATCCACACGGCTGTTGATGGGCTTGGCAATCCACTCCGCTTCATCCTGACGCCGGGACAGGCATCAGATTACACGCAAGCCGAGCCGTTGTTCGCGGGATTTCCGGCGCAATACGTCATTGCGGACAAAGGGTACGACAGCAACGCCATCGTCCAGGCGGTTGAACGGTCCGGTGCCCAGGCCGTCATCCCACCACGCGCCTGCGTCAAAGATCCGCGCGCCACGGACTTCGCCTTGTACGCCGAGCGCTACCGGATCGAGTGCTGCTTCAACCGGCTCAAGCACTACCGTGCCGTCGCGACCCGCTACGCCACACGCGCCCGCACCTTCGCCCGCCTCATCGATCTTGCGGCGACCATGCTCTGGATGAAATGAATGTCAACAGACCCTAGAGACATATGTAGTGGTATCAGAAATCGCGCAGGTCTCAGTGGTCCAGTGCGAGGTCCCACTTCTCTCCGAGTTTCAAATCCCAATGGTCGGGACCAAACTGGAAAATCCCCGCGCCCGGCGTTAAGGTTAATTCGCCGCAATAGACCCGCCCATTGGTGTTGTATAAATCGACGCGGATGAAACCGATTCCCTATGATAGTCGACTTGCCAGTTCAAACATGTGTTTAAAGCACGTGGGCTGTGCGATGGGAGGCCGAGCCGCTTTTTTTCTAGTGTGGAGATCCAGTTGATTCCACTGGGCGTCAAAAAACGGGTTGATGTCGTGGGCATGATTGTCCACCTGGATGACTGCTGGAACTCCTCTGAAACACCAAAATCTGTAGTCGAGCGGCTCACTGTCATCCTGGCTTTTCAAATACTCCTCGATCACAATCTTGGGTTTAATCCCATAATATTGATACTCACGGGCCTGCCAATAATAATCTTTAGCCAACCAACCCGACACTTGACGGATAATTTCCTCGCGATTTGCCTCGCCTCGGACAATGATTACTTCTCCGCTGGAGTGGTTCGGCTTGATCACGTACTCTGCCGGCAGCCGATCAAACGGGATCGCGCGTGGATCCCCCCCCTGCCATAAGAGTTTGATCAGATACTCCTCACCCACCGTCTTCGCCACATGAGCTCGCACCGCATATTTATCGGCCAGCTGTCGAAACCGCGGGGGTATGTCGCCTCGATTCCAAGTAATCATGCGCCAGAACAGCTTCTCCGTAAAGGTCTGAGGATTCGTCAAATTGAGCGGTTTGTCATGGATCCGAGAATATCTGCGCAACAGGAAGGCTTCGCCTTCGGATCGTCGCATGACGCGACGCTTGATGTCCCGATACTGTACGACGAGATCACGCAGCCAGGTATTTCGTAACTTAGCTCGAATCGCGGCAGTTCCTGATGTATGACCGGCTTGTTCCATCACTACTCCCTCGCAAAATTCTCTCAACACTCTCAGCGGGTGCTGTGAGATTCTAGAACAGTCGCTGCTCAGATGAAAAATAACTAGGGCGTGTCATCAATTAAGCCAGGTGATTGAGGCGGCGAGATAGATCGCGCCGAGGAAGTTGGCGGCGCGCTTATCATAACGTGTGGCAATGGCGCGGAACTGTTTGAGTTTGGCGAAGAAGTTCTCGATTAAA
>JAICWG010000246.1 GCA_025934915.1 Nitrospira sp.
AGTGGCAAGCTTTGGGAAAGCGGGAGCGGGGTCTCAACCGGTCAGAGATCAACCCGCATTGAGCCCTCTTCCTAACCGAACCGTGACTAGAACCGGAAACGAGGGAAATGAGGAGAACGGAAAGGAGACGGAAGCGGTTGAAATTATTGGTCGGGGCGAGAGGATTTGAACCTCCGACATCCTGCTCCCAAAGCAGGCGCGCTACCGGGCTGCGCTACGCCCCGACGGCTCTTCCTCTGATTTATACAAGAATGTTCCGATTGGTGTCCAGGCAATGCCTATCTTGGACCATGGCCCTCATCACGCCGCTCAGACCTTTCCAGCGACCAACGGTCGAAGAACGTCGGCCATGGATTGGAATGCCTTGGCTCGATGACTGATGCGGTTCTTTTCTTCAGCCGTCAACTCAGCCAACGTACGACCGATCTCCGGGATGAAGAACACGGGATCGTAACCGAATCCTTGTGAACCGACACACTTCTCAGCGATGGCGCCAATGAGAATGCCCGTAGTCACTCGAGAGTGCCCCTCCGGCATCGCTAAGGCCGCGACCGTTACGAATCGGGCAGTCCGCCTGGCCGGCGGCACACCATCCAGTTCCTTGAGCAGTTTCCGACAGTTGTCTTCGTAGGTTGCGCGTTCGCCCGCATATCGGGCCGCAAATACGCCTGGTCTTCCATCCAACACAGCAACTTCGAGTCCTGTATCGTCCGCGACCGACGGAAGGCCTGTCGCAGAGGCCATTTCCCTGGCCTTTTTCAGTGCGTTGGCTTCACAGGTGGTGCCGTCTTCCTCGACTTTCGGCGCGGCAGGGAAATCGGCCAGAGTACGGATGCGGATTCCAAGATCTCCCAGAAGAACGGCGAGCTCCCTGACTTTGTCTGGATTTCTGGTCGCGAGGAGGATTTCTTCAATCGATTTCTCAGTCGAGTGCACCGATCAGCTCTTTCTGAATGGCGGTCAACCGTTGGATGGCCTGCCAGCCGAGATTCAAAAACTCGTCCATATCTTGCTTCGCGAACGGCGTACGTTCCGCCGTTCCCTGTACCTCGACATACCGACCGCGGCCGGTCATCACCACATTCATATCCACTTCCGCCATCGAATCCTCGGTATAGGCGAGGTCCACCATTACCTCTCCGCCGACTTTTCCGACGCTGATGGCGGCCAGATAGTCGGTCAGGGGAATCTTTTTCAACAGATCACGTTTCTTCAGCACGGCACAGGCATCAGCCAATGCGATAAAGGCGCCGGTGATGGACGCGGTTCTGGTGCCCCCATCCGCTTGGATCACATCACAGTCGATCCAAATCGACCGCTCTCCCAGTTGAGACATGTCGGTCACGGAGCGCAGAGCACGTCCGACAAGACGTTGAATCTCAAGAGTCCGTCCGCCTTGTTTTCCCTTGACTGCCTCTCGCGGCGATCGCTCATGGGTGGCACGCGGCAACATCGCATATTCCGCCGTGACCCATCCAGTCCCCTTGCCCTTGAGGAAAGGAGGCACCTTTTCCTCAACAGACGCAGTGCAAATGACCTTCGTGTCTCCCATTTCAATTAGCACAGCCCCTTCAGCATGTTTGGTAAAGTTGCGTGTCACTTTCACGGGGCGGACCTGATCTCTGCGACGCCCATCGAAACGGACTAACCCGGAAATTCCGCTCATTCTTATGTCCCTTCCTCAATAGTGAGATCAGAATTATAGTGAAGGCCATAAGAAAGCGCAAACCAACTGTCCAGCCGATCATCGTCGGTGAATCGTGCGTCGCCCCACCACCTCTATCTTCCTCTGTACAAAACAGCTACTCAGGTTTGACGAATTCTGTACAATCTTTTGACATATAGTCCTACATCGGGATAGAGACTAAGTAAGGACCCATGATAAGGTATTTCCCAAAACCTATCCAGATGCGGAGATTCCGTCCTTGATCTCATGAGATCATCAAAATGGATCGTGTTAAAATGACGTCGTCGAGGCAATATCAATTGGCACAAAAAGTGCATCCTCTGCGCCATTCCTACGGCATTCAGGTCAAGCGCCAAGGAGCCGATAAAGAACAAACGAGACAATCCAAGGCATCGACGATCCGAATACATTCCGACTCATGGCGATACTGCTGAACCAGACCGCTCATCAAGCTCTGCTCGATAATCGCAACATCCTGGTTGTCGACGACGAGGAACCGATCAGGCGCCTCCTGGCCTACCTGCTTCAATCCCATGGGTATCCGGCCGAATGCGCCGCAGATGCCCGAGAGGCTCGGCAAAAGCTGAGTGACCAACCCTTTGCCTTGATGCTTTGCGACGTCAACATGCCGGGAGAATCCGGGATGGACCTCGTGCGACACATTTTCAAGGAGCACACACACACGGCGGCGATCATGGTCACAGGCCTCGATAGCTCGGTCCTCGCCAATGCTGCCTTGGAGGTGGGTGCGTTCGGATACATCGTCAAGCCGTTCGAAGCCAATGAAGTTCTCATCGACGTCGCCAATGCCCTCCGCCGCCGACGGCTTGAGATGGAAAATCGCCTCCATCGTGAGAACCTGGAGGACATCGTCCGAACAAGAACGCTCGCGTTACAACAGGCGTTGGACTGGCTGGAGCGCACTGAAAAGGAGCTGCGCCTGTCGCGTGAGGAAACCATTCAACGGCTCGCCATTGCCGCGGAATTCCGTGATCATGCAACCGCCCAGCATATTCAACGCATGAGCCACTACTGTGAGTTGCTCGCGCGCAAGGCCGGCCTGTCCCCGGAACGATGCGACTTGATCCGCACGGCCAGCCCCATGCACGACATCGGCAAGATCGGCACCCCGGATCATGTGCTGCTGAAACCCGGAAAGTTCACACAGGAGGAATTCGGGGTGATCGCGCAGCACGCCGAAATCGGATACAAGATCCTCAGCGGATCGGATGCAGAGCTGCTGAAAGTTGCAGCCGTGATCGCCTACACCCACCATGAGCGCTTCGACGGCACCGGGTATCCTCGCAGATTACAAGGCGAGGCCATTCCCATCGAAGGGCGTATTGCCGCGATTGCCGACGCGTTTGACGCACTCACCACTCAACGGGTCTACAAGCCGGCCTTCGAACTCAACCATGCGATTGAACTCATGGTCAAGCACCGTAGTGAACACTTCGACCCAGAGCTACTGGATGTCTTCGTCGCATCGACAGATGAAGTGGCTCGCATCCACGATCAATACGCAGACCGCGTGAACTCCAATACCTTCCGTGAAACGTAAGCCGCTCCTCAGCTGAACCCACGCGTTACTCGATTGTCGGCAATTCGTTGACCGACTGCGGTGCCGCCGATATACTTTTTTTCATTTGCGGGAACAACCTGATTCGCTCCCAACCCCGGGCCATAAAGATAAAGATATTGCCGAGTATGGCAAAAAAGTTGACTGCGGCCCGCAAACATCCCCGGAGCCGAAACTGGATCGCTTACCTCTGCGAATCCCTAGTTACCCCAGGCACCATGCCGACATGGGAGGCGGCCACCTATCTGACGGAAAACTTATTCGGAGATAAACCAAACCCTCGCCTCCTGACCCCCGTCAACCCGCACGAGGTCACAGCGCAATTCCTGCATCGCCTTTATCAACCGCTCGTCGAAGCCGCCTCGCGGGAAGTCAAGCTCCCCTCTTCATCCATACTGCACATCTTCACCGACATCAGCCTCACCGGTCACTCCGCCGTCCTCGTCGTCTTGTTCCCCGGACCCAACAAGCTTCATCAGCTCTTGATGCTGGACGCAGCCAAGGCTTGGGACCTTGTGTTCCCAGACGCCGAATCTTTTAATGCTTGGGCCGAGGAACGGTACAGACAGCTCGTGAATACCCTGCGCAGCAAGATGACGGAATGCGAGGACGATCTGCTGACGGCGATCTAAATGGCCTACTCAGGGTCGTAGCGGACATTCCATGCCAAACATGCTTGGACATCATTCTCTCCCACTCAAAGATTACCCCTGACGAATGCCCTATGCGGCTTGTATTGGTCACTGCCGGAGGTCGCCTATGGTCATCTACGGCGATCCGATCCCTTTGTGTCATACGAGCGAGCGCTACCCTGAGCCAGGCCATGCGATCGAACCACCGGTCATGTGTCAACCCTCGCCCGCCCTATCGATTCCAAAAAAAGACTCGCCGTACATCTTTCCGTTCATCCTTTTCTGATGTCTCACCGACCTATAGATCTACCAAGCTTCGGATAGTTTCTCGATCACGTCTTTCCTGGCCAGAACTCTGGAACACAGTTCCCAGCGATCCTTGTTGGGATCAATTGTTTCCTGATACCGCATCTCGAAGACGTCGCGAGCCTTCTGCCGAAGATGTACATACTCGTCCATCATTCTCTCTAGCATCTCCTCGCTTTCAATCCAATCGTCTTCGATGGTGTCCGGTAGGCCGCCAAAGATATCAAATCTATCTTTCATGCGACGGGACAGCGCGTGATACACCTTTTCATCCTGAGTATCGTGATAGACGAGATTC
This sequence comes from Nitrospira sp., assembly GCA_025934915.1. Lineage (GTDB taxonomy): Bacteria > Nitrospirota > Nitrospiria > Nitrospirales > Nitrospiraceae > Nitrospira_D. The sequence continues at coordinate 4,503 of JAICWG010000246.1, forward strand.
AGCATATCGACGGTGCGTCGCGCTTGACCGAATCGTTTGATGCGGCCCAAACGCTGTTCGAGTCGCGATGGATTCCAAGGAAGGTCAATGTTGATGAGAGTGCCCAGGGTTTGTAGGTTCAACCCCTCGCAGGCTGCGTCGGTGGCCACGAGCAGGCGAATATCTCGCTTCTTCACGGCGGCCTTGATGTCCTCACGCTCGACGGAAGCAAAATCGTCACTCTTGAAGATTCCGCTCTTGCCAGCCTCAGCATAAACCGCTACGGGCTCGCCGGGCAGCAACCGTGCGAGGTCTGCGCCCATAGAATAAGCTGTGTCGTAGTATTGACTAAAGACGATGCAGCCATGATCGAGCCAGGTCTTTCCCTCAGTTCGATGCTCCCTGAGGAAATATCGAACGGCAGTGAGCTTGGGGTCCTTAGCTTCGGGTC
>JAICWG010000197.1 GCA_025934915.1 Nitrospira sp.
CAGGAGGTGTGTTGCTTCACTTCGATACTGAGTTCAATTCTATGGAAGACCTGGTCGTTGGGACCTATACCGGTCGAAACTTCGGCTGGCTTCCCGGAGAAAAGGCTCAGGCCATCGCACATATCGCAAAGGTGGTTCGGGAAGACAATGGTTCCTTCGATCTGACCGACATCGGCCTGTCCTATCGAGCTTTATTCACCGGTGTGAACCCGAATATTCCTGACGAACTACGCCTGCCTCCTCAATTTCGTATCCTTATCGGTTCGGCCACCGACCAGGAGATCTTCGACGCTGTCGTGAAAGTAGTCACGGCATACGTGAATGGTCTTCGGTTTTCTAAGACCGACGACAACGGGATACCGATTCGCTCGCCGTTTGATGTGTTCTTGGCGATCAACGGCTTACCTCAACAGCCAGATCCGAACGAGCCTCCGCTCTCTTATAACCGGCGGCTCCGGGCGCTGATCAATGCGCCAAGCTTCTCTCCGCAATTCGTGACGGCCAACCCCAACCGATCGAATGGGAAGTTCCAATTCCATTCTCAGGCGTTCGAGTTCGGCGCAACAGAGCTGGCAGGCTTGAAGATGTTCCTCTCGGAACCGGCTACGCTCCCCGCTTCACCAGCCGATCTCACCACTGGCAAGATCGGCAATTGCCTAGCTTGCCATGCTGCGCCAAACTTTACCGATTTCAAGCTGCACGACACCGGCACGACACAAAAAGAGTACGACGGCATTCACGGTGCCAATGCATTCGGCGCTCTCGTGATCCCAAACCTTGCCGCTCGTAATGGAAACTACGATGCCTTCCTCCCCGCCACGGAGAACCATCCCAACGCCTCAGAACGTTTCCGAGCCATCCCTACACTTACCGACCCTACCTTGACCGATCTGGGTGTGTGGAATGTCTTCGCCAATCCCGACATCCCGAATCCTCAAGCAAAAATCCGAGCCATCTTGTGTGATGACCAGGCACCATGCCCCTTATCCGAATCCGATTCGACCTTACTGGATCGAGCCATCGCCAGATTCAAGACGCCGGGCCTCCGTGACCTCGGACATTCGGCGCCCTACATGCATAACGGACAATCATAACGGACAATTTGACACGTTAGATAGCATCATCGATTTTTACATCGAAGTTTCGGACCAATCTCGCGCTGGAACACTACGTAATGGGGATATCCAACTTCAAGGTATCGCGCTGAAGCCGGGCGACGTCGTTCCCCTGATGGCATTCCTTAAGTCCCTGAATGAGGACTATCAATAGTCATGTATCGGCTGCTGAAATGAAAACCCGTCTCCCTATGCAACGAGCAGAGCCTCACGTATCTCGCTTCGATTCTGACATGCTCGTCGCGACCTGCAACCGCTGTAACAGACCTACTGGACACCAGAGTTCCCTCCTCTGGTGCAGAAACTGTCGGCTATTTAATCGTCAACAAGGGCAAGCCCGCGGACTCGCGAAATCGCTCCGAACGCGACGTCTCAAGGCATGGCTGAAAACTTTTCCCTAATCCATAACTTCTCCAAACGTATGATGGTGTGGACAATGGAACGTCAGCATGCATTCGGACCAGAGACATGGTCCTCCTCAAAAGCACGCCTCAACGGCATTTCGCCATGCGGACAGCGTTGTAGGAGGTCGGAGTCTCCCAGCTCACCTCCCGTGAACTGGAGAAGACATCCGACCGTATAGCCTGAACAGACGGGACCAGCATCTACTTCTTGATCTGCTCCGATAGAAACCGATCGAGACCGACCTGGCTGATGGTCCGAAGCCGAGTTTCGAACCAGTCAACATGCTCCTCAGAATCCTCGATCATATGTTCCAATAGATGACGTGTCGTGAAATCACCGACTGTCGCGCAGTGAGCGATCGCCTTTCTGAGCAATTCGACATCTTCACGCTCGAAATCCAGATCGACTCGAAACAGCGCTCCTACATCCTGCCCCTGTGCTACCGTATCAAGCTGTCCCACCTCCGGCGCACCGTTTAGGTACAAGATATGATCGATGAGTCCGGCAGAGTGTTGCACTTCTTCGTTCGCCACATGGCTGTAGTAGTCATGGAGCCGGTCGTATCCCCAATTCTTGCACATGGCCGCGTGCAACAGGTACTGGTGCACGGCCGTCAGCTCCGCTTTTAATATCTGATTGAGATGTTCAAGGACGCCTTCTTTGGCTTTCATGGTCTCCCTCAGGATTCTTTCTTGATCTGTTCGGCCAGGTAGTTTTCAAGGCCGATTTGCTTGATGGTTTCCAGTTGAGTTTCGATCCAATCAATATGCCCATCGACATCTTTCGCCATATCTTCGAGCATGTGACGGGTCGTAAAATCGGTGACCTTCGTACAGTGCACCACCCCTTCGTTCAACACCGTCAGCATCTCTTGCTCAGCCTTCAAGTCCAATTTAAGCTGCTCGGGCACCGTCTCGCCCACCTGGACCGCGTTCATTCGCTGCATATTGGGCACGCCCTCCAGGTAGAGAATGTGGCCGATGAGTTCGTCGGCATCTTTCATCTCATCGATACTTCGTTCACGCACTTTATGATGGAGCCGATCATAGCCCCAATTACTGCACATCTTGGCATGGATAAAATACTGATTGATGGCCGTCAAATCAGCCGTCAGGATCTTGTTGAGGATGTTGACGACTCCTTCTTTCGCTTTCATCTCCGACCTCCTTCCAAAATAGGTTTTATCAGTTGTCTTATTATCGTCGCGTCTCGCGCGCACGTCAACTGTTAAATGCACGTATTCCGATAACGCCTCTCAATTTCGATGAAATGAATTCTCAGTATTCGGACGATCACGTCGGCGTCACTGCGGTATGCATTCGATGCAACCCGCTGCGCGGGCCGAGTCATGTAGTCTTCTCTGTGTAAAAAACGATGGGTGTCAGCTGGGCGTCGATGAGGCGAACCCATTTCTCACCCAAGAAAACGCACACCCATGTCGACTCGAACACCCTGGACCGAGCAGTGATGACACGGTCGGACAGGACCCAGGGGGTCGAGTACTTGAAAGAACAGTCTGCAGGGTGGTACATTCCCAAAAATCTAGACTGTTCAGGACCTTGACACTGCAGATGAAGTCATGATGAAGCAGGTAAGACGTTTTGGCCCGCCCCTTTTCCTATTGGCTCTCACGGCGGTATTCAGCCCCAGCCTCGCCGTCGCGCACGGAAATGCGTCGATGGAAGAGGACATCTGTGTGCGAAGAATCGGTGGGAATATGGTGCATTTCAGTGCATACCAGCCACAAATTGAGCCGAAGGCTCAATACTGCACGGATATCCCGGATGTTGGTGACACCTTTCTCGTGGTGGACTTGGTCGACCCGAGCCTGCGCAACCTGCCGGTGGGAGTCAAAATCATTCGAGGGGTCAATGAAAATGAACAAGACGAGGCCAAGACTGTCGCGTACTGGAAGCCGGTTGCTCACCCTGATGGCATAGTGAGGGGAGAGGCGAAGTTGGACAAAGGCCTCTATAAGTTGATCATAACGGCAGAAGGGCTCAGCCCTTCCTCTTATTTACTACGAGTGCAGCAGATTGACTATTCAAAAGTCGGGCGCGCAGCGCTAGGACCCTTAGCCTTGCTGCTGGTACTCGGGATCGTTGGGTACGAGCTTTCGAAATCGAGCCGAGTGCGGGGTTGGTTTGCGTCTCGCCGTCGTTCGTGAGCGGCTGGTGTCCCGTGTATCTGAGCATTCACTTCACCATTGCAGAGAGGGATCTTTCATGAGGCCTTTCGTCTATCTGAAACTGACGGTTGGATGTGCGGTATTTGCTATAGGTGTCCTCGTCTCCTCACTGGTCCATGCTCATGGCGGACTCTCCATGGCTGAAGACATGTGCAAACTCACAGTCGGCCCCTACATGATGCACTTCAGCGGCTACCAGCCTGAGAACTCGCAGCAAAAGCAGTTCTGTGAAGACATCCCGGCAGTCGGCCAAACGATCGTCGTACTGGATTACATCGAGCAGGAACTTCGTGCGCTTCCCGCCGAAGTCCGCATCATCAAAGACACGGGTTCAGAGGACAATCTTGAGACCATTACTGTTTTTCACCTTCCGGCCAAGGTGTATCCGAATGGTTCTATCGACTTTGCATACACCTTTGACAAACCAGGTAAATTTGTCGGCATAGTCACCGTGGGCGACAAAAAAGAACATATCTCGAAGTTTCCATTCTCGGTAGGCGAACCGAAGGTCTTTTCCAAATTCTTAAATATTTATATGGTTCCGATAGCTGCGGTAGTCATCGTCGGCGCGATTGTCTTTTTCATGCGCGATCGTGGCAAGCCGTCGCAAATCGCGGCTTCCTAGCGTAGGGCGACGACGGGACCGTTATAAATCATAAGAAGCAGAGAAAGAAGAGAGGGTTGAACATGTCCTGTCACTTGTTGATTCGTGCTTGGGTGTGTTGCTTGTTCCTGCTGGTCCTAACTCCTTTCTCGGCGCTGGCCCAGCATGGACATGAATTAGCGACCGACACCTGCGTCCTTCACATCGGCCCATATAAGATGTACTTCAACAGCTATCAGCCCGAAACTCAGTTCGACAGACAATTTTGTCAGGAACTCCCAGGGATAGGTAACACGGTTTTGGTGTTGGATTATGTGGAGCAGGAACTTCGCTCTCTCCCCGTTGAGGTAAGAATCATTCGGGATACCGGCTCAGAGGAGAATCTCGAGGCGATCACGATCGCCCATTTGCCCGCCAAGGTCTACCCCACGGGATCTATCGACGTGAAGTATAATTTTGATAAGCCCGGCAAGTACATCGGTTTGGTTTCGGTCGGTGAAAAACATGAACATCTCTCGCGATTCCCGTTTTCGATCGGCGAAACAGGAGTGATGTCTCACTTGACACACTACGCCATGGTTATTGTTCCCGTCCTGGTAGGCATCGCTGTAGCCGTGTTCTTTTCCTTCCGGGATCGCCGCAAGCCTTCAGGAATCCCCGTGTCATCATAAATAGGCGACGGATGCCTGCTGGAGCACTGAGTTAGACAGCCTGATGCGTCATGCTTCCTTGGATACCATAATCGAGCACATGGAGGACCAATGATCGGCTCACCAGGCAGGCACATATTCAGGCCTGTCATCTTGATCATGGCGTTCGTCTTGGGAGTCCCTGCCACCTCGGCCTTCGCGCATTCCATGTTGGTCAAGGCGGAACCACCACGGCGGGCCGTCCTCACCAAGTCGCCGATTCAGGTGCGCTTGTGGTTCAATGAGAAAATCGAGGGAGACTATGCCTCCCTCGTAGTCCTTGATGCCAAGAAACAACCGATCACCGATTTGAAACCTACCCTGGCTCCTGATGATCCGAAATCGATCATCCTACCACTGCCGGAGCTGGCGCCCGGTAAGTACTCCGTCAAGTTTCGCGTCCTCTCGGTGGATGGACATGTCGTCGAGTCGTCTTTCGACTTCACCGTAAAGGGCGAAGCACGAAAGCAATGATCGAGGCTGCTGGCGCGCTGTTTCGCTGTCTGCAGCTGGCCTCTTCAATGCTGCTGATCGGTGGTTGCGTTTTTTTGGCAATCGCCGAGCAGAAGGGTTCGGCGTCCGGACATACGTGGCCGACTCGTCTGAAACAGACCTTTCCATGGCTCGCCGGAACATTGCTGCTCGGATTATTCGGTCTCCTCGCCACAACGACGGCACAAGCGACCGGAGCTCCTGAAAATGCTTGGAATCCGCAAGCCTGGTTGGACTTCTTACAAAAGACCCGCATTGGGCTTATTTGGATCCTGCGCGCTTCCAGCGCCCTCGTTGTCCTTGTGATCGTCCTATACGTCCGGATTTCCCCTCCAGCGCAATGGCGCTACGTCATCTGTTCGTCAGCTGCGGCGTTGCCCTTAATCCTCAGTTCTCTCGCCAGCCATTCGGCGGCCGAAGAACAAGCAGTCTTGGCTACAGTGGCCTATGCACTGCATCTCATAACAACCAGTGTCTGGTTCGGCGGCCTCCCGGGCGTGATCCTTGTCGCCTTCACCACCACGACCGGATCACCTGACGACCGATTCCGTGTCGGGGAAGTGCTGAACCGTTTTTCGGCATTGGCTCTCCCCACGATGATTGCCATCGTCGTGTCAGGCCTCGTCGTGGCCAATCGCATGATTGACACAAATTACGCCGGATTGGTCGCGACCACATACGGTTGGCTCCTCATGGCAAAGTTGACGTTGCTTGCCATCATACTGGCCATCGCCTCGCGGGCGAAATCTGTGTGGGTGCCGTCACTGAAGCAGAGTCCGGACACAGCCGCAGTGGGCGGACGAAAGCTCCGGACTTGGGTGAGGATCGAGTTCGTTCTCGCCGTCATACTGGTGATCGTTGCCACATTGTTGGCCAGCGCCGTACCGGCCAAGCACGACGTCATCGATAATTGGCCTTATCCGTTCCGTTTCTCGATTGATGCCAACTGGGGTGACTGGCTCGTCCAGGTTATCGTGCTGACCGGCCTTGTACTCCTGATCATAGCCGGAACGATGATCGTTCTCGGTCGCAAGAAACAATGGGGTACCTCGGGGCGAATCACTGTTCCGACAATCTTAGGAATCCTTGGACTTGGCGCGACACTCTATCCCCTTTCTGTGCAGTCATACCCAGAGACCTATCGAAAAACCCCGGTGCCGTTCGACGCTATCTCCATTGCCAACGGCGTCGAGTTATTTACCGCGAATTGCATTCCCTGTCATGGACCGCAAGCAAAGGGGAATGGCGTACTGGCTAAAACCCTGCCGAAACAACCGGTAGACCTTCTGACGGAACCGCATACGGCGATGCACACGGCCGGTGACTTCTTCCATTGGCTGACCTACGGACGATTCAACGGTATCATGCCGGCCTTCGGCGAGAAATTTTCCGAAGAAGAACGCTGGGACCTGCTGAACTTTCTCCATGCCAATTCCAGAGGGTATCAATCGAGAATCATCACCCCCCGTATTCTGCCTGAGCAACCGTTCATGGCCACTCCGAATTTCTCGTATACCGCACACGACGGCTCAAGCGGCACATTGAAAGATTTTCGCGGGAAGCAAGGTGTGCTGCTGGTCTTCTTTTCCTGGCCGGAATCGCGTGTTCGGCTCGATCAACTCCGTGCGGTTGCCACCTCGATCACCGGAAAGAATACGGCTATCTTGGCAGTCCCCATGACTGACTTACCTCCGAATGAGCTGATCTCAATCGTACGGGATATGCCCTTCCCTGTCGTCACACAGGGTGCGCGCGAGATTGCCAGCAGCTATGCCCTGTTCCGAAGGACGCTCTCCATTCCGGATCTGTTCGGCGAAGGGACGAGCCCGAAACACATGGAATTTCTCATTGACCGTTTCGGTTATTTGCGGGCACGATGGATTCCGAATGGAGACGGATCGGGGTGGACGGATATAACCTTGCTGGCACAACAAATCACCCAGCTCAATCAAGAGCAGGAAATCTTGCCTCCCCCAGGCGATCACGTTCATTGATGAAGCGTTTTTACGTAGTTGATCTGAATACTCCTCCCTGCATCAGACAGGCTTTTCACAGCGTCCACCAAGCCGACCTGGCACCACGAGACACTCCTGCAGATCTTGACTTCCAACACCTGCAGGAGTATACCTGCTCCCTCTAAGCCGAACCTCTCATTGTGCGCTGTAGGCAAGGGGTTGGGTGTCCTGTCTCATGATATTTTGCTTGACTCGTCTCGAAGCTTTGTCGGATACTTGCTCACCTTTTGCGGGTCCTTCCACCAGAGGAAGCATATCAATCGTGGTGGGGTCCCTTCTTGAAACCTGACACTCGGTAGTAGACACTTTCATTTAACACAAGGAGGTAGGGGACATGGCAGCTGACAGTTCGGGGCGAGGGTATGACATCTCGCAGTGGTACGACTCGAAGCCGGCAAAGCTCGGCTGGCTTGGGATGGTGGCGATCGGGGTGTTCTGGGTGCTGTATCAACGGGCGTTTGGGTATTCGCACGGGTTGGATTCGATGACCCCGGAATTTGAC
>JAICWG010000019.1 GCA_025934915.1 Nitrospira sp.
AACAGAGACATGACGCCATGAGGTTATGCAAGAGGTCTAATGATGCCTGTCTGGCCACATTCGGTTTTCGACGAGATGAGGTCATTGGAAAGACGACGTTGATGTTAGGGATCTAGCCTGACCCTCGTGATCGGGCCGAGCTCATCGAGCGATTGAAATCAGAGAGGTCGGTCCGAGATCTTGAAGTATCGATGCGGATGAAGAGCGGTGAATTGCGACAATTCCTTATCTCCATGGACGTGATGACGCTTAGCGAGAAGTTGTGCCTCCTGACGATCGGCAATGACATTACTGAGCGCAAGAGGGTTGAGGAGACGCTGCGTCGGACCCATGACGAATTGGAGCAGCGCGTTCGGAAGAGAACTGCAGATCTCGAACAAACCAATGCTGCGATGCGGGACAGCGAGGACCGTTTCCGTTTATTCATCGAGCACGCACCGGCTGCGATTGCGATGTTTGACCACGACATACGCTATCTGGCGGCGAGCCGCCGCGGATGGAGGAATACCGGCTGACAGAGGATCTCCTCGGTCGATCGCACATACGATGTATGCCTCGAGGTTTCGGCACAATGGAAGGAAGTCCACCGCCGCGGTCTGGCTGGAGAAGCGCTGAGCGCAGATGAAGACCGGTTCGTTCGAGGTGATGGCACCACGCGGTGGATCACGTGGGATGTTCGCCCCTGGTTCTGCGGCGACGAAGTAAGCGGAATTGTGATTGCCACGGAAGATGTGACGGCTCGTGTGGAGGCCCAAAACGCACTGCATGAAGGGAGGAACGGTCCGATCAGGTCATTCGGTTGGCCCACTTCGGCATTGTGGATCATGACCACCGCACCGGGAAAGTGTACTGGTCGCCGGTCATGAAAGAAATCTATGGCGTGGGATCTGATGAACCCGCTTCGTTGGAAGGATACATCCAGTTGATTCATCCGGAAGACCGTGAAGCGGTCGTCACGGCGATCAGGCAGGCGCGCGATCTTTCGGGCGACGATCTATTCTCGATGGAGCACCGCCTTTTGTATCCTGACGGCAGTGTCCGCTGGGTCAGCTTTCGATCATGGACGTTGTTCGACAATGATGGACCTGATCGCCGTCCCACTCGAACCTTGAGGGCGATGATCGACATCACGAAACGCAAACATGCCGAAGAGGCTCTCAGAATGAACGAGCGCCAATTCGCATCCTTTATGGACAATCTGCACGGCTTTGCGTGGATCAAAGACGCTGGGGGACAACACCTGTACGTCAATCGACTCTTTGAAGAATCCGTCCTCAATGGATTGGCTTGGAAAGAAAAGACGGCCCGTGAGTTGTGGCCTGAGGAGATCGCCGTCTAGTATGAGTCGAACGATAGGAAAGTGCGGGAGACAAGGGTCCCTCTGCACACAGTCGAGCAGTTCTTCCAGAACGGTGAGGTTCGGCACGCGCTTGTAAGCAAGTTTCCCACTAACCAGCTGGAATTGCATCAGCAGCAAGTGCAACTGGAAGAGCTGACGTCCAAGCTGCTGACAGCACAAGAGCATGAACGACAGCGAATCGCCGATCGAAGACCATGTCCAGCAGGTCGCCCGACGCACGGGGTTACCCGTTCATCTGAAGATTCTTGATATTCCGAATGCGGTGCCGCTCGATCACGCGACCTGTCTCTTCCGCGTCATGCAGGAAAGCGTCCAAAATGTGGTGAAACATGCGCAGGCGACGACCGTGACAGTCCAGCTCCGCGGGTCGTCAAAGGGGGTCGGTCTGTCCGTCATTGACAATGGGAAGGGATTTGACTCGCAGGACCTGCGTACTCATTAACAGGGACTGGGATTGAGCAGTATGGAGGAACGGCTGCGACAACTGCGGGGGTTCTTTCGGATCCAATCTCGTCCCACCCATGGCACAAAGGTCTGTGCTTGGGTGCCTTGCGAGGTGGAGATCGCATGAAACAGCCCCGAATCCTGATGGCCGATGATCAGGCCATCGTCCTGGCCGGCCTTCGGAAGCTGGTGGAAGCCGAGGGCGAAGTGGTCGGTATGGGAGAAGATGGACGATCGCTGGTCGATGCGACTCAGCAGTTACGCCCCGACATTGTGTTGCTGGACATCTCGATGCCGTTGCTCAATGGATTAGATGCAGCGCGCCAGATCAGTAAGCTGGCGCCGGAAAGCAAGCTCATCTTCCTGAACATGCATGCCACCCCCACCTATGCGACCGAAGCCTTTAAGGCCGGGGCCTCCGGCTATTTGATAAAACGGTCCGCCGCAGTGGAGCTCAAGCAAGCCATCCAGGCGGTGATGCAGGGACAACACTATATGACGCTGCTGATCACGAAAGATGTCTTGGCGGCGACGCTCCAATCCCGGGAGGACCAGAGCCCAGCAAGCCTTTGGTAAACCATCTCACACAGCGACAATGAGAGGTGTTACAGCTCGTCGCCGAGGGGAAAGGGGCCAAGGCTATTGCCTCGATTCTGAATATTTCCGTGAAGACGGTGGAATTTCACAAGTTTCGTATTATGAACGAACTCGATCTCCACTCGACCGCTGAGTTAATCAAATATGCGATCGCCGAAGGCCTTGTGAGCGTGTCGTCATAGGCGCGTCCTGGTCCTGCGTACTACCCCAGGCATAATATGAGCTACCTAATATAACAACATGAAGCCATGCATATGGATCATCTTCAGCACTAGTAATCTCTCCTCGTTTTTCTAGGGGGTTTCCTAGTTCACAAGATCCGTCATGCCTCTTTATCATCAGTGAAAATTTAAAGTTTTTGTAAGTTTTGACCTCTGTTGGGGGAAAACTTAATGCGAGTTTCAGCGATCATAGACCGTGTCTATGGTGCCTTAGAACAATTTGGTAGCGCTTGCTCAATGGAGGAAGTGGTTGGACTCTGTCCAGATCTGACCTGGAACCAAGTGTACATCGCCATTGATTACTTGAATAAGACCGGAAAGGTCGCTGTGACCCTAGACCCAGACAGAACCTACACGGTTCAGGTCTATCCAGGAGTAGGCGAGGCGTCTCAGTACTCATACCGACAAGATCACGTGCACAGTATCGCCTAGTCACTTTACAAGCCTACCTTCCATCTATGTGACGCAGACGCGAACCATTCAAAGACCAGTTGGTTCCCAAAGATGCCAGGAGTCGAGTTATTGTCTGACATCAGACCCTGTGGTGTCATTCTTTCCAGCTTCGTCCAGGGAATGGTGTCGATTCGGCCTCATCCTTGGGAGGTGTGCTGTGGTGTCCCACTTCGTTGCGTGACGGGTCCGAACGAAAGGAGTAACCATGGATAGTACCTTCTTAATATTTGCGGTTGTGATGCTCGTGATCTTCATCGGCGGCATCATCGTGTACAAGAAGAGCGTCTAATTATCGCTCTACCATCTATTCATCTTGTAGATGTGGCTCGACAGCTGGTGAGCCACTAAAGAGAAATCCTCAGGTGTGCTGAACTAAACACTCTCAGTCTGCCTTCTTCTGATCAGTTCTCGCGATCTGGTCAGAACCCTTCGTGCTTCTAATAGGTTATCTTCACCGAGGTTACTTACGCGCGGTCATTTCGCAGTCAGGAACTGCGGCGACATCAACTACTGATTGCGTAGGTGAATGAAGTGGCTATGAATCCGATGAGCTATTCTTGGATCACCTTGGCTCGTTTTTGAAGGTAGGCATTACGAACTGCCGCATAGAGATCCAGGGTAGACTCTTCCACCCCTTGATACTTTTCCAGATTCAAGGAACGATTATTCACTACTTCCGTTGCCTTTGCACCGAACAGTATCAGAGAAGTCGCCAGGCGGTCGTTATAAGAGAGCAAGGAAGGCATGCCATGGATATCGAGGATCGGAAAAACCAACCAGTATATAGGATTTAAGGCGAGATCTCCGACATACCCGACCGCGTCTCGTACTGTAAACGGTGGCATAAGGGGCACCACGAGATACGGTCCAGGTGGAACTCCATAAAATCCGAGCGTCTGTCCAGCGTCTTCCTCCGGTGTCGTCAGATGGAAATGCTGAGCCACATCGAAGAATCCGCCCACCCCGATCGTTGTGTTGATGAGAAATCGCCCAACTTCTATACCGGCTCCTTTAAACTTTCCCTGGAAAAGATTGTTCATGAGACGCGGCGTCACACGAGTATTGTAGAAAAAATTACTGATGCCGACCTGAACGATGTTTGGGACGATGGCGTTGTAACGCGTGGCCACTGGCTTCAGCAGCCAGCGATCGAACTGCCGGTTGAATTCAAATACCTTTGCATTAAACGGTTCCCACGGGTCATATTCCTCAATCGCCTCTTCACCAGGCTTGGCAAATGGATCGAGCGGTTCTTCTTCGTGAGCGGGTATAGTTGAGGGAATGGTCTCTTGAGAGGCGTCAGCAATAAGAACTGGTGGAGCGTTCTTCTCGATGTTAGGGGTGAGTGAACTTGTTGAGCCTTTTTGAATGGCGCAACCGGAGAGTGCGATCAACAAGACGGCAAGAAGAACTCCATATTCACTTCGCCTGAAGCGGACCGGCCTACACTCAGGTTTTGTCCTCATTCTTAAAATAACCTCTTGAGATTAATGAAACGAGCATCGACAATGGGCCCCGCAATGTACCAAAAGTCGAGTCACCCGCCAATCATTAATTTCTGATACTGTTTTTTGGGAGGAGGGAGATCAACGTTGTGTCACTCTTATCCGTGAGAGGACAATCGTGTACACCCCGCACAATGCGGCGGAACCACATGACAGAAACGAAGTCAGTACATTGGCTCAGAGGAGTTTTTAGCGCAAGGAACGAGGCGAGGCCGGATCTACAGCCAAACCATTCCTCGCCCCCCATTGAGGGGCGAGGAAGATATCAGTCTGAAGGAGGGCTCAACGAATCAGCAGCATCACGGGGAAAAGTTCCTGACCCATACGATTCCGTTCGTCAGCACACCGTTAACCCTCAGGGATACCTGGTCTAGACGACAGGCTATGCGCTCTTCTTGTAGACGAATATCCCACCAAGAAGGAGTGCGCCCATCACAGTTGCGAATAACCACATCATATCCATAACAGCTCCTTTCATTAAGGCCAACGTGAACGCTTGTCATCCAAAGTGAGCAACTCTTGTGCTTGATAGAGTCTTAAGAAGATCGTCTCGAAAAGCTAGGCAAAATGGGAAGTTTTGATGTCGACCTGCTTTGCGGATCAGTAGAGATGGGGAAAATAACCTCAAGACTGTCTATGTGCATGGACATGTTGATGCGGAAGCATCGAATACTTACATTGCTTTGAGAAAGATGACGTTGTTAGGCCAGACGGTCGCGTCCATGAGGTGTCGACAAGTCTTGGTCGGGACCGATCGGGACGATACGGGTAGGATTGATATCGTCGTGCGTGATGTAGTAGTGCCGCTTAATATGGTCGAAATTCACGGTATCGGCGATACCGTCGGTTTGGTAGAGATCCTTGAGATACCCGAAGAGATTTGGGTAATCGATGATTCGTCGGACGTTGCACTTAAAATGTCCGTGGTAGACCGCATCGAACCGAATCAACGTGACAAAGAGGCGCCAGTCGGTTTCTACGAATTCCGGTCCGAATAAGTAACGATGGGTCGCGAGGCGCGCCTCGAGTTGATCCAGCGCGGTAAACAATCGCCGTGCCGCTCGTTCATATGCACGTTGCGAAGTGGCGAATCCTGCTCGATAGACCCCGTCGTTCACGTTTTCGTAAATGAATGTGTTGAGTTCGTCGATCTCCTGCCGCAGGCCATCCGGGTACAAGTCGATCGGGCTTTCGGTGAAGCGATTGAACTCGCCGTTGAAGATCCTCATCAGATCATCATCGGAGTTGGTCACGATCTGTCTGGTCGCACAATCCCATAGTACCGGGACCGTCATGCGTCCGATGTAGGTCGGGTCGGTCGCCTTATACGCTTCACGGAGAAACTGAAAGCCGTTGATCCGATCGGACGAATGCCCTGAACCTTCGCGAAATGCCCATCCTCGCTCGTCACGAATAGGATCGACGACCGTCATGCCGATCACATCTTCAAGCTGCTTCAACTTGCGCACGACGATCGTGCGATGAGCCCAGGGACAGGCCCATGACACGTAGAGATGGTACCGGCCGGCGGCGGAAGGATAGCCGGAACTGCCGTCGGCTGTGACCCATTTCCTGAACGCGTCCGGTTGGCGCATGAACTCACCGGCCGACGATTGCTCGTCTGGAAATTGAGCTTGAACTCCCATAGAGGATCGCTTCCTTCAAAACCAGTATCTCATATCTACGATCACTGGTGTTGGGAAGTCTCGGCGCACGACTTCGCATTGCGCCGCCCGCCGAAAGGAATGGGAAAAAGGAAGCTGTGCCTCGGCGATGCGATCTCGCCACAGCAACCATCCACCTTTCCAATCGTCATGAAAGGTCAGGCACTAAACTTGTATGTGCTTATTGATAAGTCTGCCGGGCCGGTCCAGGTTTGATTCCTTCGCTGGCAGGCGAGGCCGAATTCACAGGGCGATCAGTCAGAATGGGAGGGGGTTCTATGCGACACGTGTTGGCGAGAATAACCTTGCTGTGCCTCTTCTTAGCTCCGAGTGCGGTGGTGCATGCTGTCGGAGCCGACGAGCGGGATTTTTCCAAAGGGGAGAACCTGCTGAAGCAAAAGCAATATGCAGAGGCACGCGCATCGCTGAAAGCCGGAATGCAGAAGGACCCGTCGAATGTACAGGCTCACTTGAGTCTGGCTGAAGCCTGTCGAAGCTTAGAAGCATGGGCCTGCGCGGAGGAACATTACGAGACTGCGTTGCAGCTGGACGCCAAGTCCGGGGCGATTGGGTCGACGCAACCACGCTTGCGCAAAGAGACAGTGTGGCGGTCGCTCGAGGAAGTAACGGCATGGCGGTTGCTAAATGATGCGAAGGAGATGGTGAGCAGCGGGAAAGT
Organism: Nitrospira sp.; assembly: GCA_025934915.1. Lineage (GTDB taxonomy): Bacteria > Nitrospirota > Nitrospiria > Nitrospirales > Nitrospiraceae > Nitrospira_D. Next base: position 6,924 of record JAICWG010000019.1, read on the forward strand.
TTCTCCGGAAAAATGAAGCAAGCGGAGGAGGCTTTGGACGGTGCCAATGAGTTAGGTCTCAACAATGACCAGCCGACCCTCTATCAACAGCTGCAGATGAAACTTCCACGGCAGCGAGCCGTTGCCGTATCAAACAAGCTGTCACCGAGCGGATTATCCGTCGGAGGGGCGTCGGCCGAGACGCAAGATATGCCGATGGTGATGGTACTGGTATCGGCAGGGGAGTTCACGATGGAAGCAATCTCGGAGATGACGAAAAGCCTGTGCGGCGCATCTACCTCAATGCATTCTATATGGACAAGTTTGAGGTGACGGTCGGACAGTATGCCAGGTACCTGGAGGTAACGGACATGGAGGAGCCTCCGGACTGGAACGTCATGAATCAACCCCAACATCAGAGACGTCCGGTCGTCAACGTGGATTGGGAGGACGCCGTCAAGTACTGCAATGGGCCGGCAAGCGCCTGCCGACGGAAGCGGAGTGGGAAAAAGCGGCGCGTGGAACTGATGGGCGCATCTATCCCTGGGGCAATGAAGCGCCGACTCGACTCCACGCGAATTATGGAAGAAATGAATGGAACAACCATCAGGCTTTAACCCCTGTAGGATCGTTCGAAGAGGGGAAAAGTCCCTATGGCATCTATGATATGGCCGGCAATGCCTGGGAATGGGTCTTCGATTGGTACGACCATGACTACTATAAAAAAGGTCCGAAAAAGAATCCCATTGGGCCGGCAAAAGGTGATGGAAAAGTGGTACGAGGCGGGTCCTGGTTATACGTCCCCGAGTTCTTGCGTTCTGCGCATCGGTTTGATGCGCAACCGACCAATCGGCTCTTTGGGTATGGGTTCCGTTGTGCAAAGACGCCGTAGCGTTCGTGCCATGGGTAGTGGTTAAACCGGAGGCTTGCTGACTTGGCGCTGACGGAGTGCTTGCCGGCCTCAAGAGAGGCGGCTCAGCGATATTTTGCGAAGCAAATGAGGTCGAGATGGTCGTAATGATCGGGGAGAATCGTTTCGGCTCTGTAGCCAAGGTTCATGAAGAACTGAATGTTTCTCGCCGTGCGCAGCATGGTGCAGGCGTAAAACTTGTGGGCATCGGTGGCCGCACGTTCGATCTCGCAGATCAGAGCTTTCCCCACTCCGTGATGTTGGTACGCGGGACTCACAGAAAGCAACCGGATCACACAGACGCCCGCCACAGTCCAGAAGCGCACGGAACCGACGATCGTTCCTCCCTCCTCTGCCACGAAAATATGTTTCTCCCTCGCGTCTTCTTTTAGACTCTCGAGGGTTTCCGTCGTCCAGCCGCTGACCTTATAGACGCCGGCATATTCACCGAACGCAGCCTGTTGCACTTGGAGGAGAGCCGGAAAATCAGCCTCGGTCGCTGCTCGAATGTGAACCACAACGCAGATCCTGGATAAAGGAAGGACTCCGTACTTTCATAGCGGAAGGATGCGAGATTCGCAAGTATGGTCGCCTGGTCTTTGAGAGCAGGCGATGAGATGTATCACTGAAGAGAGCCATATCGGTAGCCAGAGTTAAACTGGTAGAGGGCGCAAGGCTGCTGCCAGCAGGCCGTACTTCCGTCACGCAGCTTCGCTTCCGTACCGGCGACGTTCGGAGCCGGTCGATACTCTCTGTCGTGAGACAACTTGTCGATTGTGATTGATTACATCATCGACGATCATTCCACAATTGATACAGCGCCAACAATGAAAGTTCGATGACGAACCAGTCTGCACCGAGATGCTGTCGTCACTGACGGCGAGGCCGTTGCATCGTAGGCAATTCATCGATCATCTCCCAGTAGAACGTCACCTTCCATCCGAGATGCCGGTTGCGGAGTCCTTGATGTGGCAACGTGAATCATGCGCTGCGCTCGTGCGGCTCGCAGCACCGCCGTCCCATCCTGGAAGCCCAGCATGTATCGCCTGAAGACCTCGGGAGGGCATAGTCGATAGTTGTCGGTGTGATCAGAATTCATTAGGGCATCTCGCAGTCCATCTGCTTCTGCGCGCCACTCGTCCACCTCCGGTTCGGTGCGAGCCTGTGCGCATTGCCTTCGACACCATTCAATCCGAAGGTTCACAGAGTTTGTCGTTTGTTTCATGCTTCACCCTATCTCTAGGAATCCAAGTTAGTCATCCAAACATACGTACAGCAAGTTGAATGCCACGAGAGGAATGCGAACAAGCTGTTTCTTGGTTCTGCCCAACTGATCTAGCAGTTACCTATTGTTAGTGACTTATCAGCAATAAGCAATATCGTTGCCCACAAAGAGTGTGGATACAGAGTATTTGATGAACCGGAGAATGTGAAGGATATAGAATCTACTGTTTCCTAATGATACTAGGAACAACCCTGGTATAAATATCTCGCGCTGAAGCGGGTAGGTGAGGCGCGTGGTATGGAATGCACGAAGGAGGATGTCTCATTAAAAGTTTACCGAATTACCGGGCGGTACTTTCCTTAGCCATCAGCCTGCTGTGACGCGTGGCGGCATCTTCCGGTCGATGCCATGCCCGGCATGTGATGCGATGCGCAACGCAGCGTCAATGAATTGCAGACCTTCCCGCGAATTGCGCCGATGAGCAGGAGCGTATGCTATTGGGCTCGACTGGCTACCTATACTTATATCGGCACAAACGTGCATGTGCAGTGTCCCCTTGCAATTGGGTATAGTGGTCACCATGAATTCCAAGCAAAGGCATTCTTGGGCTATTCGTTGAACGAAGGCGCAACCTGTTCATGAAGTAAGGAGCTGAGAGATGGACGAGCATGGGGGTGGAGCCGTTAAGGGTTTTATGCATCGCTACCTAGAGGTGATTCCACAAGACACGACGGTGACGGCCGCGGCCGAGCGGATGAGTGCTAGGCGGATCGGCTGTCTGTTGGTGGAATCGGATGATCCCAAGCGCGGGCCGTTCGGGATCATGACGGAGACGGATCTCGTACGGAAAGTGCTCGCGAAGGGATTAGATCCCACGGTCACAACGGTGGATCGCGTGATGGTCAGCCCGATTCTGACGATTGCAGAGGACCGCTCCATGTTGGACGCCAGCCAACTGATGGAAGCCAATCATGTACGTCATCTCTGTGTGGTGGAGGCTGGTGAGATTGTCGGAATCATGTCGGTGCGGGACCTGGTGCGATCGTTTGTGGATGCCGAGAGCGGCCCCGTCTGCGAACTTGACAAGGTGTACCGCCCGCTGAGTGTCTTGATGGCGACCACATTCGCGACGATCCATAGTGACGGGTCTCTTCTCGATGCGGCTCAGCTGATGAGCGAGAAGCGGATCGGGTCATTGCTGACGATCGAAGCAGGCGAAATCGTCGGCATCGTGACCGAGTGCGATGTGGTCCGGAAAGGGCTGGCTTCCAACCGGGATGCAGGCAGCACTCACGTCAGCGCCGTGATGAGCTCTCCTCTACTCAGCATCGATGTCAATCGCACGATACGCGATGCCAGTAAAGCCATGGCAGACCAGGGGGTGCGTCACTTGACCGTGACGGAGAACGGGAAGATCGTCGGGGTGCTCTCCGTACGAGATTTAGTGAAAATGGTCTCCGTCCGGGATCGGCCCAGGTTTCTTGGCAGGGCATAGCAGAATGTCAGCGCTTATCGCAGCAGCAGCATGGGGGGCAGCTGGGGGAGCCAGGGAAGTATCACCACGCCGAGGCAGATGGAGAGGGCCACGATGGAAGCGACCAGTCCTCATTGAGGCGCGTTTCGGCGGCGAAGATCACGGAACTGACCGCCGACGGCATTGCCGCTACAAGGATCGCGACGGCTCGTTCCATTCCCATCAAGCCGAGCACCAGCCCGCCAGTCATCCGCAGCGCGACACCTAGTGTTGCCAGTCGAGCGGTCCGACGGACGAACCTGGCCAGTCGGTCAGCGTGAGTTTTGGTCAATACGGCGAGGGATCGTAACAAGATGCTGATGACAAAGATTGCGCTGAAGACTTGGAGGGAAGAAAGCGTAGTCTTTGATGAACCGGGAGGGATGAGGGCTTGCTTCGCGACACAGTACAACTGTCCCAACGAATAGGCCTATCCCGGCGGGTTAATCCTTCGAATCGAGAGAGGGATCAGGCGTAAGAGAGTGAGGGGGTTGAACGTGGGTCGGCCTTACGGGCCACCATTGTTGCCTCCCCTTCGCTTAGCAGCTATAAATGGTACGTCGTACAAAGATCTTCTGCTCCGGCATTGTCCTGACATGGCAAACAAACCACGGCGTTCTTCTGATCTTCCTAAAGCGGCAATAGAGGCGCTGTGGCAGGGCAATGTGATCGAGGCGATCAAGGTTGTTCGCAAGGAGCGGAATATCGGCCTGAAAAAGGCGAAGGATATGGTAGACGCCTACATCGCCGCTCAGCCGGCCCTTAAGGAAAAGATGGGCAAGGTGCTCGCCACGGCGCAACAGAGATTTATCCGTTGGCTGATCGGATTTCTGGTGCTTGCAATCGGAATTGCGTATCTCGTGATGCGGGGCCTGGGAACGTAGAAAGGACGAAGCGGTAGAAATTACAGAGGTATCTATGTTGACAGGGGGGACAACATGAAACGTGGCGGGAAGTTGCCCGCGTTGCTGATCCTGAGTGTCTCACTGTGTTGGACTCTTGCGCCCGTCGCGGTGATGGCCAAGGTGCAAGTGTTGCCGGAGACAAGCTTGGTGGTGGAGGGAAAAAAGGTCACGGGGCAGAGCCGTATGCTGGGCCATCCGGTTGTGACAGGCTTGCTTGCGGCGTTCGAGCGTGCGGAGGCAGCGCTGAAAAAAGAAGATATCGACGCACTCATGCAGTTTTATGCGCCGTCTTACGACTACCATGGATTGAAAGAAAGCGACGTACGTCGGGTATGGGACGAGGTCTTCGAGCATTACAAGGTTGTCGAGTCGCTCCATTTGTTTTCCGATATCAAAGTCTCGCGAGTAAACAATGGGCTTCGTGCGGAAGTGACCTGCACGGGAGGATTGTACGGCACCGACGAACGCTCGGGAGATCGAGTCACCCTCGACAGTTGGTTTCGTGAGGTCCATTATCTTGTGAAAGAGGGTAATGTCTGACGGTTTCTTGGCAATGCCGGAGATGTGTCGGTTGCCGCCCCATTCGCATCAGCCCCGCACCACCCACTGTTCTGATCCGCACGAAAGGAGCTAGCTCCGTCGAACGTGAGTGATGATGGTCGGCATGACAGCGAAGAACAGAAGGGCCGCATAGTAGACAGCGCCTGTGACTGGATCGCGATCGAAAAAGACTTCAGTTGCCGACAGTCCTCTGAGCCATATTCCCACCGCCAGGTCGGCGATCAAAACCATTCCCAGAGCGATGAAGCCGACAGCGAGTGTTGAAGACAGTCGACTATGATCAAGCCTGTGACGGACTAACCATGCGGCTGCAGCGACGATAACTCCGAGCATCAGCGGTATTTCCAAGAGTTCTGCGGTGCGCTCACCGAGCAGTGGAACAACCATGAGGATTCGCCCGATTCCCAGCACGAACCCCGCACGAACACCAGGAGAAAGTAGAGGGCTGCCGTTTGCAGGGTTCGCATGGGCAAATCAGCTGCACGCTAGAAAGGACTCGCGGTTAGCGTTGGCACTATGGTGTTTCAGACGAACCTCTGAAAGTCTATTCATGATGGGCCTTCCCTTCGATATCTCATCGAGTGTGAGACGTGCGGGTTTGGGGCGGCACACACGCATTATATGGGGACTGACCAGGGGATAATCGAGGGTACTGCATCGCTGCACCTTAAACGGAGTCACTGTGGAAATCTGGAAGACGAGCAGCGGTCTTTTCTGGTAGACTCCACCGGTCACAACGACGGAGGAATCACGCGTGGAATACGATCTTCCCATGAAAGCCCTGGAGGCGCTGTCGCAAGGCGACCGCAGCAAAGCAATTGAACAAGTTCAGCTGGAACGAAACATGAGCCGTGAGGAGGCGAGGGAAGTGGTTGCCGCGTTTATCCTCTCGCAACCTTCACTGCAAGCGACAATGAGACTGAAGGAGAGCCGAGCGGAGACGCCATGGGGTCTCATGCGCTGGCTGATCCTGTTCCAAGCGATCGCGGTCGCAGTCGGATACTTCCTCTTTTTCCGGGATCAATGGTGAGTATGGAATATCTCTGCCGTCGAGTGATGTGATGCGGCGGAGATCGACCATGCCAGCCTGAGTCGATGAATTCACTATCAGACAAACTGCCGAACAGGTCTCACCCAAGACGATCTCGATCTCCTGTGAACGGCTCAGCCCCTTCTGTGATCAAGCCAGGATACCTGCAATTCAGCAGATCTCACCCTCATCTACCCTCATTGGGAGACCTTGTCCAAAACTGATAATCGGTTGCCATGTTCTTAGCCTTTGCAGGACATTCAGGAAGAGGTCAAGACTGGATGGCGAAAAGATCACGCAGTAGAAGTGATCAGCGAGTCAAAAGGCGATACGGAGCAGGCGAACTGTTCGGGATAGCCGTTTCTTCGCTGACTCCTGATGAGCTGCAAAGATTTTCCGCAGCAGGATTGAAAATCCCTTGCCCGTATAAAGCTAGTGGGGCGAATTGTCATAAAAAGGGCGGCATTTGTTCGCTCATTTCTTTTGAGGACAAAGGTGGGCAGGTCATGGTCGTCGGATCTCCAATCACAACCTGTCCGAGTCGATTTCTGGAGAACAACTTGGTTTTTGAATGGGTAGGTCAAACTGTTCTTGGCATGAGTCATCCAAACATTGTATCGGAAGTCTCATTTTTAATGGGAAAAGAACAGAAAGAGTCCGAGCCCGAAGACGAGGTTGGGCGAATCGATAAGGTCTTGGTTGATGTAAGCGGGCAAGACTTGAAATGGTGTGCGCTTGAAATGCAGGCGGTGTATTTTCCCGGGCAGAAAATGGAAAACGACTTTGCATTGATGCGAGAATGGAAAGGTCCCGGCCTGCCTTTTCCATCAAGAATTCGCCGTCCTGACTTTCGGTCATCCGGCCCAAAACGACTGATGCCACAGCTTCAGATCAAAGTCCCCACGCTCCGGCGGTGGGGCAAGAAAATGGCAGTCGTTATAGACAAAGCATTCGCCGAATCTCTATGGCCAATGAGAAGAGTCGGCCATATTTCGAATGCAGATATTATTTGGTTTATAGTGACCTATGGCGATGTTCAGCAAGGGAGACATTCACTCCAAAAACATGACGTTCTGATGACCACGTTGGAAGACGCAGTCGAGGGTCTTACAGGGGGAGTGCCTGTAACGCTTGACGCGTTCGAGACGTCGATTCGCAAAAAGCTATCGCGCTCGTAAGCCAGCGTAGATCCTTGCCTACCAGCAATTCCGTCATCCTGGCATGATGGGTGTTCTTCATCGTGACGGCTCTCGTCTCAAAGCCGAACTCCGTGGCGAGCTGTTCAATCTCTACCGTGTGATCATACGTCAGCAGGACCTCACCTTTTACCTCGCGGAGCAGGCCGAACAACTTTCGATGGTCAATTTGCCAGTGAGGGTAGAGTCGTCTTGCGGCCTTGGTATACGGTGGATCGACAAAAAAGACAGCCTCCTCATCGTCCATATAAGCTTCTATCAGCTCCAGGCCGTCACGGTGAGAAAAGCTGAAGCGGTCTCTATGTTTCGCTATTTCGCGGATGCGTCTCGACAAAGTTTCTGGATACCATCGCGAACGTAGTCCACGGCCATTTTCACCGCCCTTCACGAGGCCGGCTCCTGGAGCCATGATTCCACCCCGCTGAACTCGATTTCTAAGAATGGTCGAAAATGCCTTCTCGCGTTGCGTCAATGGTTGTCTGCCGAGCACAGACAATACGTTTTGCTGAGTCAACTTAAAATTCTCAATAGAATTCGCTAACCATTCGGCTTGTCCGTAGAGAACAGCACTCCATACGGATGCCACTTGATCATCTTTTTCGCCTAAGACGACATGTTTAGCCAGTTCCTCAAAACCGACTGTAAGTCCGATGATCCCTCCGCCAGCAAACGGTTCGACGAGGACGTTTGGCTTATGAGGTAGTTTTGACAGCCAAGTTCTTACACACGGTACGAGCCATGTTTTTCCACCCGGATATCGAAAAGGGGATCTCTGCGGAATGGAAGCAACATTGATGGGGGTATCGAGTGGGGTGTTTTCAGCCGTTCTATAAGTGGCTTGAGTTTCTTTCTGAGAATAATCTTCTAGTCTGTCGAGAGCGATGGCATAGCTGATGACTTTCTCCGACAATACCGCTGGGATTCGAATAACACTTGTCCTTCCGTTTCTCCATTTATTGGAAAATGTTGTAGAGGAACGGGCCACGGCCCCGTATATATAGTGAGTTGAGTATCAAGTCAAGCCCTTGTTACACGGGATCGATATAGAGGGCGGTTTTTACAATGGAGAAAAGAATCTCAGCATCTCGTGAAATGAAGGCGACAAAGGCTTGGCACGCCCTGTCCCCACAAACCTTGGCTGATGAACTGAGGACAGACCTCGAAGCCGGTTTGAATGTCGATGAAGCGGCACGCCGGCGAGCACATGAAGGCCCCAACGAATTACCTGAAGCTCCTCCTCCCTCGCTGCTGAAACTCTTTATCTCGCAATTCGCGAGCTTTCTCGTGTGGGTGCTGATCGGGGCGGCCATTGTGTCCGGTTTGTTAGAAGACTGGATCGACGCAGCGGCGATTCTGGCCATCGTGTTTCTCAACGGCGTGCTGGGGTTTGTACAGGAATTCCGAGCCGAGCGATCGCTGGCGGCACTGCGCAAGATGTCGGTCGCAACGGCCCGCGCCATTCGCGAGGGCACGCTGCAGTCCATTCCGGCACGAGAACTGGTCAGAGGAGACGTGATCGTCCTCGAAGCGGGCGACCGTATTCCGGCGGATTCACGCTTGCTCTACGCAACGAATTTCCAAGCTCAAGAAGCCTCACTCACCGGCGAATCGACGCCCGTGCAAAAACAGGTAGGGCTGCTCGATACCACTGAGGTACCGCTTGCCGATCAACGCAACATGGTGTTCATGGGCACCGTGGCCGTGTCCGGAAAGGCCCGTGGGCTGGTGGTGGCGACAGGTCTTGGAACGGAACTGGGCCGGATCGCCGCCATGATTCAGAAGGCCGCTGAGGCGGAGCGTGTCGAAACGCCGCTGCAACGACGGTTGGAGCAATTCGGCTATACACTCCTGTGGCTGGCGCTCGGCGTGGTCACGGTCGTGTTCGCTCTCGGGTATCTCCGAGGGGAACCGCTGGTGGAGATGTTCCTCATATCGGTGAGCCTCGCTGTGGCGGCGGTGCCCGAGGGCCTTCCCGCTGTCGTCACGATCACACTGGCGTTGGGTGTGACCAGGATGGCCAAGCGGCATGCGTTGATTCGTAAACTCCCCGCAATCGAAACGCTGGGTTCTGCCACAGTGATCTGCACCGACAAGACCGGCACCTTGACGAAGAATGAGATGACGGTGACGAGGTTATTTGTCGGTGACCAAAGCTTTGAGGTGACAGGCGAAGGATATGAACCGAAAGGGAAGATTCGGGAAATCCGTGCTGACCCAAAAGTCCTGAGCACTGAGTTTCCAAGCCAGGGATTCGATCATCGCTCTGATGACTCATCACTCAGGACTCAGTACGCAGCACTGTTTCCAGGCCTGCATCAGTTGCTCACCGCCGCAGTGCTTTGCAACGGCGCGACAGTGCAACAAGAGAACGGGACTTGGCGGATCATCGGCGATCCGACCGAAGGCGCGTTGCTCGTGGCGGCAGCGAAGGCCGGTCTCACGAAGGCCGCATTGGAGCGTCGGGCGCCGCTGGACAGGGAAGTTCCGTTCGATGCCGAGCGGAAGATGATGACGATCATCCGCCGAACGGAGCATGGCCGTATGGCTTACTGCAAAGGAGCGCCGGATGTCTTGCTGAAACATTGCGCTGCACGTGTCACGCTGGATGGCGGGACCGAATCCCTGGACGACGAGCATCGGCAGCTGATCGGCGAAGCCAACGATTCGTTGGCACAACAAGCCCTCCGCGTACTGGGCGTCGCGTATAGATCCGTTGATCTACCGGTAAGTTCAGACGAAGAGGTGGAGCGCGGCCTGATCTTTCTCGGCCTCTTCGCGATGAAAGATCCTTTGCGGCCCGAAGCGGCAAGGGCGGTGCGACTCTGTCGGGATGCGGGCATCCGTACGGTCATGATCACAGGTGATCACAAGGAGACGGCGATTGCGATTGCCCGTGAATTAGGCCTGCATCGCGATGACGGGGTGGCGTTGTCCGGGTCAGAATTGGACGGTTTAACCGACGAGCAATTGACGCAACGTGTCGAGCACGTGAGTGTATATGCCCGTGTGTCGGCCGAGCACAAGCTCCGGATCATCCAGGCCTGGAAACGGAACGGGGCCATTGTCGCCATGACCGGTGACGGGGTCAACGACGCGCCGGCGATCAAGGCGGCGGACATAGGCGTGGCGATGGGGATGGTCGGCACAGATGTGACAAAAGAAGCTTCGGACATGGTGGTGACGGATGACAACTTCGCCTCGATCGCCGCCGCTGTCGAGGAGGGTAGGGGCATCTTCGACAACATCAGGAAGACGGTGCATTTTCTCCTGTCGTGCAACGTCAGCGAGGTGTTGGTCATGCTTTTTGCTACGTTGCTCGGCTTGCCGCTTCCGCTCTTGCCGATTCAGATCCTCTGGATGAATCTTGTCACGGACGGGATCCCAGCCCTGGCCTTGGCCGTGGATCCCAAAGCGCCCGATCTCATGAGCCAACCGCCTCGCCGCCCCGACGACCGACTTTTCGACCGAACACGGTTCTTGTCGATCGGCGGTGAAGGTTTGATGTTAGCCCTTGTCGCCTTGAGCGCATTCAGCGCGAGTCTCTTTCTCTGGCATCAGAGCCTCGAGCAAGCGCGAACAGTGGCGTTTACTGTCATGGTGGTTGCGCAACTCGTGCACGCCTTCAACTCCCGAAGCGATCAGTTGTCACTCTTCCAACTGGGGATCACCACCAATCGCTCACTCATCTGGGCATTTCTTCTGTCGCTCGGCGTGCAACTGGCCGTGCTTACGATCCCCGCCGCAGCGCCGATTTTCAAAGTCGCCCCCTTACCTCTGGAGGATTGGGAACTTATGGCTTTCATGGGGCTGTTCCCCCTTGCCGCTATGGAGGTAGTTAAATGGTTGAGGCGTCGATGAGGGATGTCGTTAATTCGTCAACAGCGTCTTATCGAGAGCAGCATTTCAGTGTAGCAACGTTACTAAGTCACCGGATGGAGCGACCTGACTACTGCTTGGATGTATAAACGTGCGTCGCGTGCCCCTGAAAGAGCTCTGCCGCCTCCATGACCGTCTCGCTCAGCGTCGGATGCGGATGGATTGAGGCCGCCAGGTCTTCGGCGACCGCTCCCATCTCCACAGCCAAAACACCTTCGGCAATCAGCTCTCCTGCGCCGACTCCGCAGATCCCCACACCGAGGATTCGCCCGGACTCGGTATCGCACATCAATTTGGTCAGACCGTCATTCCGGCCGACGGTGGTTGCTCGACCAGAAGCCGCCCAGGGGAAGCGCGTCACTTTTATGGCTCGTCCTGCTGCCTTGGCTGCTTCTTCGGTCAAGCCGCACCAGGCGATTTCAGGATCGGTGAAGACGACGGCCGGTATAGCGGCGGGGTCGAAGGTCGCCTGTTTGCCGGCGATCACTCTGGCCGCGACCAATCCTTCGTGTGTGGCCTTGTGCGCAAGCATCGGTTCTCCCACGACGTCGCCGATTGCCAAAATGGTCGACTCGGCCGTGCGTAATTGACAATCGACCTGCACGAACCCTTTCTCCGAGATGGCGACTTTGGTATGTTCGAGTCCGAGGTGCTCCGAATTCGCCTTGCGTCCCACCGCGATGAGCACGCGATCGAAGATCTCTGTGCTAGTTCCCTCAGGGCCTGTCAATGTCGCTGCGATACCGTCTTGACGAGATTCCAGTTTGTTTACCTTCGTGCTCAGCATGATCGTTTTAAACCGCCGTTGCAGACGCTGCTGCAGCGGCCTCACGAGGTCGGGATCGGCACCGTTGAGCAGACGCGGCAGCATCTCTATGACCGTCACGCCGGATCCAAGCGCGTCATACACCGTGCCCAATTCCAACCCGATGTATCCACCGCCGACGACGAGCAAGCGCCCGGGAATGTCGGGTAAGTCGAGCGCGCTCGTGGAATCCATCACGCGCGGATCGTCGAGCTTAAGCGACTCTGGAACAGCAGGGCGCGAGCCGGTGGCGAGGATTGTGTGGGCGCAGGAGAGCGTTCTCGTTCCGTTAGCCCCGGACAATGTCAGCGTCGTGGCATTTGCGAATGCCACCCGCGCTTGGAATACATCAACCTTGCGACTATTCGCCAACGTCCGCACGCCTTTGGTCAGTTTGCCGATGACGGCTTTTGTCCGACCACGAAGCGCTTCGTGATCAATCCGTGGTTTTTCAAAATGAATCCCCCAGCTCGCCGCGTCTGCTGCATCGGCAACCAGCTTGGCTGCATGGAGTAATGCTTTCGAGGGAATGCAGCCCCGTAGTAAGCAGACGCCTCCGAGTTGCGGTTCTTGGTCGATCAACGCGGTACGCAGGCCGAGATCCGCTGCATGGAAGGCGGCGGTGTATCCGCCGGGACCCGCGCCGATTACCGCCACATCGTACTGTGATTCAGCCATGGAGTCCTCGCGTCACGCTCGAATGATAGGTGGCGGGTTTCGAGTTACGAGTTTCGAAAAACCCGCCACTCTTTTTCACAGTCCTAAAAACATCGCCTGAAAGTCTTCCAATACCTTGACGATTTCGTTGGTAAAGCGTGCGCCGACCGCTCCATCCACCAGCCGATGATCATAGGCCACGCACAGTTGCAGGACCCGGCGTGGCACGAATTGCCCGTCGCGATACACCGGCGTCATGCGGGCCTTTCCGACGCCCAAGATGCCGACTTGTGGCGCATTGATGATCGGAGTGAACGGACCGGAGCCGAGTCCGCCCATGTTGCTTAGGGTGAATGTGGCTCCACGCAGCTCCTCCAGTTTCACCTCTCGTTTCCGCGTACGTTCGGCGAGATCGGCCAATTCCACGGAAATTTGAAAAAGATCTTTATGGTCCACGTCGTGCACGACCGGCACGATCAATCCTGCCGCCGTATCCACGGCGACGCCGATATTGTAATACTCCTTGTAGATCACTTCGCCGTTGGTGAGATCGAGGGTGGCGTTCAACTGCGGATACCGTTTCAGAGCGTGGACGACGGCTTTGATGACGAGGCTGGTGAGCGTCAGTGTCGCGCCTTTCTTCTTGAATTCGAGCGCATAACGTTTGTGCAACTCCATCAGATCGGTGATGTCGGCATCCTGGAATTGATGAACGTGAGGAATGGTCGTCCAAGACTGCGTCATGTTCGCCGCAATCTTCCGGCGCAATGACGGGAGGGGCTCGCGACGCTCGTTGCCGTACGTCGTGGTAAAGACGCCGCTCGATTTGGAGGTCCCTGCGGCAGGCGCAACGCCGCTGCGTCTGGTTCGTTCACGAACAAACGCTTTCACATCCTCGGCGGTGATCCGACCTCCGGCTTCGGTGCCTTGCACCTGTGTCAGGTCTACCGCCAACTCGCGGGCAAGCCGGCGCACTGACGGCGGCGCAGGGATGGCGGCGCCGATGGAGGATAAGGGCGATGCAGCAGTCTTGTCCTCAGACGGCGCGGGCGGCGGCTCCTCCGTTTTCGGCGGCGCTGTTGGGGATGATTCGGCCGGCGGTCCTTCGCGTCGTTCCAAGGCCTCCGCATGAGTCGATTCGACGGCCGGCGGAGGTTGCGAAGCCGGAGCAACCTCCGGCTTCTCCGGTGCTGACGTCTTGAACGACTGCTCCGCGCCATGTGCGCCGTCCAGCTCGATGAGCGCTTGCCCGACCTTGACGTGATCTCCCTCCCGCACAAGCAGACGGGCGACCTTTCCGGCTGCCGGCGATGGCACCGGGACCGTGGCCTTGTCGGTTTCCAATTCGACCAACGATTGGCCTTCGCTGACCTGGTCGCCTTCGTGGACCAGAATCAGGACCACATCGCCGCCTTCGATCCCTTCCGCGAGAAATGGCAACTCGACTTTCATGGCTCCTTTATTGGTCTAGGCTCACTCAGCCCTCAGTCCTCGGACCTGAGTCCTACATTCTTCGCACTCAGTCCTCAGCACTCAACACGAACTCAATGCTGCCAGGGCGCTTGGTCATCCGGTCGGATGCCAAGATCTTTTGCGGCTTGGCGAACAGTCTTCGCCTCCACGGATCCATCTCGACGGTGGAGGGCATAGAGTGTCGCCACGACCAGATGTTCGGCATCGATCTCGAAGAACCGGCGCAGGGCTTTGCGGGTATCGCTCCGGCCGAATCCGTCGGTGCCGAGCGTAAGCAGGCCGCCCGGTACCCATGGAGCGATCTGCTGACTGACCAAACGCACGTAGTCGCTCACCGCGACGCAGGGACCATGGAACGTTTCGGCAGCCCGCTGAAGATAACTCTTTCGCGGTGGCTCATCGGGATGCCACATGTTCCACCGTTCGACCTCGAGCGTCCGCATCCGCAACATTTTGTAGCTTGTCACGCTCCATACGTCTGCCGCGACGCCGTAGCGTTCCAGCAGCAACTCTTGTGCTTTGAGCGCTTCGTTGACGAGCGGACCGCTCGCCAACATCTGTGCTCGATGCCTGGTCCCTTCGGCTGCCGGCCGGAAGCGGTACATGCCTTGGAGTATTCCCTCTTCGGCATTAGGCGGCATGGTCGGCATCGGATAGGGTTCGTTGTAGAGCGCGATGTAATACAACCGCTCTTCTTGACTCTGGTACATGCGCCGAAGCCCATCCTGCAAGATGACGGCAAGCTCGAACATGAAGGCTGGATCGTAAACGGCGATCGTCGGATACGCGCTGGCCAACAGATGGCTGTGTCCGTCTTGATGTTGCAGGCCTTCGCCCTCTAACGTCGTACGTCCCGCTGTGGCGCCCAGCAGAAAGCCACGGGCACGCATATCTGAAGCGGCCCACATCAAGTCCCCGACTCGTTGGAACCCGAACATCGAGTAATAGATGTACAAGGGAATCGTGTTGAGCCCATGTGTCGCATAGGCCGTGCCGGCAGCGATGAAGGAAGACATCGCGCCTGCCTCGGTGATCCCTTCTTCGAGAATCTGTCCGTTGGTCGCTTCGAAGTAATGGAGGAGAGAACTTTTGTCCGCCGGTTCATACAGCTGGCCGATATGCGAATAGATGCCGTATTGGCGGAAGAGCGCCTCGAGGCCGAACGTACGCGCCTCGTCGGGAATGATGGGCACAAGATGTTTCCCGAACTGCTTGTGACCCAACAGGCGGCCCAGCATGCGGGCAAAGCCCATCGTCGTGGAGAACGCCCGATCGTTCGATCCTTCGAGGAACTCCTTGAACTGATCGAGGCCCGGTGTCTGGAGCGGTTCGACCTTCACCTGCCGCTTCGGAAGGGAACCACCCATGGCTTTTACCCGCTCGGCGATGTAGGTCGCTTCAGGACTGCTGACCGGCGGGCGAAAAAACGGCGTCGAAGCGACTTGTTCATCCGATAGGGGCACGCTGAATCGCGTGCGGAACTCGCGCAACTCCTGCTCATTCATCTTTTTTTGCTGATGGGTGACGTTGCGCCCTTCCCCTGTCTCCCCCAAGCCATACCCTTTGATCGTCTTGGCGAGAATCACGGTCGGTTGGCCTCGGTGCTCCACGGCAGCCTTGTAGGCGGCGTACACTTTTCGAGGATCATGTCCGCCGCGCAGCAGTTTGTGAATTTGCTCGTCCGAATATGACGCAACCATCTTGAGCAGTCGAGGATCCGCACCGAAGAAATGTTTTCGGGCAAAGGCGCCGCCTTCCACCGTATATTTTTGATACCAGCCGTCGACGACTTCTCCCATCCGCCTCATCAGCAAGCCTTCATCGTCCTGCGCCAGCAACGGATCCCAATCGCCGCCCCAAATCACCTTGATGACGTTCCAGCCTGCGCCGCGGAATATCGCTTCCAGTTCTTGAATGATCTTGCCGTTGCCGCGGACTGGGCCGTCCAGACGCTGAAGATTGCAATTGACGACCCAGGTGAGATTGTCCAGCTGCTCGCGAGCCGCGAGCGTGAGTGCGGCGACGCTTTCCGGCTCGTCCATTTCCCCGTCTCCAACGAAGGCCCATACGCGCTGGCGGCTTGTATCCTTCATGCCGCGATCCCGTAGGTACCGGTTGAAACGCGCCTGGTAGATCGACATGATGGGGCCGAGGCCCATTGAGACGGTCGGGAATTCCCAATAGTCCGGCATCAGCCAAGGATGGGGGTAGGACGACAAGCCTTTACCGTCAGCCTCGACCTCGCGCCGGAAGTGATGCAGCGCCTCCTCTGAAAGTCGGCCCTCGACATAGCCACGCGCATAAATCCCTGGGCTGGCATGCCCTTGGACATAAAGCAGGTCGCCGCCATCCGGTGAGTCTTTGCCGCGCAAAAAATGGTTGAAGGCAACCTCGTACA
This sequence comes from Nitrospira sp., assembly GCA_025934915.1. Classification (GTDB taxonomy): domain Bacteria; phylum Nitrospirota; class Nitrospiria; order Nitrospirales; family Nitrospiraceae; genus Nitrospira_D. The sequence goes on from JAICWG010000019.1 coordinate 23,452, forward strand.
AGGTGGCCGCCGAGGCAAACGTCGAAATATGTCCGCCGATGCCGGAATGTTCTTTATTCGCTTTGACGACCATCGCCAGGGCGTTCCACCGAACGAGACTTCGGATGCGACGTTCAAGCTCAAGGTTGCCGGGATAAGCCGGTTCCTGGGCGACAGAAATCGTGTTGACATATGGTGTGTTGAAGGGGTGGGAAATCCGCGCCCCTCGTTGGGCTAGTCGATCGCGGAGACGTTCAAAGAGGTAGGTCGCCCGCTCCACGCTTCCCGCATCTAAGACATATTCAAGTGAATCCAGCCACTCGCGGGTTTCCTGAGGGTCGGTATCGACTTGTGGTTTAGGCGTGCGGTTGTCCTCGCTCACTGTTCAACTCCTAAGAAAATCGGACTCGCTCCTACTATGATGACCATAAGGTTGATCGACGACTAGGAAATACCCGACAAATCATAGATGCTCGCCTAGTAATGCAAATTCCTGATCCTAGTTTAGAGTGGTTATAAAGCATCTGATCCAAGGACATCAAATCGATCTGTATGTATGTAATGGCATCGAGTTTCATACATTTCATGACCTGTGCCGGCGGCCGAGCGCCTGCCTCCGTTGAAAATCGCGGTGGTGGACGCCACGGCGAAACATGTCATTCACGCTGTTTCGTCTGCTGCAGGAAAGCCTGAGCAATATCGCGAAACGTGCCGATGCGAGCATGTGTTCGTGACGTTAATGGGTGTCGATCAGGGGATAGAACTCATGGTGAAGGACGTCGGGGTCGGATTCGAGCCCGCTCTCGTGTCCGGTAAGAGGAACTCGGTAGGGATCGTCGGTATGAAAGAGCGACTACGGCTGCTCGGAGGCACCACGAAGATCGACAGCCGCCCTGGCCACGGAACGACGCCGATCTTTACGGTTCCTTTGTCTGAGGTGAATTGACCGTCACCTTTGAAAGCCTGTCCAGCAACCAACACCTTTTAACGGACTAGCATTTCCTCAAGTATTTCTGGTTAATTATTCCGATCACTAATGGTATCTTTGCTCACTGCTCATGCTTCTCGACCAGATCCACAGCGGCAACTGTAGGTGATTGGAAAACTGAGAAGAAGACGCAATAGGATGGGTAGCCGTAGTATCGGGAGGGAGTGTATCAAAGGACACGTATGGACGAACAACGGACAAAATTCGTATCTAAGAGGAGACATTTGTCCAATGCGCGTAGATGCCGTATGGAGGCAGAATGTCGGTGACGAGAATGCAGAACACGGTCGGTAAGAGTCAGACGATGTCTGATCGTACGGCAACGGCAAGCCGCCTGGAAGAGGTGGTATCTACGCCAGACGAATTCGATCAGGTCGTCTTACAGGCACTGCCGATGCTGTTGGATCGTGCGACAGGTTCCACAAAACGATTCTTGCGGGAGACCGGCCAGTGGAATGATGACATTGAGCATGAGAAGTTTGCGTTGCGTTGGGGTTCTGAATACCTCGAGAGGTTTCTCGTCTGTGGACGCACCGAAGTTCCATGCCGACCGTTGTTTCTGTTCGACTCGTTGGTGGCCAAACAGCACAGTAAGCCGGAACCGTTTTGTTATCATCCGGATTTGCTGAGACCGCTCGGTCGATTTCTCGACGGACTTGCAGCTCGGGCGGTCATCAGCCGTGACGCGCTGATCGCGCTCTATCATCATGTTTATGGGTGGGGTCCTGGGGAAGTGATTGCCGTGACCGGACTCAATGGGTTGGAGAGCCAGCGCATTTATAAAAATTTTCGCCGGTGGCGTGACGCCGGTTGGCAACGCACGATGGATGAGATGGGCTTGACGAAGGCAGAGCTCGCGGAACTTGGGAGTCAGCAGCAGCGCCATCGACAACGATTCAACAGCGAGGCTGAGCAGCTCATCCGAGTCGCTCAGGCCCATTACCGAAAAAGTGAGCCGAACCATTATCCCTGTCTCTCGCGGTCTCAATGGGGGGAGATGTTTACTCAAGGCTATGGCTGCGATTACCGGATTTGGCACCTGGCGCTCTGCCTCGATTGTATGCAAACCGCCTGGGGACTGGGATCCAACGGATCGGCTATCGGCGAAAAACCGCGCCTGGAATTACAGGTGCGGCCTTAGAGGGCCGAGCCCGTATCGCGTACGTAATCGTGAGCCTGTAAAGAAAAGAGAAGCTAAGGAGGATATATGGGTCAGGAAGAGGATCTGGAACTATATCGGTCTCGACTCCTTGAATCGTTGAATGGCCGATCCAGCCGCTACCTCCGGGATGCATCGGACCCCATTCAAGTCTATGTCAACGAGCGTCGTGTCGGGGAGCTTGAGGGAACGGGAATCGGCGCGATGCTGCGAGTCCAGTGCGTCGATCACATCGACACGGTGCAGCTTCGCACTGAAGAGGGCACTCTCCTGGGGGGGCTCGTTGCTCCCGAGCATGGATTTAGAACCGACCGTCTCCGGCTTTCCTTTGATGCGATCGAGCTCTGTGTTCACAACACCGCACAAGGAGGAATGCTCAGCGCACTGTTCATTCCTGCGCCCGGTTTCTGGAGTCGAGCTTGGAAGAGCATCGCGGAAACTGTCGACAGATTGGTCCCCCACCGTCTGGATGCAGCGCTCGCATATGGGATGCGATCGGTCGCCTTCACGCAAGCGCTCTTGGCGGTTGCCGTCGTCGGATTGGTCGCTGATCGTGTGACGACGTGGACGTGGATGACACCGGAGCCCACGCCATCTCCGGTCGTCCAAACAGCGAGTCTTCCTGCATCTCCGCCAGTAGAAACGGCAAGACTCGGCCAGCAGTTGGATGAGGTTGCACGGATACAGGCGAAAATAGGAGAAGCCCTCGCGTCTCAACAGAATGGCATCGTGCAGCTCCATCAAGCTGTGGCTAAATTATCATCGACCCAGGAATCTGTGGTGTCCAGCGTGGTGATGGTCAAGGAAGAAGTCAAGGAAGAGCTTGAGAAACGGCTGGAAGCGGTTGGTCGTGAAGCCGACCGCACGACGCGACACGTCGCGAGCAAAGGGCGGGTGGAGCAGGAACAGCTTGAAGCTGCAATCCATAGTCTCACCGCAGATAACGATCGGTTGTCGAAGGAAGTCGCGGGATTGGAAGAGAATAACCAGGCCTTGAAGACCAAGTTACAAGCGGCTAACGCATCGAAAGCGGTCGACCCGAACCCTGATCGTCTATTGGCGCGGCAAACCGATGCGAGCAGGCAGCCATTGCAGCTGGCTGACAGCCTGCCGGGTAGCCAACAACAGCCTTTTCTCTTTTGGGTTACGTTCAGCGAAGGAACCAGCCAGGAGAGCATCGATCAATGGGTCAATGGGATGAAGGGCCATAAGGGAGCGGTAAACGAAGGTTGGCAGGAAGTACGGATTGTTCCTCCGCCAGTCCCGCCCGATCGCTTCTTGGAGCAGATCAGAGGAGAAAAAATCGTCAAGGCTGCGCGGATCAGTCAGTAGGTGTATTACCTAGGATATAATTCTTATTCCCATCGTCGCTCGCACGCGATGCGTGTCGACACCCACACGGGTAGAGCCTTTCGGTGTATTGCATCCAGGAGAGGAACATGCTGACGTTCGGTGACGGCAAAACGTTCGGATCATGTCACATCAGCCGTGAGACTGTTCATTTTACTGTTCATTTTTCAGATGGGTGTCAATCATGAGGCTCAATGTCCGGTCAAGTGTCCTCGACTGGACATATTCCGGCCCGATCATAGAAGTTTTGTCCGTTGAGCCAAGTGAGATGGAATGAGTAGCATGGATCGTGAAGAGAGGAAGAAACTAGTCATACGGGCAGCCAAGGGACAGCGATATGTCATCAATGGTTAACTTCCAACAGGTCAACGAGCAATTACTTTCAAACCAGCCCATATAGAAACAACAATACACAAAACACAAACAAGTTGCGACCGAACCAACCCAACAAACTACACAAGGGAAGAGAAAGGAAGACTCATGAGAATCGCACAAGTGGCTCCGTTGTGGGAGAGTGTCCCGCCCAAACTCTATGGGGGAACCGAGCGAATCGTTTCGTACATTACAGAAGAGTTAGTTGCCCTGGGGCATGACGTTACGCTGTTTGCCAGCGGTGATTCAGAGACTACCGCTCGACTTGAAGCAATCTGCCCACAGGCTCTCCGATTGAATACGGGTATCTTCAATCGGGACGCTCCGATGATGATGCTTCAGGAACGAGGCCTTGGAGCGGCGAGGGGTTTCGACATTATTCATTCACACTTGGATTTCATCGGATTCCCGCTGGCACGGAGGAATACTATCCCGGTCGTGACGACCCTGCACGGTCGTCAGGACCTTCCGGAATTGGAGCCGGTTTTTCGTGAATTTTCCGATATGCCCTTGGTGTCCATTTCGGACGCCCAGCGTAAACCGCTGCCTTGGGCCAACTGGGCGGGGACTGTCCACCATGGTCTTCCTCGCAACCTCTACACGTTTCATCCCCAGGCCCAAGGGTATCTGGCATTTCTGGGGCGCATCTCTCCTGAAAAACGTCCGGACCAAGCGATTGAGATCGCTAAACGCTCCGGCCTCCCCCTGCGGATTGCGGCAAAAGTCGATCCGGCCGACCAGAACTACTTCGAAGCCGAAATTGAACCGTTGCTCAACCATCCTTTGATTGAATTCATCGGAGAGATCTCCGATGCCGAGAAAGATGAGTTTCTCGGCAATGCGATGGCATTGGTGTGTCCCTACGATTGGCCGGAGCCTTTCGGATTGGTGTTGATCGAAGCCCTGGCTTGCGGAACTCCGGTGTTAGCCTACCGACGTGGATCGATTCCTGAAATCATCGATCACGGCGTCACCGGCTTTATTTGCGAGACCGTATCCGAAATGGTGGACGCAGTCGGACAGGTCTCCCTTATCGATCGGCGGCGCTGCCGGGCTGCCTTTGACGAGCGGTTTACTGCGGATCGGATGGCATGCGACTATGTGGCGCTGTATGAACGTCTTCTCGGAGATGAAGCGGTTCAAACCACACCGGCCTTCGCCTCCGAGCAGCATAAGATTCTTGGGCGAGGCCGACATGTCTGACGTACTTGCTGATTCAGAAAAGACCGGTTCCACTCCAAGCCGTCCTCGCGGCTGGGAGTTGGTCAAAACCAGAGACTTCGGCTTTTTATTCGCCGGCCAGACCATCTCGCAGATCGGCGACAGCCTCAACAAGGTGGCGTTGCTCTGGTTTGTGTACGAGATGACTGGGTCGGCGCTTAAGATGGCGGTGGTCGGATTGCTTCAAACCCTACCGCCTTTGCTGCTGGGGCCGCTGATTGGTGTATACCTGGATCGCGTTCTAAAGAAACCGGTCATGATCGGGGTGGATCTTCTCCGAACCCTGATGGTTCTCCTGATCCCGCTGCTCTATGCCATGGAGGCTTTGACTCTCGACCGGCTCTACTTCCTCGTGTTTGCAACCGCAATCTTCTCCACGGTCTTCGGACCGGCCTTGACCTCTGCGGTTCCTCTCATTGTGCCCAAAGAGCGGCTTATCGCTGCCAACGCATTACTGCAAACGACGACCAACGTAGGGCTTCTTGTGGGGCCTGCCGTCAGCGGTCTCGGTATTGCACTCATCGGAGCGCAAAACGTGCTCTATGCAGACGCGGCGACCTTTTTTATCTCCGCACTGTGCTTGTTCCCTATTCGTATGCGTGAAACCCTCGACCACTGGCGTACGGCGAGTAAAGGATTGACGGAAGGCATCACCAGCGATTTGCTGGAGGGCTTCCGTTTCGTATTCGTCGAGCAGAAGACGGTTCTTCTCCTCATGTTGACGGCTACTCTCTACAGCGTCGGCATCAGTGCCTTTATCTTTCTGTTGCCGGTCTTTGCCAAAGACGTGCTTGGAGTGGGTCCAATCCAGCTCGGGTGGCTATGGTCGGCGCTCGGCGTCGGAATGTTGCTTGCCTCTCTTGGCCTGACATCATTCACACAGGGGGACGTATCTTGGCGGTTGCGGTTCATGTCCGGCGCATTAGCCGTCGGCGGTCTTGCCGTCGCGGCGCTCGGTTTCCTAGAAGCTCCTGTTGTGGCCGGCGCTCTGATTGCGGTGATCGGAGGAAGCACCGCCATGTTTACTCCGATAGTGTGGACGATGCTCCAAGAATTGACGCCGTCGCATCTCCTAGGTCGGGTCTTTACGAGCTTCGCCACGGGAGGAATGGCGTCATCCATGGCCGGTATGGCGGGTTTTGGATGGGCTGCAGATACAATTGGTCCAGCCGCCAGCCTAGGAGGGATCAGCCTCATTCTTCTCATGACGGCTGCGACCGCATGGCTGTTCAGTTTTTACAAGTCGCACGCAGGAGGCTTGGCCGTTTCTACCGTCCAATCATAGATCCATACCGAACGTTTTGATCGCACTACCGTCCTGAAGTTTCCATCAACAGACGTATCACTCGAGACGGTCCTCTGAGACACCAGGGGGCCGTCTCGCTCCGGAGTAGATGACACGAAAGCAGTCACGAGTTAGAATGGCCGGGTGAATTCTCAGGAACATCGTTCACGAGAGGGGCTCCCGCGATGACCAAGTCGTCACCAGTGCTGATCATACTGAGTATGAGCCTGTTCTTGCTGGGGCCGGAAGGTGCGGGTTCGGCGTTTTCGGAAGCACCAGAAAAGGAAGGTGCGCCGGAGAAGCCTGTCCCACGCACTCAGCATCCTCCGGCCGCTTCCGACAGTCAGCCCACGCCGTCTAAGCCATCAGGAGAAGCGAAGCCACAACCTCAACCCAGTCCTCCGACGAAGACGGACTCGTCAGCGGATCATAAAGAAGTTACGCCGGAGAAAGCTGTGCCACGTCTTCAACAGGCCCCGGCCGCTTCCGACAGTCAGCCTACGCCGCACAAGCCATCAGGAGAAGCGAAGCCGCAGTCCCAACCACCTCCGACGATAAAAACCGACGTGCCACCGGCTGAGCCCGAGAGCAAGGAGAAGGATTCTATTGCCAAAAGACCACTGGGTTCACTGATTCTGTCAGTTAAGCTTGCGCTGATGGGAGATTCACGACTTTTCCGCTACGAGATTGAAGTTGGAGACGACCAGCAAACCGTGACCCTGGCCGGACGTATCTCGACTGAAGAAGAAAAAACGGCCGCGACAGAAATCGCGCAAGCCGTCCCAGGCGTCAAGACCGTGGTCAACAAGCTTGCCGTCGAGAAAGATCTCGCGAAGACGCTCTTGAAGAAACAGGATGAAATCCTCACCAATTTGATCAAAGAACGTTTCTCCAAAAGCGCGACCTTAAAAGCAGCCAACTTCGAGGTGAAGACTGAGGACGGTGTCGTCCAGCTCAACGGAACGGTGCGGTTCCAGGTCATCGCTCTCGAAGCTGCGGAGGCTGCCCGTCAGGTGCCGGGCGTCCGAGCCGTGAATACCGAGAGGATACGGCTGGAGGGCGAGAGCTGATGCAAGGCCGCTCCGGCCCCTTGCCTTACTCTCCCCCTACGGTGGAGCACGCAGGCAACATCTCAGTTCAGGATCGTCCGCTGCTCCTGACTCGAGATTTCGGACTTGTCTGGTCCGGGCAACTCATTTCTCAGATAGGCGACGGTGTCTCCAAGCTGGCGCTTCTGTGGTTTGTCTATGCCGTCACCGGATCTCCGCTCAAGACATCTGTGATCGGTCTGCTACAGACGATTCCCCCGATCGTTCTAGGTCCGATCATCGGCGTGTATGTCGATCGCCTTCCGAAAAAGATGCTGCTGATCACCAGCGATGTGTTACGGGCGTTGTTGATCGGGTTGATTCCGTGCCTGATCCCCGTGGAATCCTTTACAGTCTCGGTCCTCTACGCGTTGGTCCTCCTGCACGCGATTGCGACGGCGGTGTTCGGTCCGGCTCTCACCGCCGCCATCCCGTCGTTTGTCCCTAAAACGCAGTTCACGGCCGCCAACGCACTCCTCCAAGGCACGACCAGCCTTGGCATTGTTTTTGGTCCGGCGCTGAGCGGCCTGGGCATTGCTGCGTACGGGTCACAAGAGGTCTTGTGCCTCAACGCGGCGACATACTTGATATCGGCTGCGTGTCTGACGCTGGTCCGTTTTGCCAAACCTGTTGCAAGTTCCCCGTCACCCGCGTCTACCCCGACCATGCTGCAGGATCTGATCGAAGGATTTCGTTATGGCGTCGTTACCCAGCCGAGACTGTTACTCTTGACCGGTATCGCAGTCCTCTATACCTTCGGCACTAGTGCGTTGACTGCTCTCTTCCCGGTGTTCGCACGGAAGATGCTTGGATTGGGTCCGGTCGAGGTCGGCTATTTATGGTCGGCGCTCGGCGTCGGATTGCTCCTGACGTCAATCGGGCTTTTGTGGGTGACGGACTGGATGGTCAAAGATCGAATGCGCCTGATTATGGGCGCCAGTGTGTTGAGCGGCGCCGCCCTCTGTGCGTTGACGCAGACGCTCGACCCATACCTCGCCGGTTTCTTCATGGGAATAGTTGGTTGCGGTATGGGTGCATTTACTCCGATCGCCTGGGGTATTATCCAAGAGCTTGCGCCGAGTCAGATGATCGGGCGGGTGTTGGGACTCTATGGGACCGGTGCCATGACTGCTGCCATTGGAGGAATCTCGGCCTTCGGATGGATCACGGAGCGACAGGGCCCTGAAACAGGCTTACTCGGGATCGCTCTTGTGCTGTTGATCACAGCGTTGGCCGCCACACGAATGAGTCGAGCAAGTGCCGGCGCGTAAAGGAAACGATTCATGAACGACGTGGTCAGATTGAAAGATCAATATTACATCCTCGCCTCATCATCATTAGCCGTCGGCCGCACGGAAGTGTTGAAGCAGGGTGAGACCTTCGCAGTGTTCGATCGGTACGGTGACATTCACCAAGTACTTCCTGGCCCGCAGGGGCTTTATCATGAAGGGACGCGGTTCTTATCCCGATTCGAACTTTCGCTCGGGGCGCAGCGTCCGATGTTGCTCAGCGCCATCGTGAAAGAGGACAATGCGCTCATTCGGATCGATCTTACCAACCCGGACCTGATGGACGGACAACGGCCGGTACCGCGAGGCACGCTCCATCTATGCCGCACCCGGTTTCTCTGGCAAGGGACCTGTTACGAGCGCATCCGAGTTCAGAATTACGGAGATAGGAAATTTCCCCTCTTGCTCATGATGGCAATGGATACGGATTTCGCCGACCTCTTCGAAGCGAGAGGCCATCAGCGGCCTCGGCGCGGACGACGGCTCAACACCATTCGATCGAAGACCAGACTGGTGCTTGGGTACAAAGGACTCGATGAGACCCTCCGTCAGACCTATGTCCGGTGCTCTCCGGCGCCGAAACGGGTGACGCCCGATGGATTGAGGATCGAGGCGAACATCCCTCCGCACGCCGATATGACGTGGGAAATCTCGATTTCCTGTGAAATCAAACAACGGCGAAATAGAGTGTTTCTCTCCTACGACCGAGCCCAACTTGATGCCGATCGCGCGTTACAGAGAGCCAAAGCCTCCGATGCCCACGTCTACACGTCGAATGAGCAATTCAATCACTGGTTGAACCGGTCGATCGCCGATCTTCACATGTTGATCTCGGAGACACCGCAGGGGCTTTATCCCTATGCTGGTGTACCTTGGTTCAGCGTCCCGTTCGGACGGGACGGTATTATTACGGCGTTGCAGATGCTGTGGATGAATCCGGGTCTCGCGCGAGGAGTTCTTGGCTTTTTGGCCTCGACTCAGGCGACGGAGAATCGGTCGGAACAGGACGCAGAGGTCGGGAAGATTTTGCATGAGACGCGTCAGGGGGAGATGGCGGCCCTCGGGGAAATTCCATTCGGCAGATACTACGGGAGTGTCGATGCCACGCCGTTGTTCATCGTTCTGGCGGGCGCGTACTACGAACGGAGCGGCGATCGCCGGTTTCTCGCGACGCTATGGCCGCATATTCAGCTGGCCCTGCAGTGGATCGATCAGTACGGCGATCCGACCGGTATGGGTTTCACGACCTATGCTCGGCGGACTGACAAGGGACTGGTGCACCAAGGATGGAAAGACTCCCACGATGCCATTTTCCACGCCGACGGGGCGGCTGCAGACGGGCCGATTGCGCTCTGTGAGGTCCAGGCTTACGTGTATCAAGCCAAACGAACGGCGGCAGACTTGGCTCGGCTTTTCAAGGACCTCGATCATGCCGATCGATTGCTGAAAGAAGCGGACTCACTTCGAAATCGATTCGAGCGGGCGTTCTGGTGCGAGGAGCTGGACTCGTATGCCCTTGCTTTGGACGGACGGGGGCGGCCTTGCCGTGTACGGTCATCAAACGCCGGTCATTGCCTCTATGGCGGCATTGCGGGGGAGGAACGCGGAGTACGCACGGCACGCGCACTGTTGAGCGAGGAGTTTTTCAGCGGATGGGGCATCCGCACGATCGCGACCTCGGAGGCACGGTACAACCCGATGTCCTACCATAACGGGTCGGTGTGGCCCCACGATAACGCCATCATCGCGACCGGCATGGCGGCGTACGGCCATAAGCAAGGAGCGATGAAGGTCTTGACGGGCATCTTCGACGCCAGCCTCTTTCTCGAACTCCATCGGCTGCCGGAATTGTTCTGTGGATTTGCTCGACGGGCCGGGGAAAGCCCTACGCTCTATCCGACGGCCTGTTCTCCGCAAGCCTGGGCGACCGGTGCCGGTTTCCTGCTGCTTCAAGCCTGTCTGGGGTTACGAATCGACGCACCTCATCGCCTGGTGAGTTTCGTCCGTCCTGTGTTGCCGCCGTTTCTTGAGCGAGTCGAGATTCGGAACCTTTCCGTCGGTACCGCGCGTCTCGACCTCGTGCTCGATCGCCATGAGAACGAAGTCGCCTTGAGGGTGACCCGACGCGTCGGTGAAGTGGAAGTCGTGCTCACCGTATAAATCATATCCGAAGAAAACAGGCAGCACGTCCTTCTCATAGAGAATTAAAGTCTCATAGTACCGACGCGTCATCACCGATTGTAACTTCTCAGCCATAAACGGCTCGAAGCCACGAAACGTCTCCGGAATTGCATCCGGGTTGCATGAGTTCATGCGCGGGTGCCTCGCACGATCAGGACTGAACAGGGGGCATGTCTGAGCAAGCTATCGGAAACGCTGCCGAGGTAGAGTCGCTCGTTCTTGGTCAAGTCGCGGGACCCGACCACCAGTAGCTCGTCACGATTGGCTTCGACGTGTTTGATGATGGTCTCGATGACGTGGCCCATTCGGACCTGTGTGGCGACGGAATAACCGTCTTTGATGAACTCATCACGTAAGCCGTTGACGAGCGTGGTTGCTCGCTCCATGACCGGTTTGGTTAATTCGGCCAGTTGCGACTCGGACAGGTACCGCTTGGCAAAGTCCGTGACGGGACTTTCAGCTGAGGTCAGGATCGTGACGGTGGCGGATTCTGGAAGAACATACGATCGCAGAAATCCGGCGGCGCGTCGTGATGGTTTGGAATCATCGACGGCGAGGGCAACACGATGCAGGTTGGGCATGGGCTGTTTCACGACCAAGACGGAACAAGCGGCCGCCGAGACCACCTGACGAGAGACGCTCCCCAGCAAGAATCCCTGAATGTCGCTCAGGCCGCGCGATCCTATCAGGATCAGATCTGTCTTCAGTCGCCGGGCTGTCTTCGCAATGGTATGGGCGGCCGGACCATGCGTGAGGATGGTCTGGAATTTTGTGCGTGGTCCGGTTGCTGCCTGCCCGAGGGCGAGTCGCGCCGATCGCGCTGCGTCGCGCAGCACGATAGTCCCGGCCTTTTCCATAGCGGCAATGGCACGCTTTGCTGCTACCGGGTTCTTGTTCTTGGCGGCCTTGAGCGCCGGCTGGTCGACTATGTGCAGGAGCGCCACATGCTTAGGTTCTCGACCGGCAAGAGTCTCGAGCGCCTGTACTCCCCATCGTGAATGTTCCGACCCGTCGACCGCACAGAGAATTCGCATGATCGATTTCCTTCTTGAGTATGGTCAATATGCAGTAACGATTTCGGGTATTAGAACTGCATCGGATGTGCCTGTGGCATGGAGAGTCATGGAAGAAGAATTGGTCATCTTTCGTAGAGTTACGCATGTTCCCTGGGTTGTAATCCGATGGAAGGTTGCGGCGTTTTGCAGCATGAGACAGGTAACTTGCTGTGGTGATTAGCGCCAGTCGACCGGGCGTGCCTTCTGGTGGGAAGTACTTCTCAGGTAGACGATTGACGCATGGACAGTAAGTAGACCAATCGGTAAGGAGGGGAGATGAACAAAACAACGAGGACCAAAAAGAGGGCCAAGGTGGTCAAGGTCAAAGACTTTGATTCCATGACGGTCAGCCAGGTGATGGAGAAAGAAGTGCAATACGTCCGCCTGAGGACGAAGGGAGACATGATTGCTTCGTTGATGATCGAGGGGTTCGGGGCCGTGCCGGTCGTGGAGAATGGACGGAGACTGACCGGGATCGTCAGCGAACATGATTTGCTTGCAGCCATCGACGACCGTCATCGGCTCGGCGCCGTCACGGCGAAGGATGTCATGACTGCTAATCCATACTCAGTCAAGCCTGAAACGACGCTCGGAACCTTGGTGCATGTACTGCGTGCAAGCGATCTGGTCCGTGTCCCTGTCGTGGATGCCAAGGATAAACTGGTCGGCATCATCGCAAGGCGCGATGTCTTGCGAACCTATCTTGCCACCGGGGGAAAACGAGAACAGTGAGGAACTTATGAGACAAACCGACTTCTTCATGAAAGCCAGCGATCCCAAGGCCTTGACCGTGGGGCAGTTGATGCAGGACGCGGTCACCAGATGCACGTCACGCACCAATGCCGCGACGATTGCACACATGATGACGCATCGAAACTTCGGGAGTCTTCCGGTTGTGGAAGAGGATGGCACATTGGTCGGGATCGTGACAGAATACGATCTCCTCCAGGCCATGCTCGATGGGCGTGATCTTCGAAAAGTCCTCGCCACGGAAATCATGTCCACCCATCCCGTGACCGTGACGGAAGATCAAACACTCGTCCAAGTGGCCGACCTGTTCCAGGACCGCTATTTGACGCGCGTGCCGGTGGTCCGGAACAACAAGCTGATCGGAATTCTTGCCCGACGTGATTTGTTGTTCGGCTATATGAAAGCGTCGCAGTATTGGTCGTAACTGCAGGTAGGCTTGAAACCGAGACGGATCTCCACGTTCATCGATTGGTCGAGCGCAACCGCTTCGACGGAAAGCGCGTCGTTCTGTTCAATACGTTCAATAGTCAGTTCAAGGCCGAGTACATCGAAATCTTCAAGGCCAAAGTTATGGAGCGAGGCGCCAGGTCATTCGAGCATCGATTCGTCCGCCGCGGTCGCATGACTCAGCAGATCAGTCCAAGTGAGATGGTCGGTGTTATCGACTCGCAGTGGTTCATTGAGCATACAGCGCTTCGGCTTGATACCTCGTGATAAGACATTGATGTTTTGATCCATTCATTTTCTTATCGCGGTTTCGGCGTCGCGGTGATATGGCCCGGGATGTCGGGAGCCGGGGCCGGCGTCAAGCCGTTGGCGTTCCGGAAGGGATCTCCGGGCAAGCCGATGGGCGGCGGCCCACCGCTCAAGAGAAACCCCTTGATCAACACGCGGGGGATGTGCAGTTGCACCAAGCGCACGACATGGTTCTGTCGCTGCGCGAAGAGCTCGTCCTGCGCCTCCAGTACCTCCCGCCAGTTCGCCCGATTCTCTTGATAGCTTTTGAGCTGGGTCCTGTAACGTGTTTCGGCCTGCGGGAGAACGATGTTCTGCAGAGCCTGCACGTACTGCAGCGACGTCAGATACATCCCGAATGCATCAGCCAGCCGGCGCCGCAGATCCAAGTGCATGCGTGTGATTTCGTACTGCGCATTCTTGAGAGCCGCCTTGGCTTGCTGAATCGTGCCCTGGTTCCAGTCGAAGATCGGTACGTTGATGAACGCCGTCACATTCGCCACATTCCAGGGCCCAGGTCCCGCCCGGCGCGCGCCTTCGTGATTCACTCCGCCGTCGCCTCGGACGGTGAGATTCGGAATCGGCTCGACCTGTTCCCGCTGGACCTTGATGCGTTCGAACTTAACCAGGGTCTCGGTCTGACCAAGCTCCGGGCTTTCCTCGAGCATCCGCTCCAGTTCTTTGTCGAATTCGAGCGGCGGCGTCAGTTCTGCTTCGAGGTTGTCTTCCAGCGGGCTCAGGGGGAGCGGCTTCCCGATGGTGGTCACGAGATTCTCCCAATGCATCCGCAGACTATTCTCCGCTTCCAGGACTTTCAGCTCCCGTTCCTGCAAGACGATCTGAAGGTGCTGGACAACGGCGCCATCGACAACGCCTTTGTTGAACCTTCCCTGCGCCATTGCGAGCTGATCCTGCGCCCATTGCAGGCGCTCCTTCTGGATCTGCAAGATCCGTTGCGCGCCGAGCACGGTGAAATAGTTGATCCGCATGCTGTTAGTCACCCTGAACATCTGCATGAGTGCCTCGATTTCCGCCAATGAGGCGCGCATCAGGAACTTCTCACGGCTCAGGCGCAGCTTGCCCCC
>JAICWG010000269.1 GCA_025934915.1 Nitrospira sp.
GTCACGGCAGGGCGGCGAGCCGGTCACCGTGGATTGGGCGGACCGGCTGGATACGGGATTGGCGCAACTGGCCCACGGCCCCTTCGACGCCATCCTGGCCGATCTGTCCCTTCCCGACAATCACGGCCTGGACATCGTGAGTACGCTGCGCAGGCACAGGCGCGATGCTCCGGTGATCGTCCTGACAGGGTTGGACGACGAAGCTGTCGCCGAACGGGCGCTCCGGCATGGAGCCCAGGATTATTGGGTCAAGTCGCGATTGAGTCCCGACGGCCTCACGCGCGCCATTCGGTATGCCATCGAGCGGCATCAGGCCGAGCTGGCCCTCCGCAAGAGCGAAGAACGCTTCCACTTGGCCTGTCGCGCCACCAGGGATGCCATCTGGGATTGGGAGATCGACGTGGACACATTGATCTGGAACGAGACGTACCGGTCGGTCTTCGGACATAGTCTCCCCGAAAAGGACAATCGGATGGCGACCTGGCCGGAACGTATCCATCCGGAGGAACGAGCCGGCGTTCTCGCCGGTCTCCATGCAGCCATTCAATCGTCGGACACCATCTGGACCGCTGAATTCCGCTTTTTGCGGACGGACGGGACCTATGCGCACGCACTCGACCGCGGATACATCGTGCGGAGTGAGGACGGTGTTCCCCTGCGCATGATCGGCGCGATGATCGACATGAGCGAGCGCCGGCAATTGGATCGGCAACGCGCCGCCCAGCTTGCCGTGACGATTGCGCTCGACGAGTCGGTTTCACTCGGCGAGGCGATGCCGGCTCTTCTGCGCGTCATCGGCGAACTGAAAGATTGGGTGTTCGGATCGCTCTGGCTGGTTGACACCCATAAGAAGGTCCTGCGCGTCGATGCGACCTGGTACAGTCCGGCGATCAATGCAGATGAATTGACGGACGTCTACCGCACGACCTGTCTACGTCCCGGCATCGGGCTTGCGGGACAGGCGTGGAAGGCGGCTAGCCCGCTGATTCTGGCGGCCATTTCGGAGGATACGACTTTTCCCACCGCCTCTATGGCGCAACAAGCCGGGTTGCGCGGGGCTTGCGCCTTTCCGATTCACCGGGGACAAGACATCATGGGCGTGCTGGAGTTCCACACCCAAGAGGTTCTGCGGGCTGACGACGAGCAGCGCCAAATGCTGGCCGACCTGGGGGCGAAGATCAGCCAGCTTCTCCATCGCAAAGATCTCGAGCGTCAGCTTCGCCAATCCCAAAAAATGGAGGCCTTGGGACGGATGGCCGGTGGGATCGCACACGACTTCAATAATCTGTTGACGGTCATTAATAGCTGGAGCGCGCTTCTGCTCGAACATGCTTCCGTGGATGAGAAGTGGAAGCGCGGACTGACGCACATCAAAGAGGCGGGAGACAAGGCGGCCGGCTTGACGAGACAACTCTTGGCGTTCACACGCCAGCAGGTCGTGGAACAGCAGGTCATCAGCCTGAATGAGCGGGTCATGAGTATTGTCGAATTGATGCAGCGGGTGATCGGCGAGGATATCCATCTCGCCGTGAACCTGGAGCCACATCTCTGGCAGGTCAAGGCCGATGCTGGCCAGATCGAACAGGTCATCATGAACCTTGTGGTCAATGCCCGCGATGCCATGCCGCAAGGCGGCCGATTGGAGTTGACGACCAGAAATGTACGCATTGAAGAGACGGACTCCGCCAGGCAGGAGGAACTGCACCCAGGCTCCTATGCCGTTCTGACGGTGCGGGATAACGGCTGCGGGATGGATGCGGAAACGCTGGCTCGTATTTTTGAGCCGTTCTTCACAACCAAAGAGCGAGGCAAAGGAACCGGGTTGGGATTGTCGACAGTGTACGGCATCATTAAGCAAAGCGGCGGGTATATTACGGTCGAGAGCGAGCCGAACAGCGGCACCAGATCCACCATCTATCTTCCACAGCTCGTCGCCAGACCGCCGGACCCACGTCCCGAACCCGTTGTTGCCCCACTCTTGCGGGGCTCGGAGACTGTGCTGCTTGTAGAAGACGACGAGATGGTCCTCGTCCTCGCACAGGTAGTATTGGAGGCTCAGCACTATAAGGTACTGCCCGCGCGCAATGCCGAGCAAGCCATCGAACTTGTCCGGCATCATGCCCAGGAGATCGACGTGGTCCTGACCGATACGGTCATGCCGGGGATGGGAGGACCGGCTCTGGCCGAGCGGTTGCTGCAGTTGAGGCCGGGGCTGCGTGTGATTGTGACCTCGGGCTATGCCGGGCGCGGACAGGAATTCATCCAGTCATTGGGATCACAAGCCGCGTTCTTGCAGAAGCCCTATACGCCGGACATGCTGACGAAAAAGCTCCGCGAAGTCTTGGATTCGAGCGGCGCACCGCGTCCCGTGCCGAACTGATCGACGAAGATACATCCTCTAGTCCTCCTTCCTTTTCATCGCTGCGTCCTTTCCAGGGTTCCTCCGTCTATAGAGATGAGTGCGGAATCACCCGCTACTCGATAACAATGAGGTTTCCCATGCGTCCCCATATTTCTCTTGATGTCCGTGATGTATCAAAATCGGTGGCGTTCTATGAAAAGGTATTTAGTGTGAAGCCTCAGAAGCAGGTGGCCGATTATGCCAAGTTTGACTTGAAGTCTCCAGCACTGAACTTCTCACTGGTTTCATCCACCGGGGAGGTGAGTGCCGTGGATCACTTGGGAATCGAGGTTGAGACGATCGAGGAAATTGCCGAGTGGAAGGCTCGTTTGCAACATGAAGGAATACTCGAAAAGGTGGTGGAGAACATCGCCTGTTGCTTTGCCCGACAGGATAAACTCTGGTTTACCGACCCGGATGGCAATGCCTGGGAAATTTTTACGATCCATGAGCAATTGAAGGTCACAGGACGACTGAGTCAACCAGGCTGCTGCGTGCCGAAGAGCGCAGCTGTTTATGAGCCGACCACGTGCGGCGCCTGAGCCGGAACGGTACCGTATGGATGTCGACGATGGAGCGGCCACATGACGAAGACCACGGAAGAGCTCTGGCAACTTGTTCATGATGGCCTTTGTGCCTTTATCGCCAAGTGTGTGAACGACCAGGGGCATGTCGATGACATTTTGCAAGACGTGTTTGTGCGGGTCCATCAGCAGATAGACTCTGTGAATGATCCGCGCCGGTTGGTTTCATGGATCTATCAAGTCACGCGAAATGTGATCATCGATCATTATCGGAATCCAGGAAAACATCGAGAAATTCCAGCCGGATTGAGTTTTGAACTTGAAGTATTGAACGAAGTTTATACGATCTCGGAAAGGTCTCGTCAAGGCGATGCTGCGGAGCTTCGTGTGGAACTCGCTGGTTGTCTTCGTCCGATGATTGAGCGGTTGTCGCAGGACTATCGAAACGCGATCACCCTCGTGGAGATCGAGGGGCTGACGCAGCAGGCCGCGGCTAAACACCTGGGCGGTTTCACTGTCCGGTATGAAATCCCGCGTCCAGCGAGGACGCAAGCAGCTCAAGCAGATGCTCGATGACTGCTGTGTGATTGAGTTGGATCGCCGGAAAGGCGTCGTCGAGTATCGCTCGCGCAGAGCCGAGTGTGATCCCTGTGTATCCGAGAAGAAAACACCGGAAATGGATCCATGAACGCATATGGGTTGGGTACCCTCTGCTGAGAGGGTACCCATCGGAATAAGGCAGGATCTAGTTGAGCGGATGGACGACGCCGGCAAACCGCAAGAGATCCGTAAGCTCGAAATCGCCTGATTTTGCGGACGGCAAAGTCGGTTTCCAGTTCTTATCTGCGACAAGGTACGAGTCCTTGTCGGCTTTGAGTAAGCCGATGAAGACTTCCCCGACGATATGGCCTCCGACCGGCCCCAAGCGCAGACCCTTCTCGATCATCGCCGCCTCCTTCAGAAGGTAGTACCAGAGCGGGGTGCTTCGATCCATGCCGAAAGGAGCCAGTTCGGTCAGTTGTTCGGGTGTCAGCACCTGAGCCCCCATCACCCGGGCGATCGCTTGCCCGGACGGAACACCGTAATTGACATGTCTCATGAGATTACGCGAGGCCAGCGAC
>JAICWG010000018.1 GCA_025934915.1 Nitrospira sp.
AACTGGCAGACCGTCGAACGGTATGTGCAGCGGCAAGGGCAGCCTCACGACGATCTCCGGCAGCTCCGAATGTTTTAGTTCTGTGATACCCCGCAGCTTGCTGCGGGGAGCTTCATTCCGGCCCTGTTCTTTCTCCTCAAAAATCCGTTGGGTGGAGTATGTGCTCTGTTCGATCCCCGAATGCAGGTGTAGACCGACGACGAGGATTCTTGCCTTAGTCTCTGGGTGTTCGACTCCACAATCAGCGCGCAATGGAGGGCGCCGGTCTGGAAGCCGATGATGCTCCCGGCGGACAAGTTGCTGGTGATCGGGAGCCTGGACGGCTGATTCAGCCTGCGGCGATTCTGGTTAACATCCATCGGATGACGGCTCCAGACGATTCCTTTTATGACGATATGAAGGATCTGCCGATGGGTGCCCTGTCCACCGACCGACTGGCGCTGGTCATTGCAAAAGAAATTCAGCAGAACATCGTGGAGAAATCACAGACCGGTCACGTCGCACAGGATGCGCTCACGGCACCGAAATAACGTCATGATCGGGCATAGCGCACATGACGGACAGCAAATGCCCCGTCAGACTCCGCTGTTGTTACGTCCGTGTGACGGGGCCTCAGCTGTCAAGTGACAGCCGTTCGGTATCTTTCAAGTTGCAGGCCTTCCAACCAACATTATGGTATAAGCCATAGTGTTATCTCTGTCGCGTTCGGCATGAAGGAAAACGTAATCAGAGTTTACGCCCGGTGATTCCTTTGCACGTGAGGGTTTGCAACGTGCCTGACACCTCGAAGATCGTTCGGCACTTCCGACAAATTCTGCTCTGGCCGATGCAGCTCACGCCCATCCGTGAAGATGCGCCGATCCAAAAGCACTGGGAGCTTTTGCAGGCAACCAATTCAAATAATCCCTGGCGGGAGTTGGTCGATGAGTTCACCGGCGATCCTCGTCAGTTCCAGGAACGACATTACAGCGAGTTTGTGACGTTTCTGCCCTATGTCCAGCGTTTTCTCTATGGTGAAGGGAAGGGAATCAGCTCGGATGTTCGCGAAGCAGCTGCGATTCGTGTCTTTCGTCGCGACGATATTGCCAAGGTGCGGATGGTATTTCCTGGTCCCAATGCAGCGCCCGCGATCTTTACTGTGGCGCACGTGGATCTGTATTTCTTCTACGACATCGATGTGGCGATTCTGGTGGTCGAGATCTATGCCGATGACGTACCGCTATTGCAGGCGCAGAACTCACTCTTTCGCTTTGGCCGATGCTATCCCACCTATTGGGAACCTGACGGGCACGGCGGCCATTGTTCCAAGCATGTGGAGTGGCTTTCCTCGGAAGGCACGGTGCTTGCCGTGTCAGACTATGATCACCGCGAGAAATACCTCTCGTTTGTCTGTCAGCATCGATCGCTCAGTCTTGCCTCTCACTGGGAATTTCTGCTCGAACCGTTGGTGCTGCACCATTCAGAAAAAGCAGGTCCGATTCGATACCGGCAGATCGAATACCACCTGATGCCGGTGATGGCGTATCTCACTCTGGACGATCCGGGGTCGCTGACTCGGGGGGAGTTCGCACGTGTGGGATTGGCGGCGGCACCAGGCAGATCCGACCAGTTGCCCTTTTCGGAACGCTATCTCCACGACTTTGAAGAATACTATTGTTACGACCGGTATTGGAACGGACAGGGAAAGAATCCTGCAGGAACCCGCTTCATGTGTACGGGTCGCGTATTTACGATGGTAGGGGAGGCCGGAGAACCGGCATTTGAGGACCGCAAGACCAACCTCGAGCAGTTCCGCCATGAGTATTTTCTGCTGTTTCTGATTCCCCATTTTCACAAAGCCGTGCTCTTGATGTTGACCAATCGTTTAGTGGAGGCGATGAACCAGCTCGATCTCACCAAGCTGGATTCGATCCGACAATTCCGCCGCGTGATTCGCCAAACGCTCGGCATCTTTCTGCGCTTTACCCATCGCTACTGGTCCCATCAGGTTTCGGATCATGGACAGGTGAAGGAACTCTATCGGATGATCAGTGAGCATCTGGGTACCGGTCGACTCTACGACGAACTGCGGTCGGAGCTTGAGGATATGAGTCAATACCTCGACAGCGATGCATTGCGTCGGCAAGGCGAAACCATGGTCCGCCTGACCGTCGTGGCCACAGTCGGCTTGATCGGCGTGGCGACAACCGGTGTGCTCGGCATGAATCTGTTCGCGCTGGGGGAAGAGCCGATGATGATGCGGCTCGTCTATTTCCTGCTGGTTCTGATTCCCGTCATCACCGTGACGCTCTATACTGTGTTGAAATCCAGACGTCTGTCGGATTTTCTAGAGACACTTGCAGAGGAGCATCGGTCGTCTGGAGAGAAGCTTACGGCGTTGCTGGCTGTGTGGAAGACCAAACACGGACGGGATTCCTGACCGCGCTCTAGCTGGATTCAGTTGTTGGCCACCCTGCTCCTACTCCTACTGAACGATCTGTCACATTCGATTCGCTCACTCTGCGTTGCTTAGCGCCATGAATCGAAAACCTTCACAATATCATCAACGACGGGAATCTTCTGTAGATTTCACCATGACAGGGCTGCGACGAGATCTATGTGATCGACACCTGGATAGATGCGTGATCGTACGCAGCCGCCTCGTTGCTTGGTACGTTGTTCAAGCTTTTCAAGATTGACGTTTTTCACAGCGGTGTCGTTGTCGCCATATGACAACCACATCGGTGGTTGGGTGCCGTCAACGAACGTGGTGATTTGCATGTTCGGATAGTTCTCCGGAGGACCGAACATGTCTTCCAGATCCGGTTCGTCAGGGTAAAGGCATAGGGACCGGCGAGACCGGAGAAATCGTGAACGGTGTGCGATCGATCCATTCCTTCGTCGGCAAGGTAGTGAGAATAAGCCGCGAGCAACGCGCCGATATGAGCCCCTGCGGAATGCCCCACGATATGGATCAGCGCAGGATCACCGTGAAACTCGGCGATGTGATAAGAGACCCAGGCGAGAGTTTTGGCGCCATCTTGGACAAACCGTGGAAATCGCACCAATGGATATTTTCTGTAGTCGGGAATGACGACGAGAAATCCCCTCTCCGCGAATGTCGCACCAACGAATCGATAATCTTCCTTTGTTCCGTAAGTCCAACGTCCGCCATAAAAAAAGACGATGACATCCATTGGCTTATCCGTAGGATCGACCGGAACATCTATGTCGAGCTTTTGCGAAGGCTCAGGTCCATACGCTAGATCATGCACAACAGCTAGGGTACCGAAATAGGTAGGTAGATTAGCTGCCAGGAATGCTACTCGTGTACAGCCTGACATTATAACGAAGTAGAACAAGGAGCGCGATCAGGCTGCGCCAGTCTTTCAAGCCATCCATCGGATACGGTCTCTGGTCGGCTTACAAAGCCAGACGTCAACCGCCTATAGCATATGTTGACTGTGAATGGACTCCTGAACGTTATGACTCGCCAGGTTACCTCGTAAACTACCTCATTCTGTCTTCGAAGGCTTGACAGGTTTCGGGTATTTTCAGTAGGATGCCGAAACCTTTAATGCTCATCCAGTGAGGTGAGCAAGGAGCCAACCGTGAACTTCAGTCTGGCCACGGCCGGTGATAATCGACCTTCTCACAATCGCACCGTGAGGAGGTTTTTTTATGCCCCAATTGCACAAGAACTTGATCACATCGTTACTTGATGATGACGACTCCCTTGAACAAATCGGTGGAACGGAAAGATGAAAAGCTGATTATGGATGCCGGTGATATCTCCCGTGCCATGATACGTATCGCGCATGAGATTTTGGAGCGGAATAAAGGGGTAAAGGATTTGGCGCTGGTGGGAATACGGACGGGTGGCGTGCATCTCGCCCATCGACTCGTCAAGCGTATCCACAGTATCGAGGGCGTACTGGTTCCGATCGGCGAATTGGATATTACATTGTATCGTGATGACCTGGCGTTGCGAAAAAATCAACCGATCCTGAGAAAGACTTCCGTGCCGTTCGACATGACGAATAAAGTCGTCGTACTCGTCGACGATGTCTTGTTCACCGGACGAACCATACGGGCGGCGATGGATGGGCTCATGGACTTGGGACGTCCGGAAGAAATCCAGCTCGCAGTGTTGGTCGATCGTGGTCATCGGCAGCTGCCGATCAAAGCGAATTACATCGGAAAAAATCTGCCGACCTCTCGGGATGAGCAGGTCCAGGTGTTGTTGGACGAAGATGGGGAAGATGACCGAGTGGTCATCTTAAAATCCTGAAGCGGAGGTCTCATGAGCCTCAAGCGCAAAGATTTGCTGAGTCTCGTCCCGTTGTCTGTGGATGAGATTATGCTCGTCCTGGAGACGGCAGATTCCTTCAAGGAGGTGACCGGGCGCGAGATCAAGAAAGTGCCGGCTCTCCGAGGCAAGACCGTCGTGAATCTCTTCTTTGAGCCGAGCACCAGAACCCGCACGTCCTTTGAGTTAGCGGCCAAGCGTCTGAGCGCCGACGTGATCAACTTCTCTCCCTCCTCCAGCAGCGTGGTGAAGGGGGAAACGCTTCTTGACACGGCTCGGAATATTGAAGCGATGCAGGCGGACATCATCGTGCTGCGCCACTCTTCGGCCGGAGCCGCTGAAACGCTGGCGAACGGCGTCAAGTCGTCGGTCATCAACGCAGGCGATGGATGGCATGAGCACCCGACGCAAGCGTTGCTCGACCTGTACACGATCCGGCAACGGGGGATGAATTTCCATGGATTGCGTGTGGCGATCGTCGGTGATGTGTCGCATAGCCGGGTGGCGCGCTCGAACATTTATGCGCTCATCAAGCTTGGCGCCGAGGTACGTCTGGTGGGACCGCCGACGATGATGCCCTGCGGTGTGGAAAAGCTGGGAGTGAAAGTGTACTACGACATGGATGAAGGCCTTCGTGGAGCGAACGTCATTATGATGCTTCGTCTACAGTTGGAGCGGCAGGGACGCGCGCAGTTTCCCACAATTCGGGAGTACTCGCGGCTCTATGGCTTGACCGTCGAGCGAGTGCGGCTGGCCGACGCCGGCGCCATCGTCATGCACCCGGGACCGATCAATCGAGGAGTGGAGATCGCCCCGGATGTTGCCGATAGTTTGTCCTCGGTGATTCTCGATCAAGTGGCGAACGGTGTGGCGGTGCGTATGGGAATTCTGTACTTGATGTCGGGAGCAAATTGACGAACTCCGATGAGCTGGCTGAGAGGAGCTGAGCGTGTCGATTCTGATTAAAGGTGGTCGCGTCATTGATCCAGGCCGGTTTGGCGGCATCGCCGATGTGTTGATCGACAAGGGCAAGATAGCCGCAGTGGGGTCGAACCTTTCCGCACCCGTCGACGGCTGGACCATTCACGCCGATGGGAAGCTGGTGATGCCGGGGTTCGTTGATTTGCACGTCCATTTTCGCGAGCCGGGGTTCGAGTACAAGGAAACGATTCAGAGCGGCAGTGCTGCGGCGGTTGCGGGCGGATTTACGACGGTCTGTTGCATGCCCAACACGAACCCGGTGAACGACAATCAAGCCGTCACTGAATTTATATTGGAACGAGCACGGTTGGCCGGCCTGGCAAATGTGCTGCCGGTCGGCGCCATCACAAAAGGATCGGAAGGGAAGGAACTGGCGGAGATCGGTGACTTACGGCGGTCCGGCTGTGTGGCCATCTCCGACGACGGCAAGCCTGTGATGAACAGCCTCGTGATGCGGCGCGCGATGGAATATGCCTTGGCATTCGATCTGACGGTCGTCGACCATTGTGAAGACCTGCATCTGGCAGAAGGCGGCTGTATGAATGAGGGGTTGGTCTCGACTGAGCTGGGATTGCCTGGTATCCCGGCTGCGGCGGAGGATGTCATGGTGGCGCGCAATCTCTCACTCTCGGAGCTGACGGGAGCCCGCCTTCATCTTGCACACATCAGCACAGCCGGGTCGGTTCGAATGGTGCGAGAAGCGAAGGCTCGCGGGATCCACGTGACGGCGGAGGCTTGTCCCCATCACTTCATGCTCACGGAAGAATTGGTGCGCGGCTACAACACCCACGCGAAAATGAATCCTCCTTTGCGCACATGGGCCGATATACAGGCGGTCAAGGAAGGATTGCGCGACGGCACGATTGATGTGATTGCGACCGACCATGCCCCCCATGCGACGCAAGAGAAGCAGCAGGATTTTACCGAGGCTCCATTCGGAATCGTCGGACTTGAGACGGCGCTCCCGCTGACGTTGGGATTGGTGGAGGAAGGGGTTCTGTCGTTGGAACAAGCGGTCCAGAAACTGACCTCGGCGCCAGCCTCGGTGTTCGGACTCAAGAAAGGGACGCTGGCGGTCGGGGCCGATGCTGATGTCGCCATCGTCGATCAGCAAGAACTGTGGGAAGTCGATCCGTCCAAGTTTCGGTCCAAGAGTCGCAATACGCCGTTTGCGGGGTGGAAGGTGAAAGGACGAGTGAATACAACCATCGTAGGCGGCAGAGTGGTGTTCAAGACCGATCCGGTGGAGCGGTAGTGCTGTGCGACGGCTGCCCTGTTGGGGGATGGTTGGGTGTCTTACGCTCGAGTGGGTTGCGCTCGCCGTCTGGGTTGGAGGCATGGTCGTATTGAGCGGAGCGGTGATTCCGGCAGTGTTCAATACATTCGGAGGACAGGATTCCGGAGGCATGTTTTTGACGCGAGCATTCGAAGGCTATCATCGTTTTGTCATCGGGGCTGGCGCCGTCCTCTGTGCTACACTCTGGTATCGTCGGTGGAGCGCGGATCCGATCGTGGAGGTCGGTTGGAGTGAAACGATTGTATTAGCAGTAATGGTAACGATCGCCGGGCTCATCATCGTGGTCCTTCATCCAAACGCCGCGGCGTTTCAAGCGCAGGCATTCGCAACGAAGGATGAGACAACCAAGAAGGCGGCTTTGGAAGCATTGTTTCGTGTGCTCCTTCCGATTCGATCGCTATATATGCTCAACCTTCTATTGGGTCTCGTACTCATCGGCATCAAGGCGAACCGCTCGCTCCACCAGGGTGGAAGACTGTGAAGAAAGCAATATTGGCACTGGCGGATGGAACGGTGTTTGAAGGCCGCGCTCTTGGTTATGAGGGAGAAACAGTGGGAGAGGTCGTCTTTAATACGGCCATGACCGGCTATCAGGAGATACTGACTGATCCGTCCTATAAGGGGCAGATCATCATGATGACCTGTCCTCATATCGGTAACTATGGAGTCACGCCAGAAGATGTCGAATCCCGTCGAGCATGGGCAGAAGGATTCGTGGTCATGGAAGCGAGCCGTCTTGTCAGCAACTGGCGGAGCAAGCAGACGCTTCAGGAATCGTTGAAGGAAGCTAAGGTCGTCGCGATCGAAGGAATCGATACGAGAGCCTTGACAAGGCATTTGCGCGAGCAGGGGTCACAGCAGGGACTCATCACTCACCTCAATCTCGACCCCGATCGGGCTGTACGACAAGCCAGGCAAGCTCCCGGCATCATCGGTCGAGATTTGGCTGCCGAGGTCACTTGCGCACGTCCATATGACTGGACGATTGGGACCGGCGATTGGGCGCCTTCGGCAAACGGAAGTAAACGTGGAGCGTCCAAGCCTTGGCGAGTCGTGGCCTATGATTTCGGCATCAAACACAATATCCTGAGACGATTGGTGGATGTCGGCTGTCAGGTGACGGTTGTGCCCGCTGCAACATCGGCCGTTGAGGTGGAGGCACTCAAGCCAGACGGCATTTTCCTCTCAAACGGTCCTGGCGATCCGGAGGGCCTTCTCTATGCCGCGAAGGCAATGGAAAAATTGATCGGACGCTATCCGATCTTCGGCATTTGTTTGGGCCATCAGATTCTCGGCTTGGCCTTCGGCCTCAAGACCTATAAGCTGAAGTTCGGTCACCATGGGGCGAATCATCCCGTGATGGATCTTCGAACGAGAAAAGTCGAAATTACGTCGCAGAATCATAATTTCGCCGTCCAGGGTCCCGCGTCACTCCTTGAAGTGCCGAAGTTCCCGCCCATGATCGACACCCGTTCTGGAAAACTGTCGCTGACCCATGTCAGCTTGAACGATTACTCTATCGAGGGGATGGCGAGTCTGGACCATCCGGTCTTCTCCGTCCAATACCACCCGGAGGCGGCACCGGGCCCTCATGATGCCGCCTACTTATTCGATGAATTCGTGCGTCTTATGGAGACCCATCATGCATAACCGTTTCGTCATCGGGGTGATAGGATTGTTGCTGTCCGGCTGTACCTTCAATTTCCCACTGTTCCCAGGCCCTGGGCCTCTACAAGAAACTCAGGTCGACGGGACCGGCAAAGCAAAAGTGCTGCTGATCGAAATCTCTGGGATGATCAGCTCTCAGGAAAAAGATGGATTGCGATCTGCGCCCAGCATGATTGCAAGCGTGAAAGAACAGCTGACTCGGGCGTCAAAGGATGAGAGCGTCAAAGCCATTGTGCTTCGCATCAATACGCCTGGAGGAACGGTGACGGCGTCGGATATTATTTATCACGAGCTAAAAGCGTTCAAAGCCAGTCGCAAGATCCCTGTTATTGCATCTATCATGGATTTGGGTACATCAGGAGGCTACTATATCGCCGCCGCGGCGGACATGGTACTGGCGCATCCTTCATCCGTGACCGGCAGTATCGGCGTGATTATGCTCACCATCAATGCGCGAGGACTCTTAGAGAAAGTGGGAGTGGAGGCGACGGCAGTGACATCGGGTCCCCGCAAGGATATGGGCTCGCCGTTTCGGACCATGACGGTGGAAGAACGAGCCATCTTTCAAGGACTGATTGATTCGTTTTATCAGCGCTTCTTGAACATCGTGCAGGAGGGCCGCTCCAATTTGCAGATGGAGCAGATCAAACGGTTGGCTGATGGGCGAATCTATACCGGTGAGCAAGCCAAAGCGGCTGGTTTGGTTGATGAGATCGGTTATCTCGAAGACGCGATCGCATTGGCCAAGAAAAAAGCCGGCCTGACGGAGGCCAAAGTCGTGACGTACCAACGTCCAGGTGAATACTCTAATAACGTGTATTCCAAGTTGTTGGCGCCGAGCGGACTCGCCGGTCTTGCCGATCTCGACCTCATGTCGTTTGTCCGTGGGGGAACTCCCCAGTTCATGTACTTGTGGATGCCATAGTGAGGGAGATGCCGATCGCATGACTGGGAGTATTGTGACTGGTAATATAGTGATGATCGGCTTCGACCTAGGGGTACAGGATGACACAGCCGGCAGATCAGAGGATCGACAGACCGTTCTTCAAACCCGTCGATCGTCGTGCCTTGCTTTTGCATGGAGCTCGCGGGATGCTTGGGTTGGCTTGGCTTCTGAGTTTTTGGGTAACTGGCGGCGTGGTCTCAACTCTAGAGGGATGTGTCCGCGCGCCGGGAACGGCGCGTGATCAATTCATCTATATCTCTGAGGAGAAAGAAATTGCGATGGGCATCGACGCCTATCGTGAGTTGCTCCGTAAGGCTCCGATCAGTGACGATCCTGAGTTGAATGAGTTGGTCAACCGGGTCGGTAAGCGGATTGCCGCGGTGGCCAATAAGCCGGAGTACGAGTGGGAGTTCGCGATTATTAGGGATGACCGTATGATCAACGCCTTCGCACTGCCGGGCGGCAAGGTGGCCGTCTTCACAGGGATCCTGAAGCTCACGAAGAACGAAGACGGTTTAGCGACCGTCATCGGGCATGAGGTGGCGCATGCGCTCCAACGCCATGGGGCGGAGCGGTATAGCCGAAGCATCCTTGAAACGATTGGGCAAGTCGGTGCGTTGGCAGCTGGAGCCGCTGTCGGACGCCCGGATGCGGCGATGGCTGCGATGAGTGCCTATGGAGTTGGAGTCTCCTTGCCGTTTGGGAGAAAGCAGGAATCCGAGGCCGACTACATCGGACTCAAATTGATGGCGCAGGCCGGCTATGATCCTCGAGAAGCCGTGCCCTTTTGGGAGCGGATGAGCGGGTGTCCTAGGCAGATGATCGACAAGGTCTGTTTTCGGTCTCAGCATAATATTCCGGAGTTTTTGTCCACCCATCCTTCCGATGTGTCGCGTATCAACCAGATTGAAGCCTGGATACCCGAGGCCTTGAAGTACTACCACGAAGCGCAGGGTGGTGAGCCGCCTACGCCGACTCCGTATCATCCGCTGATTGGGCCGCCAGATCTCCCATCCAGCTGATCCGACCATCACGACACGATGCCAAAACGTACGGACATTCAGTCAATCCTCATGATCGGTTCGGGACCGATCGTCATCGGCCAAGCCTGTGAATTCGATTATTCCGGCACACAGGCTTGCAAAGCGCTGAAAGCGGAGGGTTATAAAGTCATCCTCATCAACAGCAATCCGGCGACCATCATGACGGATCCAGAGATGGCTGATCGGACGTATGTCGAACCGATTACCGTAGATGTGGTTGAGAAGGTGATTGATCGGGAACGCCCGGATGCCTTGCTTCCGACCATGGGTGGGCAAACGGCCCTCAATACCACCATGGGATTGGTGAAGCGAGGAGTCCTCGAAAAATACAGGGTTACTCTCATCGGGGCTTCAGCCGAGGCCATTCATAAAGCGGAGGACCGAGAAGCGTTCAAGCAGGCGATGCATCGAATCGATCTACGCGTGCCGAAGAGCGGTACGGCGCACACGCGACAGGAAGCACTGACCATTCTTGACACCGTCGGCTTCCCCGCAATCATTCGTCCGTCCTTCACCATGGGGGGAACCGGCGGGAACATCGCCTATAATCGTGAGGAATTCGAGGGGCTGATCGATTGGGCGCTGGCCATGAGTCCGGTCACTCAGGTGTTGATCGAAGAATCGGTCATTGGGTGGAAAGAGTACGAGTTGGAGGTCATGCGGGATCTGAAGGACAACGTCGTCATCGTATGTCCGATTGAAAACTTCGATCCCATGGGCGTGCACACAGGAGACAGTATCACGGTCGCGCCGGCTATGACGTTGACCGACAAAGAATACCAGCGGATGCGGGACGCAGCACTTCGTATCATCCGAGAGATCGGGGTCGATACGGGAGGGTCGAATATTCAGTTCGGCATCAACCCTGTCAATGGGGAGATGGTCGTCATTGAAATGAATCCTCGGGTATCTCGTAGCTCGGCGTTGGCGTCGAAGGCGACCGGTTTTCCGATCGCGAAGATCGCCGCCAAACTGGCCATTGGATACACCTTGGATGAGATCACCAACGACATCACCGGTGTCACGAAGGCATCGTTTGAACCGGCGATCGACTATGTCGTGGTCAAGATCCCCAGATTTGCCTTTCAGAAGTTCAAGGGGGCCGATCCGACCTTGACCACGCAGATGAAGTCGGTCGGGGAAGTGATGGCGATCGGACGCACCTTCAAGGAGTCTCTGCAGAAGGCCATTCGCTCTCTGGAGTTGGAACTGAATGGGTTGGCGTCCCGGTTTGGACTTGATCGAGGTGTTCCAGTCGAGTTTAACCGGCCGGAAGCGATCGAGAAACTCAGCCGGGTGCTCCGGACACCGTTACCGGAACGACTGTGGTACGTGGCCGATGCCATGCGTCTGGGATTCACGGACGAGGAACTGTTTGCAACGACAAAAATAGATCCCTGGTTTTTAGAACAAGTCAGACAGCTGGTGGATTTCGAACGACTGCTTGCCGGTCATGCTGCCGACCCGGCAGCCGTCTTGAGCAGCGAGTTGCTCTGGGACGCGAAAAAACTGGGATTTTCAGATGATCGGATCGCACAATTGCTTGGATGTGAGGCGACAGCGGTCCAGAAAGCGCGTACGCAACAAGAGGCACGAGGAGTCACCTATAAACGGGTCGATACCTGTGCTGCGGAGTTCGAGGCACAGACGCCCTATCTCTATTCCACGTACGGCATGGAGTGCGAAGCTAGGCCGTCGGATCGACAAAAGGTCGTGATTCTCGGCGGTGGGCCCAATCGGATCGGACAAGGGATTGAGTTCGACTATTGCTGTGTCCATGCGGCGATGGCGCTTCGAGAAGAAACGATCGATACGATCATGGTGAACTGCAACCCGGAGACTGTGAGCACGGATTACGATACATCGGATCGGCTGTACTTCGAGCCGCTTACGCATGAAGACGTCCTCAACATCGTCCATCGGGAGCAGCCGATCGGAGTGGTCTTACAGTTCGGAGGACAGACGCCCTTGAAACTAGCGCTTCCTCTCTCGAAAGCCGGTGTGAGGATTCTTGGCACCAGTCCCGATGCCATCGATTTGGCGGAAGACAGAGAACGGTTTCGCGATCTCCTCAATAGGTTGGGCTTAAGGCAGGCGGAAAGTGGAATTGCTCGATCCATCGAGGAAGCGGTGCAGATCGCCGGACGGATCAGCTATCCGGTCATGGTTCGTCCATCCTACGTGTTGGGCGGACGTTCGATGCAGATCGTGTATGACGAAGCCGGCTTGCTGGAATACATGCACTCAGCGGTCAAGGCGTCGCCCAATCATCCGGTGTTGATCGATAAGTACCTTGCCGATGCCATCGAAGTCGATGCCGACGCGATTTCGGACGGCGAAACCGTGGTGGTGGCGGGGATTATGGAGCATATCGAAGAAGCCGGGGTTCATTCCGGCGATTCAGCCTGTTCGCTGCCTCCGTATACGTTGGACAAGCCCATTGTGCGCGACATCGAGCGGCAAATGCGTTTGCTGGCGCTGGAACTCGGCGTCGTCGGGCTTATGAATGCACAGTTTGCGGTCAAAGGCCGGACCAGCTATGTGCTTGAAGTCAACCCTCGCGGGTCTCGAACCGTACCGTTCGTGAGCAAAGCGATCGGCGTACCGCTCGCCAAGTTGGCGATGAAGGTGATGATGGGAAGAACCCTCAAGGAACTAAGCTTTACGGATGCTCCGATGCCGGCACACTTCTCGGTCAAAGAAGCGGTCTTTCCGTTCAATAAATTCCCCGGGGTCGATGTGCTGCTGGGGCCTGAAATGAAATCGACCGGAGAGGTGATGGGTATTGATGGAGATTTCGGATGGGCGTTCGCAAAGTCCCAAGCAGGAGCCGGAGCAGTCCTCCCGACATCGGGGACTGCCTTTGTGAGCGTGAAGCAATCCGATCGTCCGGTCGCGTTGGATCTCTCGAAGCGGTTGTGTACGCTCGGGTTTCAGATTCACGCGACCAGCGGAACAGCCGGTTATCTGAGAGAACACGGGGTTCACGTGAGTACAGTCAATAAAGTGAAAGAAGGACGGCCGCATATTGTCGACCATATCAAGAATGGAGCAGTGGCGCTCGTCATCAACACAGTGCGGACTGCCTCTGCTCACGTGGATTCATTGTCCATCAGGCGGGAAGCTCTCCAGCGAGGCGTTCCGTATTTCACGACCATGAGAGGCGCCCATGCGGCGGTGATGGGAATCGAGGCGACCCTGAAAAAAGACCTATCGATCCGCACATTGCAGGAGTATCATCGGCCATAAATTAGAGGATGCTGAAAAAGCTCTTCCAGCAAGGCCGCAACAAGCGAAAGGCTGAGGCGTAATTTTTCTCACCCACCCGCTCCGAGCTGCTGTGGCAGCTCTTGCCCGGTGGTACGTTGAAGCTTGAGCGATGCCAGAATGCAGCTGGACGACTTTTACAGTATACTCCAACCGTTCAGGAGCAACCGGAGTATGCCGACCCCGATTACGAAGAAAGGCTATGATGCGTTAAAAGCGGAATTGGATCGTTTGCGCAAGATTGAGCGGCCGAAAGTGATCGAAGCGATCGCGGAGGCTAGGGCACATGGCGATCTCAGCGAGAACGCCGAATACGACGCCGCTAAAGAGCGCCAGGGATTTATTGAGTCACGTCTCTCCGAACTTGAGACGAAACTCGCAGATGCTCGTGTGGTGGAAACAGTGGGACGTACGACGGAGACGGTTGTCTTCGGCGCGACCGTGTTGGTTGTCGAGCAGGAATCTCAAGCGAGGAAACAATATACTTTGGTGGGCCAGGACGAGGCCGACATGAAGTTCAATAAAATCTCCGTACAGTCCCCAGTCGGTCGCGCGCTTATTGGTAAGCGTGTCGGAGATTTCGTGGAAGTGAAGACTCCCGTAAAGATGGTTGAGTACGAGGTTATGGAGATCAAATTCGAGGAATGCTGACGTGCCCGATGCACGCCCCCTTATCACGCTGCTGACGGATTTCGGCGAGCGTGATTGTTTTGTGGCAAGCATGAAGGGGGTGATTCTGTCGATCAATTCATCCGTCGCCATTGTCGATCTCTCACATCAAATTGCCTCTCATCAGATCCAAGAAGCCGGGTACTTCTTGAAGTCCTGCTATCGCTATTTTCCGGAAAAGACCATTCATGTCGCCGTTGTCGATCCCGGAGTTGGGACGGAACGCCGAGCGTTGCTTGTTTCTGCAGCCGGCTCGTTCTTTGTCGGTCCGGACAATGGGTTGTTTACCGAAGTGCTGGAGCAAGAGGTCGGGGCGAAGGTATGGCAGATCAATAGCCTGCAGTATCGTTTGGAAACGGTCGGATCGACCTTCGACGGTCGGGATGTGTTCGCGCCGGCTGCCGCGTGGTTGAGCAAAGGTGTCCCACCGTCGTGTTTTGGGCCGGTGGTCCATGATCCGATTCGACGTTCTGTGGCGATCCCGGTCTGGCATGAGGAATTACTGATCGGGAAAATTATCTCCGTCGATCGATTTGGGAATCTCATTTCCAATATCACGGCGCGGCAGGTTCGGGAATTCCGAGCCGCAATGGGGCAATCTGTAGAGATCCATATCGGTACGTACGTCATTAACGAATTGGTCGGAAGCTACAGCCACGGGAGTCGTCAGACCCCATCTGCATTGATCAACAGCAGCGGAAACTTGGAAATCTTTCTCCAGGAAGAAAGCGCAGCCCAAAACCTGCAAGTCGGCGTTGGCGAAGAGGTGCATCTCTGTTGAAGGAAGGTAGCCTCAGGCTGGTACACACCCGTCGATTTCAGCGCATCACGAGTGAGCCTCACGCACATGAAGAAATGCCGAAGGATTCTCAGCCTATCGCTCTGTCGATCTGATCGCAGACATAGTTTGCGAAGGGGAGCGAACAGGTAAAGGCGGGAGACACGGCGTTGAGCACGTGCATGGAGCGGTTGTCGCCTTCCAAGACGAAATCCATCTCAAGCTTTCGTTTCGTGATGTCGAGCAGTTGGGCTCTGATTCCGGGACGCCCCCATGTTTGGTAGTGACGTTCAGCCACGCCCTCGGCGAGTACGGAGGCAAGCGAGACCATCTTGCTCCGTGAGTATTTTGCGATCTCCTCCATCGTCAAGCGCCGGAAATCGAACCCAGCCCCGGTCAGTAGCCCGAGTCCTCGGCTCGCGACTTCGGCAAGTTCACGGAAGTTGAAGTTGCCGAGCCCCTGATAGTTTTCGCGCCACAAAGCCGGAATGGCTGTTGGACCGATCTTAGCCTTTCCGTCTGCCGTGATCGTAAAGTGGACACCCAGGAACGGGTTCCTGAGATCTGGAACGGGATAAATATTGGTGCGGATCGCACCAGGAGGTTCATCGGAATAGAGATAGAGGCCCTTAAACGGCAGGATGCGATACTTTTCTGAGAATCCATAATCCAAGGCGACTTTGTCGGCATACAGACCTGCGGCGTTGACGACGTATCCGGTTTCGATGCTGTCCTGGTTCGTCCGAACCTTTTCGTTGTTTCGTCCCCGATAGGCCGTGCCGCATTGGATTCGAATACCTTCATGGAGTGCATCTTGCTGCATCGCGTGGACGACCTGGAGCGGACTGACCGTCGAAGTGCGTGGAGAAAAGAGTGCCCGTTGGTATGTTTTGACACGCGGTTCTATGGATTTAGCTTCCGCTTCCGTGAGAGCCTGGAGCTCAATGCCGTTGAGTTGTCCGCGACGGAATAGCTCATCAAGCGAGGGCAAATCCGCCGCATCCTTTGCGACAACGAGCTTACCGCATTTATTGAGAGGGATTCGCTTCTCCTCACAATAGGCGGTGAGCCGCTCATTTCCGAGGCGGGTAAACTTCGCTTTGAGGCTGTCCGGCGAGTAATAGAACCCTGCGTGGAGCACTCCGCTATTGCGCCCGCTGGCATGGGCTCCACAGGAAGGTTCTTTTTCAATCAACAATACCTGGGCATCCGTCCGACGTCTTCGGAGTTCACGGGCGATGCTGAGCCCGATCACCCCACCCCCAATAACAAGAAAGTCACAGGTCTGCATGTGGTTCGGTGTTTCTCCTGGTGGGTTCGTGAATTATCACGACATGACGGGCCACGGCGACGGTGGACCAATACCGTCGGCCATGAGGCGACGATAGGCGCCGATTGAACCATTGCGCATAGCTCCCATTGAGTCGCTGTATCCCGCGACTCAGATTCGTCTTCGGCGTCTCGATCAAGAGGTGGTAGTGATTGCCCATTAAACAATCAAACAATGCGCAGAGCAACGCTGGCGTTGTTGGAGAATCTCATGCCCAAGAGGGTTAAGAACCAGCGGTAATCCGCCTCGTCGAGGAAAATGCGCCGCTGCGCATTCCCACGAACAGTGATGTAGGAGAGGGCCCGCGGATAGTTCAGGCGAAGCCGGCGAGCCATCAGGTGAAAGGGTAGGGAATCGCAGGTGAAAAGTCAAGCAATGACCCCACGATCAGGCTCACGATCACTCTAGCTAGACAGCACGCTCGCGCTCGTTTTGCAAAGCTGCGGCCTCTTTCAGTTCCCCGGCGGCGCTATGTGCGTAAACCAGTTCGCCGCCTAGTCAGCCGGACACACCTAGCATGGCAATACCGACGACCGACAGGATGACAGGCAGAGCGGCGCCTGGCTCACTGTTCATCTGTAACCACAGATTGATCGCGAACAGCACGACGGTGGAGAGGTTGATCAGCATATGTCAACGGCCGATTCTCTGGATAGCGGGAACAGTGGTCGTCCGGTAATCGAGGTATCCGGGGACCGCGGCCGCGAGGGCGCCAAGCAGTCCTCCGACCATCGTATAAAAAACCATCTCGTTCTACACGACGCCTCCCCCGCTCATCACGTAAATCAGATCCCACACCAATGAAAAAATCCACAGCGCGATCGGAAAGGGAACCACCATGGGACCCATGGGTACTCCTTTCGATTAATAAAAGGCTATACGCAGTTAACCAGATCGTTGTCTCGTCACTGCACGAGCGCACGGAAATGTCGCATCAATATACTCGATACTCGACGTAATTATGACCTCATTATGTAACCGGACGAGCCGAGATCTAGGGGAGTCCCTCATAGGTACGCCGTGACCGGCGTGCTACAGATAATCATCTCCTGAAGATATACCCCATGAAGGCCAACGCCACACCGCCTGGTAAGAACTGCGTATGTGCCGCACTGTTGAAAGCCAGGTACTCGATGGATGCCGTCTTTGCTTCCGTGCCGTCCAATGCGTGGTTCGATCGTCCCGTGCCGGAACGGCATCGCCTCGTGTTTTATGTCGGCCATGTGGAGGCCTTCGATTGGAATCTGATCCGATCCGAGCTCCATCTTCAGAGTTTCCATCCCACCTTCGACCGCCTGTTCGCCTTCGGCATCGATCCGAAGGCTGGCCAGCTCCCCGACGACACTCCATCGGACTGGCCCTCAATCAAGGAAATCTCGGACTATACCGCCATGGTGCGCCGACGGATCGATGAAGTTGCGCAGCACATTCCACCGGTGGTCTTGCACATCTCGCTGGAGCACCGACTCATGCATGTGGAAACATTCACCTACTTGCTTCACAATCTTCCTGCCCCGATCTGTACGCCTCCCGATCAGGCTGCGGCACCGATATCATTTTCCTGTAAGATGAACACGGATGACGCGATTCTTCCGATTCCATCCGGCACTGCTACCCTTGGCCGCCATCGTGGACCAGAGAATGCGCCGGGCCATGGTTGTGATGGGTTTGGCTGGGACAATGAATTCGACGCCCACACGGTTTTTGTCCCGTCGTTCGGTATCAACCAATATAAAGTCACGAATAGGCGCTATCTCGCCTTCGTCGAGGCCGGCGCGGCGCCTCCGCATTTTTGGAGACGTCGGGACAGGGCTTGGTATTGGCGCACGCTGGGAGCGGAAATTCCGCTCCCATTGAACTGGCCGGTCTATGTGACGCACGAGGAAGCGACAGCCTATGCCGATTGGTCTGGACAGGCATTGCCCTCGGAAGCTCAATTTCACCGCGCCGCTTACGGTACGGCCACAGGTGAGGAGCGCGCCTATCCCTGGGGTAATGGTCCACCGACGTCCGATCGAGGGAACTTTGATTGTCATTGGCGGGATCCTGTGGACGTTGCATCCACTCCACTGGGAGATAGTGCGTTCGGAGTCGCACAATTGGTGGGCAACGGCTGGGAATGGACCTCCACGGTCTTTGCGCCTTTTCCCGGTTTTCGCCCCTATGCGTGCTATCCGGGATACTCAACGACATTCTTCGACGCCGATCACTATGTACTAAAAGGCGGCTCGCCAATCACGGCAGCCCCGCTGCTTCGTCGTTCGTTTCGCAACTGGTTTCGGAGGACCTATCCTTATGTCTACGCCACCTTTCGATGTGTTGAACGCGGATGCAGTCCCACGGACTGAGGCAATTGAAGCATTTGCCGATGCAGTGCGCCACGGATTAACCCAACCACAACGCGAACTTCCCTCCTGTTATCTTTACGACGAGGTTGGAAGCGCACTTTACGAAGCCATTACACTGTTACCGGAATATGGCTTAAGCCGAGCGGACGAGCGGCTCCTCTTCCGTCATACGGACAGCATCTTGCGTCTCTTGCCTGACCGGTTGATCGTCGCTGAGTTAGGCAGCGGCAGTGCCCGCAAGACTCGCTGGCTGCTCCAAGCTTTCATCAACCGAGCGGCGCCGCTCATCTATATTCCCATTGATCTTTCAGGCTCAGCGTTGAAGAACTGTCGGAAGGAGCTCTTCGGTCTCGGCGGCTTGAGGCTGGTCGACCTCGAACGGTCGTATCTCGAAGGACTTCAAGATGTGGCGGCGCATCGTCCACCTGACCACACCCTGCTGGTCCTATTCCTCGGCAGTACGTTGGGAAACTTCGAGCGGTCTACGGCTGAAGTGTTCCTGAGCGAGATACGTCGAAACTTACAGCCTGGAGATGCGCTGTTGATGGGGACGGACTTGGAGAAGCCGAAAGCCGATCTCCTGCTCGCCTATGACGATCCACTTGGTGTCACCGCGGCGTTTAATCGAAATCTCCTTGTCCGAGTGAACCGTGAGCTCAACGGAGACTTCGTCTTGTCGCACTTCTATCATGATGTGCGTTATGACGCGGCACAACGCCGCATCGAGATGCACCTTCGCTCTGATCGGCGGCAGACGGTGCGCATCGAGGATGTCGAACTCACATGCGATTTCCAAACCGATGAAACCATTTGGACGGAAAGCTGCCACAAATTCAATCTTGATGAATTGCGAGCCATGGCCTCCCGGAGTGGGTTCTATAGCGCGGCGCAATGGATCGACAATGACTGGCCCTTCGTCGAAAGCCTCTGGTTCGCAGACTAGTCGGACTTATGCCGCTATGTCTCTGGTCTCCTTTCGCGATGTTTCACTAGGTTTCGGCCAGCGTCTTATTCTTCGCCACTTCAGTCTCGACGTGGAGGTCGGTGAGACCCTGGTGCTCCTTGGTCGAAGCGGCTCCGGTAAAACCACGGCGCTGAAGACCGTCAATGCGATGTTGCTTCCGACGACCGGCGCGGTCCTCGTGGAAGATCGTCCTACAACGGCATGGGATCACATTCAGTTGAGACGCCGCATCGGCTATGTCATCCATGACAGCGGGTTGTTCCCTCACTACACCGTCGCCCAGAATGTTGCCCTCGTCCCGCATTTGGAAAAATGGCCCGCCGCCGACATCGAGGCTCGCGTCACCAGTCTTCTGCAGAAGGTCGGCATGCCGGTAGGAGAGTTCGGTGCCCGCTACCCGGACGAACTTTCATACGGGCAACGTCAGCGCGTAGGGGTCGCGCGAGCACTTGCGGCTGATCCCCCGCTGCTTCTCTTTGATGAGCCCTTTGGAAGCTTAGATCCTGTGATTCGCTTGGAACTCCAGAGGCAGTTCATCGCATTGCGCCAGGAGATGAGTAAAACCTCGATTTTTGTCACTCATGATGTGCGCGAGGCGCTCTTTCTGGGTACGCGGATTGCCGTCCTGCTCAATGGCTCAATCGAGTTCGTCGGACCACCTCGGGAATTCTTGCAGGCGTCGACGCCCGAGGCATGCGCGTTTCTGAGCTGCCTGCAACCGCTGGAGGTATGATGCCGAACAGTCTCTTGCATGAACTTGTCACGTTGACCACGCAACACTTCTTCTTGGTCGGGGTTTCCATGCTCTTCGCTGCGATTGTGGCGATTCCTCTCGGCATCATCCTCAGCTGGCGATCCGGATGGCGCGATGTGGCACTCGGCGTGGTCAATGTCGTACAGACCATTCCGAGCCTGGCTCTGTTCGGATTTCTGATTCCCATTCCCATCCTCGGCGGTATCGGCGCGCATACCGCCATCATCGCGCTCGTCCTCTATGCGTTGCTCCCAATGCTTCACAATACCGTCACCGGCATTTTGAATGTAGATGCCGGCGTGCGGGATTCCGCGACGGCACTGGGCATGACGACAGGTGAGCGAATGTGGCAGGTGGAATTGCCGCTTGCAGCTCCGACAATCCTGGCCGGTGTCCGGATCGCCACAGTCACGACGATCGGAACCGCAACCATCGCGGCTGCCATCGGAGCAGGCGGACTCGGAGTGTTTATTTTCCGTGGGCTCGCGGCCGTAGACAGCATGCTCCTTCTTGCGGGTGCGATCCCAGCGGCGCTCATGGCCATTGCGGCTGACCGAGGACTGGAATGGGTGGAACGCGCGCTCTCGCGGCACTGATCCTTGCGATCTCGATCTCCGGCTGTTCAGATGAAGCACGGCCGATTACAGTCGGCTCTAAAAACTTCCTCGAACAGATTCTACTCGGCGAAATCGCCGCACAACATCTTGAGCACCGATTGGGCCAACGCGTCGAACGCAAGCTGAACTTGGGGGGAACGCTGCTGATCCACAAGGCGATCGTCAACGGCGACATCGATCTCTATCCGGAGTACTCGGGGACCAGCGCGACCGTCATCCTGAACTTGCCGCCTTTCAACAACGCCGATGATTTGTCGGCGCAAGTACGACGGGAGTACGAAGCACGCTTTCATCTTCGTTGGTTCGATCCGCTCGGCTTCAACAATACCTTCGCCATGGTCATACGCAAAGCAGACGCAGATCGCTTGGGTGTGCGCTCGCTGCAGGATGCGGAACGCCATCCCTTCGGGTGGGTGCTCGGGATGGGATACGAGTTCCAGCAGCGTCTCGACGGCCTTCCGAACCTTTTGCGCACCTATGCATTGCCGCTACGAGGGACACCGAAGGTCATGGACTTGGGATTGCTCTATCGGGCTCTGGAACAAGGTGACGTCAGTATGGTGGCGGCTAATTCTACCGACGGACTGCTCCTCTCACTGGACGTCACCGTACTCGAGGACAATCGGAACTGTTTTCCGCGATATGACGCCGCTTTCGTTGCCAGGAACCAGACCATTGCTCGAGAACCACGACTAGCGGCAGCGTTGCAAGATCTCAGCGGAAAGTTTTCCGACGACACCATGCGGCGGTTAAATCATCAAGTTCTGGTTCTGCACGGCAGCGTTGAAGATGTAGCGAATGAGTTTCTCCGTACGAGCGGTCTGCTGAAGGAGCCTTGATCGCGCTGCATATGTCGAGCTGCGTGCGCCAAGAGATCCATAGGCTCGCGGAAGGTGGCGCTTTCACATTGACTCACGTTCGGAATTTACGCTAGAGCGTTGCCCGACAATTGCCAGCAGAGTTCCAGACTGAATTCTCAACCGCCGCCACCTCCGAGGCCATCCGTACCGCCGAAGATCTCAAGCCTTCAACCGCCGCCATCGGCTGAGAGGGCATCTCTTTCACGGACGGTTCACGGCGATTCTGGTCGAGAAAGAGGCGTATCTCCTTGAACCGCTCGCCGTGTGATGGCGAGTCAGACGCAGACCGATTCACCATGGTGTGGCTGAGGGGGGCATTATTCAATTAATAGCCGCGGTTTCTATAGAAACCTTCAGTATCTCAACTATTTTGAGTAACTCTGCTTTGGAGGTGGACAACGGCGGCATGAGGACGAGTACGTTGCCGATCGGCCTTAAGATAAGCCCTTTGGTCCGCGCGATTGATGCCACGCGGTGGCCGGCCTTGGCGCTGAGCGGGTAGGGTTCTTTGGTCCGCTTATCTTTGACCAATTCGATTCCTGCCATGAACCCACATTGACGGATGTCGCCGACATTGGGTATTTCAGCCAGGGGGTTCAGCCATTTGGCCAGCAGCTTGATCTTTGAGGAGAGACGGGACAGTGTCTTCTCTCGACGAAAGACTTGGAGATTGGCGAGGGCCACGGAACACCCCAATGGATTGCCGGTAAAGCTGTGTCCATGGAAAAAGGTTTTGAACTCGTCGTAGGTCCCGAGAAAACCCCTATAGATCTCATCCGTTGTCAATGTGACTGCCAGGGGCATATAGCCCCCGGTGAGCCCTTTGCTCATCGCCATCAGATCCGGCGTTACTCCTTCGTGCTCGCAGGCGAACATTCTGCCCGTTCGTCCGAATCCCGTCGCTACTTCATCGGCGATCAATAAAACCTCGTACTTCGTACAGAGCTCGCGGATTCGTTGCAGATAACCGGCCGGTTGCGGAATCATACCGGCAGCTGCTTGCATCAGCGGCTCAATGATAAACCCGGCCAACTCTCGATGGCGGCTCTTGAGGATCTGTTCAATCGGATCGACACAAGCCATTCGACAAGTGGGGTAGGTCAAGTGAAAAGGGCAGCGGTAGCAATAGGGCGGTTCTGCTTCCAGGGTCGAAAACAGCAGCGGTTTGAACCGAGAGTGGAACAACTCGATGTTGCCGACGCTCACAGCGCCGATCGTATCTCCGTGATAGGCCAGCTTGAGATGGAGGAAGGTGTGTTTAGGTCCGGCCTCAGGACGCCGCTGCCGCCAGTATTGAACGGCCATCTTCAGCGCAATCTCGACCGCTGTAGAGCCGTTGTCCGAATAGAAGATGCGTGAGAGTCCCTTCGGCGCGATCCGGATCAACTCGTACGCCAGTTCAATGGCTGGGGGATTGGAGAGGCCGAGGAACGTGGAGTGGGCAATCTTGTCGAGTTGTTTTTTGAGCGCGCCGTCCAGGACCGGATGTCGATGTCCGTGGAGATTGACCCAGATAGACGAGGTGCCATCCAGATATTTTTTCCCTTCTGTATCAATGAGGTAAGAACCTTTGCCGCGCTCGATGATCAGTGGCTCCTCCTGCTCCCATTCTTGCATTTGGGTAAATGGATGCCAGAGATAGCGACGATCCCAGTCGATCAATTGTCGGGTGGAAGGCTTTCGTGTCACAGTGAACGAGTTGCAGGGGAAGCGTATGGCCTATGACAGAAGCAAGAGGCCATCTTATCGTTTCATGCTCGTGCTACGGATTATAAACCATATGCTCTTATCGGATTGCCCCGTGCGGCGTGTGATTATAAGTGGGGATCGATCTCTTTGACAACCTGGGAGGCAATTACTATAATGAACCGATTTTCATGGACGAGCTAGGATTTGCAAAGCCTTATACGCAATTTTTCCATAATCGCCCATATCGATCACGGCAAATCAACCCTCGCTGACCGGTTCCTAGAAGCTACTGGCGCAGTCACTGCTCGAGAGGCGAAAGACCAGATCCTTGATGCCATGGACCTCGAGCGGGAACGTGGCATTACGATCAAAGCCCATGCAGTGGCCATCCGGTACAAGGCCCAGGACGGGAAGACGTATGCCCTGCATTTGATCGATACGCCGGGGCATGTCGATTTTACCTATGAAGTCTCCCGGAGCTTGGCGGCTTGTGAAGGAGCACTCTTGCTGGTGGATGCCACCCAAGGAGTACAGGCACAGACGATTGCCAATGTGAACTTGGCGATGGCCAATCATCTCACGATTATCCCGGTCATCAATAAGATCGATCTGGCAAGTTCGGATGTAGAGGGAACAAAACAGTCGATCTCGGAGGTACTGCAGCTCGATGCCGCCGATGCTCTTCCCATCAGCGCCAAGGAAGGCAAAGGCGTACCGGAAGTATTGGAGGCGATTATTGCGCGGATTCCTCCTCCGTCCGGTGATCCGCAAGCGCCCTTCAAGGCACTCATCTTCGACTCCTGGTTCGATAATTATCAAGGCGTGATCGTCTTAGCACGATTGGTGGATGGTTCGATTCGGCCGGGCATGAAGATCAAAGTCATGTCGAACAGCCGGATATTTGAAGTCATGGAGGTGGGACAATTCACTCCTAAACGGACCAAAAAGGCCGAGCTGCTGACCGGCGAGGTGGGGTACCTTTGTGCCAACATGAGAGAAGTCGCCGATGTCAAAATCGGCGATACGCTGACGGATGCCGTCATACCCACCGCCGCACCGTTTCCCGGGTACAAAGAAGTCAAGCCGCTGGTGTTCTGTGGGCTCTATCCCACCGACACCGGCCGATACGAAGATTTGCGCGACGCGTTGGTTAAACTGCGTTTGAACGACTCCTCATTCGTCTATGAACCTGAAACATCGCTCGCATTGGGGTTCGGCTTTCGCTGCGGATTTTTGGGCCTCCTGCACATGGAAATCATTCAGGAGCGGCTCGAGCGTGAATATAATCTCACCCTCCTCACAACCGCTCCGACCGTCGTCTACCGTGTGCTGACCACGAAGGGCGAAGTGCTGGAGGTCAATAACCCGACGCAGCTCCCGCCTCCCAGCAGTATCGACTCATTCGAGGAGCCGTTTATTTTGGCGTCGATCATTACACCGGAGCGGTACATGGGGGCCATCCTCCAACTCTGTCAGGAGCGCCGCGGAATCCAGCAGGGCATGCATTTTCTTGATCCGACCAGAGTGGTGATCAGTTATGAACTACCCCTCAACGAAGTCATTCTCGATTTTTACGATAAGCTCAAGTCGCGCACGCAGGGCTATGCCTCGCTCGACTATGAGTTGCTCGGCTACCGAGAGTCCGATCTTGT
The DNA here is from genome assembly GCA_025934915.1 of Nitrospira sp. Taxonomy (GTDB): domain Bacteria; phylum Nitrospirota; class Nitrospiria; order Nitrospirales; family Nitrospiraceae; genus Nitrospira_D. Next base: position 25,152 of record JAICWG010000018.1, read on the forward strand.
CAGGCTCGATATTCTCTTGAACGGGGAGGCGGTCGATGCCTTGTCGTTTATCACGCACAAAGATCGTTCCGTCCAGCGAGGGCGTCAGCTTGCCGAGAAAATGAAGGAGCTGATTCCACGGCAGATGTACGAGATTGCTATTCAGGCGGCGATCGGAAGTAAGATCGTGGCGCGTGAGACGATCGGCGCGATGAAGAAAAATGTGTTGGCGAAATGCTATGGCGGCGACATCACGCGAAAACGGAAGTTGCTGGAAAAGCAAAAAGAAGGGAAGAAACGGATGAAAGCGGTCGGCAGTGTCGAGGTCCCTCAAGAAGCGTTTTTGGCAATCTTGAGAGTCGGGGAAGAATGAACCCCGATCAAAATCAAAGAAATGTGGATAAGCTGCCTGGTTCTCCGCGGGGAGGAGAAGACGCCTCGCTTCCGGGAGCCAAGCTTGCGGACAACACGGACCAATCGGGACGGAAGTCCATCGTCCGGGAGTATGCGGAAGCGATCATTGTGGCGATGCTGTTGGCATTCGCCATTCGCGTGTTCGTCGTGCAGGCATTTAAGATTCCATCAGGGTCGATGATTCCCACCTTGCTGATCGGCGATCACATTTTGGTCAGCAAGCTCTCCTATGGGCTTCAGTGGCCGACAGATTGCCAGGTGCAATGGACGTTTCCCCCGGTGAATTGCTACACCTCTAAGACGGTGGTGGCATTCGGCAAACCTCAACGGGGTGACATCGTCGTATTTCGATTTCCTGAGGATGAAGAGAAAGATTTCATCAAGCGCATTGTTGGGCTGCCGGGGGATACCGTGCAGCTTCGCAATAAGATGGTGCTCGTGAACGGCCAGCCGCTCGACGACAAGGCTTTTACACAACGAATCGACCCCGGCGTGATCGATGGCACGGTCAATCCTCGCGATAATTTCGGACCGGTGACTGTCCCCGAGGGATCCTACTTCGTGATGGGCGACAATCGCGACCAAAGTCTGGACAGCCGGTTCTGGGGATACGTGCGCGAAGAAAAAATCCGCGGGAAGGCGTTTCGTATCTATTGGTCCTGGAATGGGCTGGGCAATTGGACGGAGTGGGTCAGGTGGGAACGATTCGGCAAGGCGATTCAGTAACGAAAAGCGGTCGCGCTCTTCCGAGAGAGACTTTGAATGGGAAGAGTGACGTTCCGTCGCCCAAAGCACTCCGGCAATACCTTCAACGATTTCCTCAAGCATCGGTCCTCGTTGTCGGCGACCTCATTCTCGATCACTATGTGATGGGGCGAGTCAGCCGGATCTCTCCAGAAGCGCCGGTTCCGGTGGTCCATGTCGAGTCGGAATCGCTCCGGCTCGGTGGGGCGGCGAATGTGTTCAACAATATCTTGGCGTTGGGGGGAAAGGCCGACCTCTGTGGTGTGATCGGATCGGATGAAAGCGGACGCCTTCTGATGAAGGAGCTCGGCAACAAACGATCAAGCCGCGGAGGTGTGGTGATCGATCACGATCGCCCGACGACCAGAAAAAGTCGAGTCATCGCGCATAACCAGCAGATTGTGCGGTATGACATCGAAGGACGAAGCGACCTGAAAGCGGCGCTGCGGCAAAAGATTCTCCGGTACGTGGAGTCACGGATTCGAGACTTGTCCTGCGTAGTGGTGTCGGATTATGCCAAGGGAGTCGTGTCGCCTGCACTCATGTCCGAAATCACGCGACTCGCCGCCTTGAGAAAGGTTCCGGTCATCGTCGATCCTAAGGTGGAACATTTCAGCTACTACAAAGGCGTCACCGTTCTCACACCGAATCATCTGGAGGCGGCTCAAGCCTCCGGTTTACACGGCGACGGCGACCAGATGATCGACGAAGCCGGAGCGATGATTCGGCAGCGTCTTGGGTGCCGGTCCGTCCTGATTACGCGCGGTGAAAAAGGCATGAGCTTGTACGAGGGCAACGGCGCATCGTGGCATTTGCCCACGAAGGCTCGGCAGGTCTATGACGTCACGGGTGCGGGAGATACGGTCATCGGAACCTTGGCTCTGGCCCTATCGGTCGGGGCAAGCATCAAAGCCGGAGCGGTCATGGCGAACTACGCAGCCGGGATTGTGGTGGGAATGGTCGGTACCGCAACGGTCTCCCCCAAACAGTTGTCCGAGGCGTTTGGAGATGCCTAAAGCTTCACGGTCAGTCACCGTTGTGATTCCAGCCAGATATGGCTCGTTACGGTTCCCGGGCAAGCCGCTCGTCGAACTGAACGGCAAGCCGATGATTCAACATGTGTATGAGCGTGCGGTGGCCTGCCGTGCCGTTTCCGATGTTTTGGTCGCAACCGACGATGAACGCATCAAACAAGCTGTCGAGCGGTTTGGTGGGCGCGTGATCATGGTTACCGGTGAGTATCGGACTGGGACGGATCGGGTTGCCGCCGTGGCCCGTATGTTCGCGGGGGAATATTTCGTAGACTTGCAGGGCGACGAAATTCCCTTGAATCCCGAGTTACTGACCGACCTGATCGAGCCGTTTCTTGAAAGTGGTGTGAGTATGGGAACGCTGAAGCGGGTGATGGACCCTACCGAGGATCTTCTGAATCCCGCAGTGGTCAAAGTCGTCACCGATGCGCGGGGCGACGCCCTCTATTTTTCACGAGCCCCGATCCCGTTCGTGCGTGATGATCCGGGAAAGCAGGTGATCGGAGGGCTCCACTATATCCATCTGGGATTGTACATGTACAAGAAGGAGACGTTGCTGCGATTCGCAGCCCTGCCGACAAGCCGTTTGGAGGACGCTGAAAAGCTTGAACAGCTCCGTGCCTTGGATCACGGGATTCGCATCCGAGTATGGGAAACCAACCATGCATCATTGCGGATCGATCGTCCGGAAGATGTGCCTGATGTCGCCGACCGACTGCAGCAGTTTGAGGCGGTCAGGCGTGAGTTACAGCACAGCCGAGTGTTTTTCAAGTCATGACATTCCTATCCGAATTGGAGCGGTCTGACGTCCACGAGAAAGGGCAGCCATGAACAAGTTCATTTTCGTGACCGGTGGGGTGGTCTCATCGCTTGGAAAAGGACTGGCCTCGGCCGCCATCGGGAACTTGCTCGAAAGTCGGGGCTTAAAGATTACCTTCCTCAAGTTGGATCCCTATATCAACGTCGATCCCGGCACGATGAACCCCTATCAACACGGGGAGGTCTTTGTCACGGACGACGGAGCTGAGACCGATCTTGACCTCGGGCACTACGAGCGATTTACGACCCTGTCGTTGACCAAGGAGAGCAATTACACGACCGGTCGAATCTATCACTCCGTCATCACCAAAGAACGTCGTGGAGATTATCTCGGCGGGACGGTCCAGGTCGTGCCTCATGTGACGGATGAGATCAAACAGGCGATCATGCGGATTTCCAAAGGCATCGATGTCACGATCGTCGAGATCGGCGGGACGGTCGGCGACATTGAAAGCTTGCCGTTTCTCGAAGCCATCCGGCAGATGCCGTACGACGTCGGACGCGACAATGTGTTGTATGTCCACCTGACCCTGGTGCCCTACATCGGCACGGCCGGTGAGCTGAAGACCAAGCCGACGCAACATTCGGTGAACAAACTTCGTGAAATCGGTATTCAGCCCAACATTCTGTTGTGTCGAACCGACCGGTATATTCCGCCGGAGCTCAAGGGCAAGATCGCGATGTTCTGCAATGTGGATAAAGATGCCGTCATCACGGCCAAAGATGTCGAGACGATCTACGAAGTGCCGATCGTATTCAGAAAAGAAGGACTGGATGAATTGATCGTTCGTCAGCTCCATGTGGAGACCGGCCAGCCCAATCTTCGCGAGTGGGATGCAATGGTACAGAAGATCAAGCGTCCGAAGCATGAGATCTTGGTCGCGTTGGTGGGCAAGTATGTGGGACTGAAAGAATGCTACAAGAGCTTGGGAGAAGCGCTGGTTCATGGTGGGATCGATCATGAAACCAAGGTCAACATCAATTGGATCGAGTCCGAAGATATCGAACGGCAGGGGATGGAGCGAATTCTTCGAGAAGCCGACGGCATCTTGATCCCCGGTGGATTCGGGACAAGAGGGATCGAGGGAAAAGTGACGACCATTCGGTACGCAAGGGAACGCCAGGTTCCATTCCTCGGTTTGTGCTTAGGGATGCAATGTGCCGCGATCGAGTTTGCACGGAATGTAGCGGGATTGGCGGGCGCCAACAGCGCCGAGTTTGACGAGCGGTCGCCCCATCCCGTGATTCATCTCATGCCCGATCAGCATGGCGTGAGCGACAAGGGAGGGACCATGCGACTCGGATCGTATCTCTGCAAGTTGGGCGAGGGGACGCTCGCACAGAAGATGTACGGCGTGAGCGAGGTCCGTGAACGCCATCGCCATCGCTATGAATTCAACAATTCGTATCATGAACAACTGACTGCGAAGGGACTGGTCCTGAGCGGAGTCTCTCCTGACGGGCGACTGGTTGAAATCATCGAGTTGAAGGATCATCCGTGGTTTTTGGGAACTCAATTCCATCCGGAGTATAGTTCCCGTCCGCACCGCCCGCATCCGCTTTTCAGCGGGTTCGTGGGGGCAGCGCTACGGAAGAAACTAGGACACTGAAGATGAAGGTTGAGACCTCAACCTTAACCTGGACGTGACAGGTATGATTCATTTTGTCGACATCGGCTCCTTCAAAGTCGGCCAAGGGCAGCGTCCGTTTCTGATTGCCGGGCCTTGTGTGATCGAGAGCGAGCAGCTGGTGATGGACACGGCGGGGCGAGTCGCCGAGATGACGAAGGCGCTGGAGATCCCGTACATCTTCAAGTCATCATTCGACAAGGCTAACCGCACTTCCATCAAGTCGTTTCGTGGTCCTGGGATCAAAGACGGTCTGGCAATATTAAAAAAGGTGAAGGACCACTTGGCGCTTCCTGTCTTGACCGATGTGCATACAGAGGAGCAGGCCACGGAGGCTGGGAAAGTCGTGGATATTCTCCAGATCCCGGCTTTTCTCTGTCGACAGACGGATCTACTGATTGCGGCTGCGCAAACCGGAAAAGTCGTGAACGTGAAGAAGGGCCAGTTCCTCTCGCCGATAGAGATGGGCAATGCGGTGAAGAAGGTCGAAGAATGCGGGAATCGTCGGATTCTGCTCACCGAGCGGGGCTCGTCTTTCGGCTACAACAATCTTGTCGTGGATATGCGGTCCTTTCCTATTTTGAGAAATTTCGGGTATCCTGTCGTCTTCGATGCGACGCATAGTGTTCAGCTGCCGGGTGGTGGAGGGACAAAATCAAGCGGCCAACGAGAATTTGTCGAACCATTGGCATGCGCCGCTGCCGGAGTGGGAGTCGACGGATTCTTCATGGAAGTCCATCCGAATCCTGATGAGGCGCTGTCCGACGGGCCGAACATGGTACCGTTGCATCAATTGAAATCCCTACTTGAACGGATCATGCGGATATGCGACGCGGCAAAACCAAGAAGCTGAAATTATCCGCGCGACGCAGCCAAACGAGGAAGGTGCGGACAATCGGTCCAGTATCGAAGACTGTGACGAGACGCAGTAAGGCTATGACTGTGATGCCATCCGGCCGAGAATCGAAGGCTGCGAAAATGGAGGGAAGTCTTGCCGACGGTCGGCGTGTGCTCGAAATCGAAGCTCGAGCCGTTCAATCGCTTGTGCATCGGCTGGATGCCAAGTTTGCCAAAGCCGTGGATCTGCTCGTTCAATGCAAGGGAAAGGTCGTCGTTTCCGGCATGGGGAAATCGGGCTTGATCGGACAAAAAATTGCCGCGACGCTTGCCAGTACCGGCACGTCATCGTTCTTTCTGCATCCTGCTGAAGGCGTCCACGGAGATCTGGGCATGTTGGCTCGTCGGGATGCGCTGGTTGCGATTTCGAACAGCGGCGAGACACAGGAGTTGCTTCAGTTGCTTCCGTATGTGAAACGTCTGGGCATTCCGGTGATCGCGTTCACGGGACGGATGACTTCGACCCTGGCTAAAAATGTCGATGTCGCGCTCGACGTGTCGGTACAGGAAGAGGCCTGCCCGATGGGGTTGGCTCCGACCGCCAGCACAACCGCCACGTTGGCATTAGGCGATGCGTTGGCCGTCGCCCTCCTGCAAAAGCGGGAGTTCAAAGAAGAGGATTTTGCCCGGTTCCATCCCGGCGGCACCTTGGGACGCCGGTTGCTGGTGAAGGTGAAAGATCTCATGCATGCGGATTCGGAGATCCCGATGGTCCAAGCCACCGTCGGGGGTATGGCGGCCATGCTTGAAATGAGCGCAAAAAAGCTCGGCATGACGACCGTGGTCGATCAAGAGGGTGCGTTGGTCGGCGTGATTACCGACGGCGACTTGCGGCGCTTCATCCAGCGGGGCACGGATCTGGTGAACACAACGGCAAACGAGTTGGCTTCACACCATCCCAAAACGATCGGACCGCACGAATTGGCGGCAACGGCGGTGGAGATGATGGAGCGTTATTCGATCACAACGCTGGTGGTCACGGAAGACGGCCGGATGATTCGCGGCGTGATTCATTTGCATGACTTGCTAAAAAACGGAATTGTTTAGGAGGCGAATCGAACCATGAACCGCGTTCTGGAGGTGTGGCGAGACATCGGGCAGGACTCGCTCAATCTGCCCAATCTCCTGACACTCGTCCGCATTCTCTTGATTCCCGTCTTTATCATTCTCTTCGTCAACCCGACTCCCGATCAGTCGCTGGCGGCAGCCATCATTTTTACCGTCGCGGCGGTGACCGATATGTTGGACGGCTATATCGCCCGGCGAACCGGCCAGGTGACGAAGCTCGGTAAGCTGCTCGATCCGATTGCGGATAAGCTCCTGGTCTTGTCGGCATTGATCCTCCTCATGAACGTGGATCGAGTCAGCGCAATGGTCGCGCTACTGATCATCGCACGGGAAGTGGCGGTCACGGGCATCCGCGCTATTGCTGCGAGCGAAGGGATGATCATTCCGGCGGAGACGACCGGCAAGTATAAAATGGCCCTCCAAGTCATCGCCATTATTCTGCTGATCCTGGAAGGAACGGGGCTCGCGGAACTCGGCAATATGCACTTAGCCGGAACCGTCACTTTATATCTCTCGTTGCTGCTGGGCTACATCTCCGGCAGTCAGTATGTATGGACCTTTTGGAAGCAAGTCGTCGCGAAGGGAATCTGACGGAATATCGATACAGATCGGCGATCGAGCATGATGCCTCCCTCAGGCAATCTTGAATCACCCACGACCTAGTCGTTCGACCACGCCGTGAGTAAAGCACAATTCCTAGTCTCTGTTCTCGCCTTTTTCTTCGTTCAGCTCACATTGACTGCCTGTAGCGAAAGCGAACAACCTCCCCAACTCGAAGCGTTTGCCTATGCAAACGCGACAGGGCATTGCCCTGCCGGTTCACGTCCAGGCCTCGCTGGCGCAATCGATGGGAAAGCTTCGGCGGACGGCATTCGCTATATGGTCCGCACTCCGTCTAACTATGACGCGACTTTTACTCATCCTCTGTTGATGGTCTACGCTCCGGCCGGGCAAAGTCGCTGGGCATCAGAGCGACTCACAGGTCTCACGACCGCTGCGACCAGCGCCGGGTTTGTGGTGGTCTATGCTGATCACCGACAGTTGAATGTTTCGGCAATTGAACAAGTTGGGACCATTCCTGGTCTGGTGGCAAAGGAATGGTGCATCGATGAGAAGAGGGTGTTTGTGACCGGCCACTCAGACGGCGGCACTGCTTCGTTGGCATTAGCTGTGCTCGACAAGACGAAGAAGATCCCGTCCGCAATCGCGCCGAGCGCTGCTGGATGGACCGGTAAAGATCTTGAGTCTTTTCAATGCCGAGATCCCATTCCGGTTATGATTATGCACAGCAAGAATGACAGTTTGTTTCCCAGTTGGGGAACCCAAACGTCAGCCTGGTGGGCTGGCTGTAATCACTGTGATACCACGAGGACTAAGACAGTGGAGAGCGGATGTCGTGCCTATCAAGGATGTGCCTCAGGCGGTGCAACACTCTACTGCGAAGGAACAGGCAGTCATCGGGATTGGCCGAATCTCAATCGAGTCATGCTGGAGTTTTTTGCGTACCCGGAGAATTTTCAGTGATTATGCTCGCCGCTAAAGAGATAGTCGTAGGGTTGAAAGCCTGAATGGATCAGACAGGATTGATCATCGCGCTTGCATTGTGCGGATATCTGCTAGGTGCAGTCCCGTTTGGAGTCGTCATCTCAAAAGTAATGGGATTGGCTGATCCTCGCACAGTCGGAAGTAAGAATGTCGGCTTTACGAATGTCCTGCGTGTCTCCGGCAAGAAGGCCGGCATCCTGACCTTGATCGGCGATATGGGCAAGGGATGGGTGATGGGTTTCGCGGCCACGCATCTGCTACAAAACGAATGGGCCGTTCTCGTCGTCACGCTTGCTCCGTTTCTGGGGCATCTCTTTTCACCGTTTCTTGGATTCAAAGGAGGGAAAGGGGTGGCTACGGCGCTCGGCTCTATTCTTGGTGTCGCGCCGTTGATCGGACTGTTGCTCCTTCTGGCATGGATCGGAGCTGTGGCCCTGTGGCGCTACTCCTCCGGCGGCGCGCTGACTGCTTTCGGGCTTTTTCCCATCATCGCCGCGCTGATGCGTCCGAACGTTACTTTCGTCTCGTTCTCTATACTAGTGACTGGCCTCATTGTGGTGAAACACAAGGGGAACATTGAACGGTTGTGGAAGGGGACGGAGAGTAAGATGGGGCAAGGTCGGCCCGGTTGATCCAAGTGCTCGCGGAACCCCCACGTCTCCCCATCAGTATTCCACTGAAGGAGAACGACGTGGTCGTTCCATGCGCGCAATTCTGGATTCAATTGGGACGTCCTTGCGAGGGGGAGATGTGTTTTCCAAGTTAATTTAGCTCGGGACCACGACCCACTTTTGTATTGCCTGTGCAAGCTGCCGCTCAGAGATTTTTCCCTTGCAGGCTGCATCGGCAAGAAGACCCTCGCTTACTACAGGAGGACTATCCATAGGGGCGAACGGTTTGGAGTTGGCCATGAGACGTGCGAGCCGTTTTTCATCGCCAGCGTAGTATGCCGCTACTAGGCGGTTGATAAAAGCCTCATCTCGTCCCCGGTGTTGTCGCCAGTCTCCCGATGGAATGGCTGTACCGCCGCTATGGCGATCGTTGATACCATGCATATATTCCTGTTGGCGTTGTCAGGGACCATACACATCCACTCCGCCAGCGTAATTGGCCAGATACACCTTTCCGTTGGCCGGAGTCGGCGGCAGGAACTTATTGAACACGTAGGTCAGTGCCCAGTCCTGGCTATCCCATATCTTTTGGATGCGCGACGAGCCGTCGCCTCGGGCGAGGAAGTTCTCCGGATCGTAGGCCAGTAGACGTCCGTTGGTGATTTCCGAGTTGGCATTGCCGTAGGGAACCGAGGCCCATAATACCGCCGACCCCGGTGTTGCACCATTGGCTGACAGACTGATCATGCCGCCCGGCATTCCGCCCACGCCACCAGTATTCGGCGATGCCGTTTCATCACTTGAGGCGAGGAAAGTCAGGGTGAGATCGGCGTTCACTTTCCAGGCGCGCAAGCTCGCATTCTCGCCCCAACAAAATACCATCCATCCGTGCACGGACGACTTGTACGCCACGGGCGTCGAGTGCTGGTGATGTGTCTTGCCGTCGAATAGTTTATTGAGGTTGGTGATGTCGGTTGGAGCCGGGCTGATGCCGAAGCCGGGGAAGAACGTGAACCAGCCGATGTATGTTGCCCTCGCGTAGTTGCCAGCGATCCTTGCTGGAGCAAAGTCGGCATTCTGCGTCTTGCCGAATGCGCCGAGAGGCAGGACATAGACGATGCCGTCCTTACCTGCGCCGATCGCGCATGCCAGTTCGGGAATAATGCCCAGGCCGCCGGAACCCAAGTCCATGTCTGTGTAAGCGTTCGTGTTGCTCGCTTTACCATTCTCATCCTCATCGCCACCCTTCTTCGGGTTCCTCGGCTTCGGCAGCGTGGGATCGTCTCCGTTTCGAGCTGCGTCGCTAAAGGGAGCGAACCAGTCAGTAGCATGCAGACGGGCAGGCGCATTCGCCGTGCCCGGATCATACTGCAGCTCAACAAAGCACTCGCCAAAATCGGTGGGCGGATCGAAGGCACCGTTGCCGGTCATGAAATAGAGCTTGTTATTCAGCACCGCCGGCGCCTGCGCGCCCATCCATATGCCGCCGCCTGAATACCTGGCGGTCGAGGACCAGGCTGCGGCGATCTTCGTGGCACCTTTCGTCGTCACATCCACGGCGATCACCCAGCCACGGTTGCTCGCAAGGCTCTCCGAGACAGATCCAGCTGCGATGAACACCGTCTTCGCGCCGCCGATCGTCGCCATGGCAAGGCCGCACCGCTGCTTGCGCTCCGCGCTCGAAAATCGCTGGCTGGCGACTCCGCCGCCTGGATTGTAGACCGCTCCGTTTAAGCTCAGCGGGGGAGCCAGGGGTGATCCGTCGACAATGCTGATCCAGTGGAACCAGAAACTAGCCTTTGCCGCACTTTCGTCCGGCGAGGACCATGACACACCGCCCCACGCACCATCGGCGAGATCGAGTATGCCGGTACTTAGGAAACCCCAGTGGTCGTTGATCAGATAGGCGTCAATCGCCCGGGTGCCCTGAATCGCAACACCAAGGTGTTGTCGCCAGATTGGTTGCCCTGTTGTGGCGTCATGAGCCTCGACATAATTGGACATGATGCCATGAATGACCAAATCTCTGGTTTGCCCATCGCGTGTCTTGACATTGGGGGCGATCAGCGTGGTGGCCTCGGTGCCGCGGCCATCACCGTAGAGCGGAATGGTGAAGAACCGACGGATGCCTTTTTGGCGGACCGACGCTTGGGTCAAGATGGTTTCATGAAGATTGACATTGGAGCGGGATGGCTCGAAGCCCCGCTGGGTCACTGCGATCGACATATCAGAACTCCTTTGTGGTGAGAGTGTGGAGAGCGGTGTACCGCACGGCCAGTTCGAAATCGGAAGAAACGGTCTCAGTTGGCATGACGCCCTCGATCATGATGGAGCGTCATCGCGTTCGTGTATTGTCCTCATGATATTCACCTCCGTGCTCTCACGGTTGATAAGGCATGGGAGGCCGCTGTAGCATCAAGAAGCGGCGGGGCCACTGAGGCTCGGCGCGGTTGAGCCTTGTGCGTGATGGTCAATTTGACTTGCGCCGCACTTGCAGAAGGAAATTCCGACCACAGGAGTGCGATGGCCCCGGTGACAAACGGTGTTGCCACACTCGTGCCCCCCAACGTGAGGGGGTGGCCTGCGGTTCCGAGACTGGTCATGTTCGTGCCTGGCGCCGAGAATCCACGCCGACCAATGGAACTGCCAAAATTCGATTCGCTTATGGGTCTGCTCATTCGATCGCAGGCCACCACCGGGATGACCCAGGGATGGCGGGTGATCGCAGAGCGGCCGAGTGTGCCTTGATTGCCCTCTGCTGCAACGACAAGGACTCCACGTCTGGGAGCATGATTGAGCGTCTTGTCTCGCGAGTGTTCGCCCTTCGTGGATGAGCACGCAAGAGCAAGGCTCAAATTGATGATTCGTGCTCCCGCATCTAGACAGTCCATAATCGCTGTCGCAAGTTCTTGAGGCGTGGCACTGGGCATGTGTTCAATACCTGAAGGTACTTCGGCAAAAAAGATGGGACGGACAAGGAGGGTGCAGTTGTGGGACAGACGGCGGGCGCAGGCGAACTACGTTTTGCTGACAAGATTCCTGCAACAAAAGTTCTGTGCAGACAAACGGTGCTATTCGTCTGCGCACAGGTCCCTCCGTTTTGTCCGGGAATCTCACGAAGGTATTCACCAACCAGATCGGGATGATGGGTTACGACAGGACCATCAACCAGCCCGATCATCACTTCCGGGTGACCGCTGGTTTGCCTCATCAGCCCAGTGAGTTTGACCAAATCCAACGGAACCATGAGCGCTTACAACATTACGCAGCTAGCCGTGACGAATCGCACGACATCGAAGCCAGGAAAACTAGGAAAACCCCTTGTTCAAATCCAATAATTACTTAATTGCTTATATTTGTGCTACTGGTGCAACAACGGGGTCCAAGGTCTGCAAAGCGGCTGCGAGCCGGACTACGTCACCTTGTGCCAGTGGCAAAATCTATCTCAATCAGGGGCACCTTGGCGAAGGCTTTATCGGCTGGCGATGATCCATGTGGAATATGCTGGTTCCCATGAAGGTCCGCACCAAGCCAGCATCACCACATTTTCACATTTCCTGCAGCGACCAGCGGTAACAGCTGAGGTGCATCCAGTTTCCACCACGACTGCTCAGTCACCTGCAGAATCTTCCAGATGATGGCCTGGGGCTCACTCCACGCGCCTGAAGCGACTGAGGCGTCCGTGCGCAACCGGACTGACGAGAAGGTCGCCTCCACGATGATGGTCGTCCTCAAGTGAACTCGCGCCGTGGACGGCGGGTGGGGATCGCTGCCAAGACTCTGCCGCGTGTGCTGGGCGAGATCGCCCCAGAACTCCTCGAGGATCCTGGTTCAAAAGTGTTGCCACTGCTCGATCCACGGTGCTCGCGTCGTCATGGGGGTAAGCCTCATTCAGTGGAGAATGGGTTCGCCTCATCAGCGCCCAGCTTACACCCTTCACCTTTTACACGGAGAATGTTCCATCACTCCCCATTTTGTTGACCGCAGGTCTTGAATGCACAAGACAAGACCAGACCCCACGACCTCATAATTCTCGGTGTTGCGCCGTTGATTGGACTGTTGCAACTTCTGGCGTGGATCGGAGCGGTAGTCTTGTGGCGCTACTCCTCCGGTGGCGCACTGACAACCTTTGGACT
>JAICWG010000114.1 GCA_025934915.1 Nitrospira sp.
CTGAGCATCCATGGCAGCTTGCCGTCCCTCAATTGTAGCAATCGCATCATTCAGCTTATCAACCATAGATGTCGTTGTTTGAGCACCGGTGGTTCCTATATCAGCGACCAACTGCTCCAATTTACCTACTGCCGTTGCCATCGCCTCGATTGTCTGTTGTTGCATTTGATTGATGCCGGTGATCTGTTGGCCAAACAAATCCCGGAGTTGTGCTGTAAGGGCCGCCATGGTATCGGTCAGCAGCCTGTTGACGGCTTCGCCTTGATTTCCGGTCGCATGCTTCACGGCTTCACTGATATTGGTCAGCGGTTCCTTCAGACTGTCACTTACTCCGGCAACGACGCGATCAGCTATTTGGTTGGAACTGGTTAGATTGGCGGAAATTTGCCTCTCGGTTAATTCCTCAAGAATTTGCTTTAAATCGCCTACTAGCGACTGTTTGAGTTGCTTGGCCTCCTTTGCGGAGGCCTCAGAAGCCTGAACGAGTCGAGAAAGGTATTCTTCACCAGCCCCGGCCTGAAACATTCCATCCAATAACTGACAAATCGTTTCAACATGCTTGTATAAGGCCGTGATTATCCATTTCTCGACGAACGTAATAAACATGGCCAAGCCAATTGCAGCTGTTGACACAAGAAATGCCTCGTGTACGCCTTGCAACAGCGCATTAAGACTTTGGCGTGCCGTAGCCGCATTTTCCGAGACTTCGAACGCTTGTAAAGCATGAATCAATCCGAGAAACGTCCCAATGATGCCAAGGCCCGTCAAAATGCCAGGAAGATGTTTGAAAAATTCTGTTCGAAGGACGGTATCTACGAGCGTTTCAGTGCTAAAGAAGGCTTCGGCAGGTATGGTCGATCTTTCCACTACGACTTCGAACTGTCCGGAACTTGAGTTCAGCTCTTTTTGTCCGTGTAAGGTTTCTTTGAATTCGTTCCAAACATGTGTGAGCACCTTATTATCTTGGAAAAGCGAGTCTAATGCAGAGCTCTTCCCCTTGAACTTGACATTCCCCGTAGCTCGCTACGGGGTTGGCCTCTCCTTCCGAGAAGTCTTCGGAATTGAGTTCTGTGATACCCCGCAGCTTGCTGCGGGGAGCTTCATTCTCCGGAGTCCTGCTACTACTCGACGGAGTACCCAGATTTGGCGAAAGCCTGGAATAAGAAAGAGCAATATGAATAGGACCACGGAAAGGGCTAATAAACTGGCAACGACATAAACGTGGATAGGATGGCCAAGCAGCAGATCCATATACCTCTAAGCTGATAAAGAACCGTGGTCGTTCAGGAACGGAAAGTCCAATGCGAGCATGTGGTGCTGGCGAGAACGTGGAATACCAAAAATATTCTTCGTTCTTAAGGCTTACTAGAACGTAACTCGGTAAATGAAGCCAGTCAAATCTTCTCAGAAAATGTGTCAGCACCACCGAGTAGCGGGCACAGCAGGGGAAGGAATAGGGCTACGAGAGAGTCGTGTCAGGAGGACTGAGGGAGGGATGACTGCCGTTCAAATCGTGCATCTCTCAGAGTGTTTCGAACGGCAACCATATTGATCACTTGAATCGGCTCAATCCCAGCGCCCGCTTGAAGACGTTTGCGAAGCCGAAATAACCGAAGGAATCTTTGAGGTTCGAATACAACCGCTTGACCGCCCCCATCTCCGGATTGGTGACGTACTCCATTGTGAGCGCAATCCGCTCTTCACCTTCTCCAAGAGGCGTGACGGCATGCCAGAGCTTGTCCCCGTTGAAAATCACCATATCGCCGGGTTCAGTGATCAGCTCAAGATGGCGCGGTTGCTTGGTCGGGTGGTCTTTGAAAAGTTCACACACCAGCTTGCACTGGGTCGACCGATCAACCAGCCCCATCAAGATCGTGTACCGAGCGCCCTTATAGTATGACGTATCGTAGTGAAACCCAATGTGGTCACCCGGTTCGGTGTAGTAGTAGAGGGCGCAAGAATGGGGATCGTTGTCCGGACAGAACATCAGCTTCGCCTCCACGAGGCGATTCAGGAATGTCCGGAACGACTCAGACCGGTAGAGATCGAGAAAGCGAGGAGCTTTTTCTCGCACGGTATAATAGCTGACGCTCCCGCCCTTCTTGTGGCCGGGGATAAAGTTTCGATTGAGTTCCGCTTTCACGCCCTGCGCCTGAGGAACAAGGACTTCTTCCACAAAGGCGCGGGGCAGGAACTGTTTGATGACGAGAAACTCGTTCTGATCCCAATACTCTCGGCGGAGATGGTCAATGTCTAAGGCTGCGACGGCTTGATCGACCGTGTCAGTCACACTGTTCATGAGGTTTGTCATCTGTTGTAATCTCGTCAGATCGTGAGGATGAGTCATTAGTCATCGGTCATGGGGGTTCCGGCAGGTTCGACCTTTGACTACTGACCAGTGACCCATTACGGCCCATTCAACACCGGAGCCCTAACGACTTCAACATCCGACGGTGTCTTAAAGTCGAACACCTCAATACCTAATCCCAGGTTTGGTTTCAAGTTTGAAAATTCAAAGACAGCGACGTTGCCGCTGATCTCATAGAGTGACACCGTGCGGATAAAATAGGTCTTAGGAAAGACCTCGACGATGATCTTCTGAAGACTCTGGGAGGATTCCTGCTCCTTAGCTTTGGGAATCAGCGTGATAAGCGGCGTGCCACCGGCTCCCCGATCCTTTCCCCTGGTGGGCTCAATCTCAAACGACTCATCCAATTTGGCCGCTCCCTGCAACAATTCCAACGGCGCTTTGGAGGCAGCCATCTGCGTGAGTTTGCCGACCAGGACCTGCTTATGTTCGGGGACATACACCTTCACATCGTCTTGATTCACATAGATTTGCTCAGTCGCCGGATCCAAATAGTCCCACCGTAAACGACCGGGCTTTTTGATATATACCTTGCCGGACGACGTCACAGGCCGCTCAAACCCTTCGATCTTGGTTTTCTGAGAAAAGTCGGCCTGCATATCCTTCGTTTTCTCGTATCGTGCTTGCAACTGTTTGACGACTTCACGAACTTCCTGCCACGCCTTTTCATCAATCGGTCTGTCTGCCGCCCAGGCCGGCAAAACGAACAGGACACTCAATGGAGCGGCAAGCCACCAACGCATCATGCTTCCGCCGCGCCGACCGGGCCGCGCCGACCAAGCACCTCCCGACGTCCATCACGACCCGCCGCCCCCACAATGCCTTCCGATTCCATCTGTTCGATCATGCGCGCCGCCCGAGGATAGCCGACTCGCAGTCGGCGTTGGATCAACGAGGCTGAAGCCTGTCCGGTCGACAGGACCAATTCTTTAGCCTGTTCGTACACTTCGTCTTTTGCCTCTTCTTCCGCCGCCTCCTCCAATTTGAGCGACTGCAGTTCCTGATTGTAAATCGGGAGGGCTTGTTTCTTCACGAATTCTACGACTGAGCGGACATCGTCGTCCGATACAAAGGACCCGTGCAGCCGCGCGAGACGGCCGGTGCCGGAGGCTAGATACAGCATATCGCCTCGGCCGAGTAGAGCCTCCGCACCGTTCGCATCGAGAATGGTTCGTGAGTCGGTCTTCGAAGATACTTGAAACGCGATCCGTGCCGGGAAATTCGCTTTGATCAAGCCGGTCAGCACATCGACGGATGGGCGCTGAGTGGCCAACACCAGATGAATGCCGGAAGCCCGTGCCATCTGTGCAAGTCGGGCGATCTTGTCTTCCACATCTTTGGGAGCCACCATCATCAGATCTGCCAGCTCGTCGATCATGACGACGATAAACGGCAGCGGTTCCGGCGGCGTCGGTTTCGGCTGCATGCAACCACGCTCACCCTCGGCGATCGATGTTTCACCGGCAGAGAGGCGCTCTTCCTCAGAGAGAAATTGCATCGGAAGCTGCTCGACACCCGCTGGATTGTTTTCAGCAAATACCTCTTGCAAACCGGCGACCTTTCGATTGTACGCATCAATATTCCGCACACCGGCCTCGGCCAGCAGCTTATACCGCCGTTCCATTTCAGCAACGACCCACCCCAGCCCTCTCGCGGCTGATTTGGGCTCCGTAATCACCGGTCGCAATAGATGGGGAATACCCTCATACGATTGAAACTCAAGCATCTTGGGGTCGATGAGCAGGAGCTTCACTTCACTGGGTTTGGAGGAAAAGAGGATACTCAGCAACATCGTATTCAAACTGACACTCTTCCCGGCACCGGTCGCACCGGCTACCAAGAGATGCGGCATCGTCTTCAGATCGGCCGTCATCGGTGCGCCGAAGATATCCTTGCCCAACGCCAGAGTTAGTCTGGATCTTGCCCGACGAAAGGCCTCGCTCATGACGACTTCCTTCATCGACACCGTCTCTCGAGACCGGT
Organism: Nitrospira sp.; assembly: GCA_025934915.1. Taxonomy (GTDB): domain Bacteria; phylum Nitrospirota; class Nitrospiria; order Nitrospirales; family Nitrospiraceae; genus Nitrospira_D. The sequence continues at coordinate 4,352 of JAICWG010000114.1, forward strand.
TCGGCACCTCGATGCCGACCACAGATTTCCCCGGCAACGGCGCAACGATTCGTAGACTCGTCGCCTTGAGAGCCAGCGCAAGGTCATCAGCCAAATTCACAATGCGGGCCACTTTCGTGCCGGGTGCCGGCTCGAACTCGTACATCGTCACGACAGGGCCGGGCCTCACTTCCGTCACAATGCCCTCGATGCCGAAACTCATCAATGCCCGTGACAAGACCTCGGACTGCGCTCGTAATTCTTCATCCGACATCCGATCCATCGGTCCGGAAGGATCGCTTAACAACATCTCCGGGTCGGGCAGCCGATAATCCGCAGGCTCAGCCGGTGGAACAACCACTTCCGGCTCGGTCGTTTGCGCTTCCAGTGTCGGAGTTGTGACAGGGAATGACTGAATGATCGGAGTCAGCGGAGTCGCGGCTGGAATTGGTTCCGCGTCCTCGATTCTTTCAGCATCCGACTCTTCTTCCAGGGTGACGGCGCTTGACCTGAAAGGCTTAACCCGCAACCGTCGATTGCCGGCTTCCTTCACCACAACCGATCGCTCAGGCATCACTGCGGACACTCCTTCACGGAGAGCGGCCCAACGTTCCGGCAGCCGACGCACGGCTTCTGCCAATGACAGAGGTGTTGTCAGCAGAAGAGACACAAGAAATCCCGCAATGATCAGAATATGGGCTCCGGTTCCCGCAAAGACGGCACGAAGTCCATCGGCGATTGTCTGGCCGACGACACCACCGGCCATCCCTCGGGAAATCATCCCGCTGGTCAGCGTCGGAACCCCCGTCGTTTCAAGATGCAGAAATGCACTCAAGAAGAACACGGCGGCTAGGGAACTGGCGGCCGTCCGCAGCCTGAGACTCACCGGTGCCTGGGAGAAACAGCGAAATCCCAACCGCCCCAGCAGCAAGGGAAAGAGATAGGCCGCTCCACCGATACCATAAAAAAACGCACCGGCCAACAGAGCTCCGAATGAACCGATGAGATTTCGAGGCGGGTTGGTGTCCGATGCACCGTCCGCCACCATTCTCGCCTCCCCAGGCACAAACGACAGAAGGCTCAAGAGCATGAGCAAGCTCAGCGCGATCAAGATCACGCCGATCACTTCGCGCTGAATATGAGAAGAGGGAGGTGGGGCACGGCGGGTTTCTCTCCGCTTACCCGAGGTGGTAGCGCCCATGCGGTGAATGCTAACACAGGGGGAGGGTCATTTCAAACAAATGGGCATCATGCTGCTGGTCGTGTGCACGCCCTGAAAAGAATGAATCGTGGCGTTACAACGGAACCGGAGGTGACGTGTGTCGAATGATCTTGCCTTCCACCAAGTAGACGACCAACTCGGCGATGTTGGTTGCATGATCAGCCATCCGTTCAAGATACTTGGCGACGAAGCTCAAACGAATGGCACGTGAAATGGTATGCGGATTTTCCATCATAAAGGAAAGCAACTCGCGAAATAACTGTTCCATCAGATCATCGACCAGATCGTCATCCACGAGCACTTTCCGAGCGAGCTTGGAATCCTCTTTGACGAAGGCGTCGATGCTTTCCTTCACCATCATCCTTGCAAGGTTTCCCATCCTCGGAATATCGATGTACGGCTTGAGCTGCGGTTCTTCATTCAGCTCGATCGCGCGCTCCGAGATATTCTCCGAGAGATCGCTGATCCGCTCGAGCTCGGTGGAGATTTTCATGGCCGTCGTGACGAGCCGTAGATCGCGCGCAGCCGGTTGGTGGAGTGCCAACAACTCGATACAGGCCTCGTCGATCTCCACATCCATGGCGTTCACCTTATGGTCTCGCTCGATCACGCGGCAAGCCAGCGCCGAGTCGCGTGTGACCAGCGCGGTCAATGCCTTATCGATTTGGTCTTCCGCCAAGCCGGCCATTCGCGCCAGCTTGGTCTTGAGATCGGCAAGTGCTTCGTCGAAGTGTCGCTGTGCCATCAGATTACCCGAATCGTCCGGTGATATAGTCCTCAGTCTGCTTCTTTGAAGGATTCGTGAACAGTTGCTTCGTGAGGCCAAACTCGACGAGTTCACCAAGATACATGAAAGCCGTCCAATCCGACACCCGTGCCGCTTGTTGCATATTGTGTGTGACGATCAGAATCGTCACACGCTGTTTGAGATCGAGCAACAGTTCCTCGATGTTGGCCGTGGCAATCGGGTCGAGCGCCGACGTCGGCTCATCCAAGAGCAGCAACTCCGGGTCGGTCGCCAAGGCTCGGGCGATACAGACACGTTGTTGCTGGCCGCCGGACAGAGACGTTGCCAGACCGGATAGCCTATCCTTGACCTCTTTCCATAAGGCCGCACTTCGCAACGCCTGTTCGACCTTCTCATCCAAGATCCGCCGATCTGTCACGCCCCGAACCTTCAACCCATAGGCCACATTTTCATAGACAGATTTGGGAAAGGGATTGGGTTTTTGAAACACCATGGCCAGTCGCATGCGCACCTCAATCGGATCCACATCGCGAGCTAGGATATTACGATTGTCAGGATAGAGCAGGATTTCGCCCTGGTAGCGGGTTTCAGGGTAGAGATCGTGCATACGATTAAAACACCGGAGGAAGGTTGACTTTCCACAGCCCGACGGCCCGATCAACGCCGTGATTTTGTATTCTTCGACAGGGACTGACAAATTTTTCAATGCCAATCGGTGTCCATAGGAGAAACTCAAAGCCCTCGTCTCCGCTTTGAGCAGCTTAGGCCAAACCCGATCTTCGGGTGATTCGAGACGAGGTAGCTCCATGACATCCATATTTACCAAGAGACACGTTTGCGCATGAGATAGCGTACGTAGATTGCCAGCCCGTTCATTGCAAGGGTCATACAGACGAGCACTAACCCCGCGGCCGCCGCATTGCCGGCGAAGTCTTCGCCCGGTCTTGAAACCCATGCGAACATCTGAATAGGCATGACGGTGAAGGGAGACATCAACCACTCAAACGACATAAACGGTGGTTCCGTTGTGAAGGGAGCCGGGGGCAGAAAGGCAATAAAGGTGAGAGCGCCGATCGTCACGATGGGTGCCGTCTCTCCGATGGCCCGGCTCAAGGCCAAGATGATCCCGGTCAGTATCCCTGCCGAAGAATAGGGCAACACGTGGTGGGAGACCGTCTGCCATTTGGTCGCACCCAACGCAAAGGCCGCTTCGCGGATCTGGACCGGAATCGCGCGAATGGCCTCTCGTGTCGTCACGATCACCACGGGAAGAATGAGCAGAGCCAAGGTGAGACCAGCCGTCAGAATGCTCGCCCCAAGACCGAGAATATAGACGAAAAACCCCAGTGCCAGTAGGCCGAATATAATCGATGGCACGCCGGCCAGATTCATGACCGTCACCTCGATCAACTCCGTCAGCCACGTTCGGCGAGCATATTCCTCCAAATAAATCGCCGCCGCCACGCCCAAAGGGATTCCAACCACTGCCGTCACCAGCATGATCAAACTCGAGCCGACCAACGCAGGAAGGATACCCGCCTGTGTGGCGCGACGAGACGGAAAGGATGTGAGAAATTGCCAGTCGATTCGGCTGGCCCCTTCAACGATGAGCGCGCCGAACAACAGCGCCAGCGTTCCGATCGCGAGAGCGAGGGAACAGAGCCCGACCGCCTTGAACAATACCTCCGTAAACTTCCGTCGCCTCAACATCAATAGACCTCCCGGAACCGCTTCCGCATGGCATGGCCGAACATGTTGAAGGCAAATGTCGTCACGGCGAGCACCAGGCCGGCCGCAAAAATGCTCTGGTAGCCGATGCTGCCATGCGGCAGATCGCCGAGAGCCACTTGCACGATATAGGCGGTAATGGTGGCTGCGGGCTCCATGGGATTCCACGTGAGATTTGGATTTTGCCCGGCCGCGATCGCTACCACCATCGTTTCACCGACGGCACGCGAGACTCCGAGCACATAGGCCGCTACAAGACCGGAAGTGGCTGCCGGGACTACCACTCGCCAAGCCGTCTGAAGACGTGTCGCTCCCGTCGCATAGGACCCTTCCCGCAACACCATCGGCACGGCCCGCATCGCATCCTCACTCAGAGAAATAACGAGAGGTAGTATCATGATACCGATGACGATTCCAGGACTCAGCATATTGAAACCTGGCAGGTCCGGCCAAAGCTTCTGCAAAGTTGGCGTGACCACAAGGAGCGCAAAATACCCATACACCACCGTCGGTACCGCTCCGAGCAGTTCCAGCGCCGGCTTGATGAGTTCACGCAAGCGAGACGACGCGAATTCCGAAAGGTAGATGGCCGACACCGTCCCCACAGGAATCGCAACGAGTAACCCGATCAGACTGGTGACAACAGTGCCTGCAAGCAGCGGCAGTATTCCATAGCGCGCGTCATCAAAGAGGGGTGTCCACAATGTATCGGTCAAAAAGTCAGTGAGCGACACGGCCTTGAAGAACCCGAGCGATTCCCACAAGAGCACGGCGAGAATCGCGGCAGTGGCAGCTACCGACATCAGCGCGGCAAGGAAAAGCCCGCTTTCGATCACTTGTTCTCGCCGGTGTTGGGCCCGACGCCGAGCGGTTGCTTCTACTATGACTGGTTCGCTGATACGAATCACTTCCGGCACAGCCGCTAGAGACTTATTCATGAACAACCTACCTTTTCCTGTATCCTTCCTTTATCCCTCGATGCAAGTCAAACATGAGCGCTACCTATTGCTTTGGGGAGCGCTTCATAATTTCTTCAACCGGCAGTCCGACTTCTGGTTCACCGCCAAAGCCGGTTCCTACAATACCTTTTTGAAATCGCTGACGGACCATCCCGTACGTCTGATCAGCCAACGGAATATATCGGACTTCTGCGATCAGCTTGGGACCTTCGGTGAGATAGTACTCGACGAAACTTTTCACTTCGGGTCTTTTCGCCGCATGTTCGCTGATATAAAGAAAGAGTGGGCGTGAAAGCGGCTGATAACTGCCGTTCACCACACTTTCCACACTAGGCAATATCGCGCCATTCTTGCCTGTCACGGCGACTGCCTTGAGTTTTTTCATTTGCGCGGAATAGTAGGCAAATGGGATATACCCCAATGCATTCTTGTTCTTTTCAATCCCCTGGACCAACACGTTGTCGTCCTCGCTGGCGGTGTAATCGCCACGGCTGGACTTGGCTTTCCCCACAATCGCATCGGTAAAGTAGTCAAAGGTTCCGGAGTCTGACCCGGCGCCGAAGAGGACGAGTGGCGCATCAGGCCAATTCGAGCGGACCTGGTTCCATTTGCTGATTTTGCCTTGTGCCGCCGGTTCCCAAATCTTCTTCAACTCCTCAATCGTCATCGAAGTCACCCAGGTGTTCATCGGGCTTACGGCCACCGTCAAGGCATCGAAAGCAACAGGCAATTCATAGTAGGTAATCCCACTCTTCTGACAGAGGGCCATTTCTTCCTTCAAAATCGGACGGGACGCATCGGCGATATCGATCTCGCCCCGACAAAACTTCTTGAACCCGCCGCCTGTTCCCGCAATGCCAACGGTCACTCGAATCTTCCCGCGATTGGCATTCTGAAATTCTTCCGCCACCGCTTCGGTTAAGAGATACACGGTACTGGAGCCATCAACCTTGATCATGGCTGATGGCTCTGCCTGTGCTGGATGACCTTCCAGACTCATTGCCATCGCTAGACTAGCCACCATGATGGACTGCGCGACTCGAACGACACCCATAGGTCCTCCTCTCCATATTCTGATAAGAAATAATCCCAGAATGCTCCTCACTCGGAGGATGAACCTATCGCATCGCTGTTCCGGTGTTATCACGTCAGTGTTAATTCTGTATTAACACTCGCATGCTTCGTTCGGCAGAAGGGCAGGAAAATGACGGCTAATCCCCATCGGGGAACAGGCAATGACTTATGGGACAGAAAAAGGAGAAGGGTTATTGCCCAGGAACTGCTTTGAAAGACGGCCCTTTAGGATCTGACGATGAAAGCTCACGGCGCAGCTGTTCTATCTGATCTTGCAACTGCTGTGTACGCTTATTCTGTTCATCAAGCCGAACTTTGAGCTCTTCATTGGCAACGGAGAGTTCTCGAATTTGGAGTTGCAGATCCTCAGGCGACGCACTTTGCTGACCGCTTTCCTGTACAGTGGCAGGCAGGGGGACCGGCGTCTCCGCTCCCGCTTGATTCATAGGCGCAGCCGGAACGTTTTCTTTCCGGGCCAGAACTCGTTTGACATCGAGAGAAATATGAACCCTTTCGAAGTGTGCCCATCGTGGTTCTTCGGGGTCCGGCACCATTGCCGCGTGAGCCGGGCCGGCAACCCAAAGCTTCATCCCCTTCGTATCTCGAATATCTCTGTATTCGCCGCCACCGGTGTCGGTACGAATAAATGAAGAATGATCGGTTACGACCACGTGGAGATAGCGGCCCCGGAAAAACAATGCACCAACCGTTCGATCCTCACTGTAGATTGCCTCCGGCTTCGGCAACGAGAAGAAGACTCGTTCCGTCGGCTTCGCCTCTCGGAATGCCGTGGCGAGATGCCCTGAGATGATCGACAACTCCTGAGGAGTGAACAGGGACACGGGTTGTGGCTTTGCGATCAATCCGCCAAGGGTTCCACTATAACCGCTGACCTGGATGACCCGGAGCAGTGATTCGATCTCCTTCGGAGTCAGATTGATCGGGTGATTGTTCAGAACCGATTGGCTGAACCGGCTGACTGAAGGATCGGCTTGGACGCCGATCTGGATACGCTCTCGATCGTACACCAACCGTCCATGGCTAAAGAGACTACAAGCAGAGACGCTTATAACGGCAAATAGGACCGATCCTGCAAGCAACATCGATACCGGATCGCAATTAACGTAGTGACGAACCGTCATGAATAATGTGGGTTATGGAGTCGGAGTTTTTGCACAAACCGTCTCTTGTCTCAGGGCAACATATCCCGCCTCATAGTAGGGAAAATCTTCAATGTCTCGCCCCTGTGTGTTCCAGAAATGGAGACATTGGGCTGCCACGATCGGAAAGCTTCGAGAGATATCGTCGACCGTGACGACTTTCCACGGACGTGTCGTCCCTACAGCCATCACTCGATTGCCCGGTTGGAGCATCAACGCCTCGATATTCCCTTGATAGGTGATGACAAATTCTCCATTATTCTTTTTGTTATCCTTTGGTCCGTACGCCGGGTGCTTGACGATGGGCAACTGAGCAACGACGATGGTGACTGTATCATCGGATGCCTGAAACCGCACAATCCGCCCTCCGAGCTGGACCTTTTTCGTTTCTGATTCGTCGGTCACCGCACGCCACCGGGCAAAATCAAAATGGCGATCAACGCCTTTCATGACCGTGGTAGGAAACACTTCGTAACTCGTGGCACAGGCGCTCAGCATTGTCCACGACAGAATCACAGAGGCACCAAGAATCTTCACATTCACCTCCTGACACCGTTCATCACGCACAGTCCAACCGATGATAGAGAACCTATCATAACTACATATAGCGCACTTGAAACAGTAAAAAGAATGCGTTGTTCGCAAAAGGATCTGTTGCTGGATTATACACCGGGGTACCGGGGCCGGTCCCCAACCCTGAATGGTGCCGGATCTCATAGTTGAACTGAATTTTGGACTGAATCTTGGGCGGAAAATTTTCGAAATAATAGGTGAACCCGATGATATGCCTGGTATAGAGATCGTTCGCCATGCTGGTGTTGGGGTCGAATTCCTCATACATGTAGACCGGTTCAAGATTTTCCAACGGCCCTTTCGTGATGAGATAGGTTGCCAGGACGTACCATGTGCGACGGTTCACGCCGGGCGCATGAGAGCCGCCGCAGACATCAAGACAAGCTCCGTTGGCCCCTGTCCCGACCGTGGTGGCATTCGAACCGTCATGTCCTTGCCAATATTCTCCCTGCACCATAAAACCGGGCAAATACTTCGGGTAGTAGCGAAAATCCACGCCATACCGATCAAAGTGGCCCTTGCCGCGCCCGTTGATCAAGGTCCCGGCGTTGTTCGAGGTGCCCTGGATGGTGGTGAAGCTGATAAAGGAGACATCGTCGCCGAAAAGCCGGATGCGAGTGTACACCGCCTTCGGCTGATTGGCCCCGCCGATCCCCGACGTGGCGCTGAGGAGGCCGTTGGCAAGGAAGTTATTGTTGTTCATGACGCCTACAACATATTCCAGCCGATTGAAGAGTCTCCCCCGGACATCGACGAAGAGATCTCGTTCTTGAATGAAGTCGATGGCCCCGCCGGTACCGTTCCTGTTTTGCCCCGGCCCACCCCCGCCTCCCACATAATTCAAGTAGGGAGAGCTGATGATAGGCCGCAGACCTCCCGACGTCTCAGTGAAGATGCCGAAGGGCATGCGAAAGACCCCCATCCTGATAATGTTGAGATTGGGCGCCCACGACTGAACCGGCCGAACATCAATATAGGCCTCGCGGAAGTAGTTCGCGACGCTCGGAGTTCCAATTGAACCGGGCCCCGAAGGAATGTTGGGCGTATTGCTCGTGAGACCGCTACTTTGGAACTCCATCAGCATGTGCCACCGGGGAATATAGTCGCTGAGCTTTCCCCAGAAAACCAGTTCTGCCCGGCGGATGGACAGGCTGTCTTGACTTCTTCCTTCCGGCACCGCCGCGTTGACATGCCCATATAAGAATTGCAGCGAGTTCAGGCCGAAATTGATCTTGTCCCGCAGGATCGGGAGTAATTCGGTTTTGCTCTTCCAGTCTTCTAACGCATCGAGCCGCCGTGTTTCGTCTACGGCCTTATATTCTTGTTCCGTACGGATTCGGAGCCACTCGTCTTTAGTAATCGTACCCTTTTGGAGGAGTAGGTCTTCCAGCGATATCCCTCCCGGCTGGCTTTGGCTAAGCGGCGGTGGTCCTTGGTTTTCCTGTGGTGGATCGGTCTGTTGACCAGTGATTTTGGGAGCAGATGATGAATCACGGCTTGTTGAAGATTCCTGGGCTGATGAAGGCTGCTGTACCAATACGATCGCGGCCGTACACAGAGCCACAAGCGTCACTTGGGCAGTATACGCCGTCCCATACAGTCCTCTCATGCAAGATCCTCCTGTGTGAAAATCCTAGATACTGTTCGGACTTGAATGACGTTGTTCTTAGCGAATGCTCTATGGGCTCATCATCGGTGTCCGTCCGGTAGGAGTGCCGAAGCAACGGCCCTTTTCTCAGCTTGGGTGGGAGGTACGGGGAACAATCCTGCCTTCGTCATGATCTCTTCCCCTTCCCGACTCA
>JAICWG010000166.1 GCA_025934915.1 Nitrospira sp.
AACCCCACTCGCCAGCCAGGCATGTTGTAGGCCTTGGATAATGTGTAGAACTCTACCCCGCAGTCTTTGGCTCCCGGGATCTGAAGAAAGCTCGGCGCCTTATAGCCATCGAACACCAGGTCGGCGTAGGCGAGGTCGTGGATGACGATGACGTTGTGTTCCTTAGCAAAAGCCACGATCTTCTTGAAAAACTCCAGATCAACCACTGCCGTGGTCGGATTGTGGGGGAAATTAATCACGAGAATCTTCGGTCTCGGAAACGTCTGCCGATAGACGCGCGTCAGATCTTCAAAAAAATCGCTGTCCTGGCGGAGTTCGATGCCACGGACCTCTCCACCGGCACTGATGAAGCTGTACATGTGAATGGGATAGGTAGGGGTCGGAGTCAAGACCACATCGCCAGGGCCGATCATGGCCAAGGCCAGATGAGCCAGACCTTCCTTTGATCCGATGGTGACAATGGCTTCAGTCTCCGGATCCAGGTCAACATCGTAGTTTCGCTTGTACCACCCACAAATCGCATGCCGCAGTTTCGTGATGCCGCGCGATGCCGAGTAACGATGATTCTTTCCCTTGCGGGCAGCCTCGATCATCTTCTCGACAATATGAGACGGTGTGGGTTGATCGGGATTGCCCATCCCAAAATCAATGATGTCTTCCCCGCGTTGCCGCGCCTCAAGCTTGAGGGATTGAACCTGCGCAAAGACGTACGGCGGAAGTCGCTTGATTCGATAAAAACCTTCGCCCAACCCCATGAATTTCCTTTGACTGTTTTTAGATATTCCCCAAGTTGACTCATCACAATGCATGAGCGAATGCTTGTGGAAAGCGCGTATTCTAATGGAGGGCTTTGGTTGAGTCAATTTGCCTCATTGCTGCATTCCAATGGGTTCTGAAGTTGCCAAGGACAGAGACTTCTCATCCCCGTCCTTCGCCTATCGGCGAACCCGTTCTTGCTCCCTCTCGCCCCTTTCTGCTACTAATGTCGTTTGATTGCAGAATCTACTTGCCTCACGCGCTCATGATCAGGCTGATTTTGATAAAGGAGGATGGATGGCCCGGCTTGGAGTGAATATCGACCACGTCGCGACGTTACGGCAGGCACGTGGAGGAGCCGATCCGGATCCTTTGGCTGCTGCTATATTGGTCGAACTGGCGGGAGCGGATGGTTTGGTCGTTCACCTACGGGAAGACCGACGCCATATCCAAGACCGAGACCTTCATCTTCTTCGCGAAATGGTCCGGACAAAGCTCGACCTTGAAATGGCGGCCGACGGGGAAATGGCGAAAATCGCCTTGAACATCAAGCCAGACCTTGTCACGTTGGTCCCGGAAAAACGACAGGAACTCACCACGGAAGGTGGCCTTGATATTGTAGGACAGCGTGACCGAATTCAGGGCATTGTGACTCTGTTGCATAACGGGGGGATTCCCGTGAGCGTCTTTGTCGAGCCTGACCTGAATCAGATCAGAGCCGCACACAAAATTTCCGCTGATTTCGTGGAACTGCATACCGGTCGTTACGCAAATGCCACACGCTCCAAAGAAGCCGATTCGGAATTTGAAGCCATTACCCACGCAGCCAAGCTGGCCTACAAACTTGGGATCGGAGTCAATGCCGGTCATGGACTGAATTACCGCAACGTCAAACGCCTGACGCATATTCCAGAAATCGTGGAGTACAACATCGGGCACAGCATCATCGCACGGGCGGTCCTCGTCGGTCTCGTACAAGCCGTCAAAGAGATGAAGGCCTTGCTCGGTTGATCTGATGTCGTCGACCCACAGAGTCTGCCCGTTCACCACCTTCGGTTCACCATGACCAAGATCATTACCGCTGCTCAGATGCAGGCGCTTGACCACCGGACGATTTCAGAGGCTCATATCCCAGCAACTACGTTGATGGAGCGTGCCGGGTCCGGCGTCGTATCTTGCCTTGAGCAACGGTTGGGACCTGTGCGGGGCAAGACGGTCACCGTTGTGTGCGGCAAAGGCAACAATGGGGGAGATGGATTTGTCGTGGCCCGCCTATTCCGCAGACATCATGCAAACGTGCGTGTGCTCGCCATGGCCCCCACCTCCGAACTGAGCCGAGACGCGGCAACGATGTGTAGGCAATTCGTTCGTGGCGCAGGGAAATCTTCCGTTCGTCTCTACACGTCCAGAGCTCAGGCCCAAGCACTTTTGCATGACAGTGATATCATCATCGATGCCCTCCTTGGGACAGGACTCTCCTCGGCTGTAACCGGACGCTATGCCGAAGCCATTGACAGTATCAATGAAGCCGGTCGTCCCGTGGTGGCGGTTGATCTTCCATCGGGCCTCCATGCTGATACCGGCGCTATCCTGGGCCGAGCCGTTCGTGCCTCTCTCACCGTGACCTTCGGACTTCCAAAGTTGGGCCTCTATCAGAACGATGGGATCGACCTGACGGGAGAGGTGGCCATCGTGGACATCGGAATTCCGCCGGCCTACATTGATGCGGTCGAGAGCCGAACAACCTTGATGACACAGGAGGTGGTGCGGACGTACCTGCCGAGACGGCAACCATCAAGTCACAAAGGTACATTTGGTCATGCCGGCATTATTGCCGGATCCGTTGGAAAAACCGGGGCTGCCGCCATGGCTGCACGAGCGGCCCTGCGTGTCGGCACGGGCCTCGTGACTGTCGCAGTCCCGACCAGTGTCAACGATGTATTGGAAGCAAAGCTGTTGGAGGTGATGACGGTTCCGATGCCTGAAACTAAAGCCCGCACCTTTGCACGGATCGCGTTGGATCGACTCGTCGCCTTCATGGAGGCTAGAACCGCTATCGCCATCGGTCCAGGATTATCCACTCATCCCGAAACGGTTGAACTCGTCCAGGCCTTGACGAAACAGCTTGACCGGCCGACTGTCCTGGATGCAGACGCCCTGAATGCGCTGACTGGACGGACCGCCCTCCTGGCCTCTTGCAAAACACCGCCGATCATCACGCCCCATCCCGGAGAGATGGCGCGACTGGAGGCTGACGCAATACCTCAGACCGTCAATAGCGATCGGATCGGTACCGCCTCCCGCTTCGCGCGAGAACGAGGCCTGTTCGTCGTTTTGAAAGGGGCTCGGACCGTCGTCGCCCGACCGGATGGAACCGTTGCGATTTGCCCTACCGGCAATCCAGGAATGGCGACGGCAGGAACGGGCGATGTCTTAACCGGTATGATGGTGGGGCTCTTAGCCCAAGGCATGCCTTCCTGGGAGGCTGCCTGTGCCGCGACGTACCTGCATGGCGCCGCTGGCGATTTGGCTGCAGCCAGAAAGGGACCAGCCGGAATGATCTCGGGAGACGTGATCGAGGAGATTCCTCATGCCCTCAGGCTCATCCATCAGGCTGCATCAAAAGACAAACCCAATGAAATATGGAACGCTCTCATGTGAGGACGTTCCCATGGCTAGATCCATCAGCTCTCTTGACCTTATCCTCTCATCTCCCGGCGAGACAGAATCGTTCGGATATACCATTGGTCGGCTGCTTCGGGGGGGGGAGGTGCTCGCCTTGATCGGTGAATTGGGTGCAGGTAAGACGGCGTTGGTCCGCGGGATCGTTGCCGGGCTCGGCGCACCGGCTGCGTCCGTCACAAGTCCGACGTTCCTGCTGGTCCATGAATACCAGGGGCGGCTTCCGATTGTTCATATCGATTTGTACCGGTTACAGAGACTTGAAGAAACCGAATCGATCGGACTATCGGATTACCTCACGGACAAGGTGGTCGTTGCCATTGAGTGGGCAGACCGGTTTCCCCAATGGCTCCCGGAAGATCGACTGGAAGTGCAGGTTGCCCATCGGACTAGAACGACCAGAAGAGCCCATGTGGAAGCTCGAGGTCCATGCTCTCGTTTACTTCTCGCTCAAATGAAGAAAGTTGTGCATTCAATCTCTCGATCAGTCCGACCACGCCTCCGAGCCGGCAGAAAGACTTTGCCGCGATGACTCGACTGATTCTGGTCGGCACTCTTGTACTCCTTTCGCTGGCCTTCTTTCTTCAAAACCAAGAACAGGAAGTCACACTTCGCTATTTCTTTGGATTGCTCGAAGCCTCAACTCCCATTTACAAACCCATCATGGCCGGCTTTGTCATCGGACTTTTGGTCGCGGCTATCTTGTTGTTTCCTCCCTGGGTACGTGGACGTATCGATCTTCGGCGAAAGACGAAGGCCTTACAGGAAGCCGAAGTGAACTTAGAGCGACTTCGACAATCGCTTGAGAAGATGTCCGAACGGACCCAGGGTTCCACTCAAATGGAGTCTTCGAGGAACCTCGTTGATGAGTGACTCGACCCTGAGCCCGCTGATGCGGCAGTATCGTGACATCAAACAGGGATACCCTGAGGCCATACTGTTTTTTCGGGTCGGAGATTTTTATGAGATGTTTTACGAGGACGCACAGGATGCTTCTCGACTCCTATCAATTGCCCTCACTTCCCGCGATAAGAACAGCGCCCATCCTGTTCCACTGTGTGGCGTCCCCTATCATGCCGCGACAGGCTATATTGCAAAGCTATTGAAGGCCGGCCGTATCGTCGCATTGTGCGAGCAAGTTGAGGATCCCAAGGCAGCAAAAGGCTTGGTACGGCGAGAAGTCGTGAGGCTTTATACTCCCGGCACACTCGTTGACACGGAATTTCTCGCTCCTTCCGAACTCAACTATCTCGTTGCCCTCGCCGTTCGATCAGGCACGGTTCATGAGATGCCGATAGGCCTGGCCGTCCTTGAGGTTTCAACGGGTGAATTTTGGGGTATGGAGTTTCACGGTCCGCACGCGTCCACATACGTATTGAACGAAGTCGATCGGCTGGAACCTCGTGAAGTTCTCTTCCCCGCAGACCTTGTCCGCCAATCCTCCGCTTGGATTCAACAAATTACAGGAGCGCGTCTGTGTGAACGCCCACCGGCGTCATTCAGCCAACAATCGGCTGTTCGCACCTTGACTGAACACTTCCGCGTGCAAACCTTGGAAGCCTTAGGCTGTGCCGACTTCCCAGCTGCCGGTAGCGCTGCGGGAGCGGTCTTGGCGTACTTCCGCGAGACCCACCCGACGGTTTCCCTGGATCACGTTCGCCGATTCGCTGTCCGACATACTCACGAGTACATGCACCTGGATGGAGCGACCATCCGTAATCTGGAGCTTATCAAACCATTCGCGTCGAACGAGACCGCGTCGGGTTTGAACTCTACAACTCTCCTGAACGTACTGGATCGGACGGCCACGGCTATGGGGAGTCGACTCCTTCGCCAGTGGTTGGTGAGGCCGTTACTCCGCGACGACCAGATTCGGCTTCGGCTGGATGCCGTGGAAGAACTGAAAAACCACATGCAGGTGCGGGCTGCATTACGCACGGGCCTGCGGGAGATCCAGGATATTGCGCGACTCGGCAGTCGCATCGTACTCGGTTTGGCCGGCCCGCGAGAACTTCTTGCCCTCAAACAGTCTCTCTCGGTTTTGCCGGAGATTGTTGTCCATCTGGCGTCACTCCACAGTCAGTTGCTCTGCAATGTACGGGCATCCTGGGATAACGGCCAGGATCTGTACGATCTGATCGAACGAGCAATCCAACTCGATGCTCCGCTCTCCATTCGCGATGGGAACATCATCAAAGAGGGCTATGATCCGGCAATTGACGAGTTGCACAAAACCAGCAGGGAAGGAAAAAGTTGGATCGCCGCAGTCGAGACGAAGGAGCGTGAGCGTACGGGCATTGAGTCATTGAAAGTCCGTTACAATCACGTGTTCGGCTACTATATCGAGATTACCAAAGCCAATCTGGCTCGTGTCCCCGCCGACTACATTCGCAAACAAACCCTGGTCAATGCTGAACGATTTATGACCGCAGAGTTGAAAGAACTGGAAGAACGCGTCATCGGAGCCGATGCCAAATTGCTTGCCTGCGAGCAAGAGGTTTTTATTCAGCTGCGTTTCTGGTTGGCCAAAGAAGCTCACCGATTGGACGCCATGGCGACCGTCCTTGCGCTGATTGATGTCGTAGCTGCATTGGCCGATACGGCCGCTTTGCACCGGTACACCAAACCCACGGTCACGGAAGGGGGCGCCATCACCATACGGGAGGGTCGCCACCCCGTGGTCGAAGGACTTTGTACCGATTCGGGATTCGTCCCAAACGACACGGTCCTCGATCTGGAGACCAACCAGCTGCTGATCATTACGGGGCCAAACATGGCAGGAAAGAGCACCTACCTGCGGCAAGTCGCACTCATCGTGCTGATGGCTCAAATCGGTAGCTTCGTTCCCGCCGCAGAAGCGCATATCGGATTGGCCGATCGCATCTTCACAAGAGTGGGAGCCTCGGACAATCTGGCGGGAGGCCAGAGTACGTTCATGGTGGAGATGGTCGAGGCGGCCAATATTCTCCAGAACGCGACTCAACGCAGCCTGATTCTGTTGGATGAAATCGGTCGCGGCACAAGCACCTACGATGGCCTGAGCATCGCCTGGGCGATCGCAGAGCACATCCATGACCGCGCACGATTAGGGGCACGCACGTTATTCGCCACCCATTACCATGAGATGACACAGCTGGAGCAACAACGGACAGGAATAAAGAATTATCGCGTGGCCGTTCAGGAACGCGGCGAAGACGTCGTGTTTCTCAGAAAAATCGTGGCAGGCAAAGCAGACCGGAGTTACGGCATCCACGTGGCCAAACTGGCCGGGCTTCCTCCCGACGTCATTAGCCGGGCGCAAGCGGTCTTATCGCAACTTGAACAACCGGAGTCGGCTCGCTCCGGGTTGATTCAGGAACAGCTCCCACCGACGGCGTCGGAACCTCTTCCGCATCCCCATCCGATCATTGAGGAAGTCAAGCAGATCGACCTGTTCTCCATGACACCGCTTGACGCGCTGAATCGCCTTGCCGAGTTGCAACGCATGGTGAGATCGGATAGCAGCGATCCATCCGATCGATAACCCTTGTGGATCGGATGGTGAAAATGAAACGGGCGACATTTCACGCTGGAAATGCCGCCCGTTTCCATCATAGATAGCCGTCAGTGTGGTCGATTATACTGTGCGGACCAGGGAATGAGACCACCGAGGGTTTTCCCACCAGGAAGCATCACGTCATATTGCATGCCCACATTGTGCCCATCAGGAGTGACCGGCGAAGTGTTGAGATCTTGCTTGGCTGCTGCGCAAGCCTTGTCGAATTCACTTTTCCCGGCACAATCTTTAAGGCGTAGCGAGGACATGCTCAGAGGCTTACCCATGGCGCCAGACACCTCTGGAACTTTCTTCACTGATGAAATCACCCGATGGTTCTGCTCAGTCTCCGTGGCCACGAATTCGATTAAGTCCGTCGTGCTGCCGGGAGGTACATCCTTCGCGGCTGCGGGCCCGGCATGGGATCGACCCATCTTCTTCAACTCTTGCCAGGCGGACTTATCGGCATAGAACTTCACATTTTTACCTGGATGAATTTTTTGCCAGTACAAGCCGCTCTCGGCATTACCACCGAAGACGGCGATGTTAATCCACACCGCTTCATCGTAGGGATCAAGGACGATCACCCGACCCTGTAGGGTGGTGGGTTTGCTCATATCACCCCACTCGAAACGCTCTTGAAACGACTCAATGGCTGAGGCAGTCGAACCCATACCGACTATCAGCGCAACGGCTGCCAGAACGGCTGCACCTCGCTTCTGCAACATCATGATCGCTCCTCCTTCACCAACATGTTTCTCGATTGAGAGTGTCTAGTCCTTGATCACCTTGAAACCGGTGATGGTTCTGCCGTCCAGCATGACCTCCATAGCGACCAATTCTTGAGAGGCCTTGATGATTTGATCCATCAGCGCTTTATCTTTGACGGCAAGACGTACCGTCGTGGCCGCCTGGTACCAGCCTGAATAGGTTGAATTTTTCTCAGCGCCACCTGTAAAACCCCAGGCACAACAACTGAACAGAGGATCAGGCGGCTTCACGTCAAACGTCGTCGATGATCGGCCCATAGGTGTGCCGGATCCCGGCTCTCCCGTATTCCAATATTGAACGCCGAACAAGAGTTCTCCATCCGGGTTATCCGCCCACTGCGACCAGACACGGCCTTGCAGCGTCTTGGCCGCGGCTTCGGATTTCAGTGGTTTTCCACCGACCACTGCATCGGCAAGACCCAACGCTTCGATTCCGGCAGCTAATGTGAACTCGGCCGTTAGCAAGCCGAATCCAGAAAACACTGCCACGGCGGCTAGAACGACAGCCTTTTTCATACGCGTCCCTCCTTCGTCAAATTGAGCCCAACAGTCCAATGAGACGTTATTCGTCGCCAATGCTGGATATCGCTAAATCAAAGCCTTTGGAAAATTCTCGTTCTTCAATAGCCTGCGCACCAAAAACGAACCGGGACGCCGCCCGGCTGGTACCGGAACGGTACTGAAACTGCGCTGCCCCGTCAAGGACATGTTTGATGGATTCGACTCTAGAGAAATGTGTGCCCAAATGTCAATACATAACAGTCTGTTGTGAGATTTCAATAGATTGACCTTCATGTGCAGCAACGGAAGTTAGGAAAATTTCGCGCTCAACCCCGCTACTTGACGTGAAGAAAGAGGCCCCAATCCGGTCAGCGCAATTCTGTTTCCGGCCAACAAATTTTGTGCGATCTGCAATACTTGCTGTTCAGTGACGCTATCGATCTCTTCAATCAAATCCTCCAGGGTCGTATGTGTCCCCGTAATCAGCTCATCTTTGGCAAGTTTATTCATCCGACTATGTGAACTCTCCAAACTCAGCATGAGACTACCCTTCATTTGATCCTTTGTGCGTTTCAGTTCGTGACCATCGATACCATGCCTGGCCAGTTTTCGAATTTCACGCCAGACCAAATCAAGAACCCGCTCAACCTCTCGTGCTCGAATCCCGGCATATACCGTAATGGTTCCGCTGTCTGAATAGCCGGACAAAAACGAGTAGACCGAATAGGATAAACCACGTTTTTCTCGGATCTCCTGGAATAGCCTCGAGCTGACACTGCCACCTAGCACCGCGTTCAACGCGTAGACCGCATAGCGGTCCTTATGCCCGGCTGCAACGCCTTCGAACCCTACACAGAGGTGAACCTGTTCCAACGGCTTCTGTTTCAACGTCGCGCCACCCTGCAATTCAGGAGGCCACCGTTTGCAAGGAATGCGACTTGAAGACTTGCGATACCCGCCAAAGGTGCGCGCCAGTATTTTTTCAAGCTGACGGTGATCGAAATTCCCTGCGATCGCCACTACGATCTCCTCCGGCCGGTAATGGGCATCGATATACTCAAGGAGATCCTGCCGGCTGATCCGGACGATGGTTGATTCTCGACCCAAGATCGGCCGGCTCAAGGGATGTCGCCCCATGACCAACTTGGTATGAAGCTCCTGGACCAGATCTTCGGGGTCATCTTGAACCATGCGGATTTCTTCGAGCACCACCTGTTTTTCTTTCTCAATTTCTTTTCGGCCAAGACGAGAGCAAAGAAATAAATCCGAAAGCAGATCCAACGCCATGGGCAAGTGCTGATCCAAGACCTTGACGTAGAATGTTGTTGTTTCGCGTGTCGTGAAGGCGTTCATCTCGCCCCCCAACGCGTCGATTTCACGGGAGATATCCGTCGCCGAACGGGCAACCGTCCCTTTGAAGAACATGTGTTCAATGAAGTGCGAATATCCGGCCTCTGCGGGACTTTCATCACGAGAGCCCGCATTGACCCAGATACCAACCGTCACAGATTTAAGGGTCGGAATCTGCTCAGTGACTAAGCGAATTCCGTTATCGAGAATGAGCTTGCGGTACAAGTGTTACCCGCCCGCTGAATCGTTTGCACCGTTTCTTGTCGGCGCAGGGATGGTCTCTT